>CALFML010000783.1 GCA_937879845.1 uncultured Myxococcales bacterium
TATGGATTCAGCGGCCAAAGATACGAGCCACCAAACTGCCTCGGGGCGCATCGCAGAGGCAACTTCTGCGGGAACAGGCTCGCTTGGCAAGGATCGCGCGGAAGCAGATCCGCTGCTTGACCAGCTGCGCGCTCTGCCTTCGCTTTTTCCAAGCGATGCGCTGACCGCTCAAGTTGCGCGCGCCGCGCTGACGGAGCTTTCGGCAAAATCAACGCCTGTCCCGATGGCAAAGCCGAGCGAAATTCAGGCGGCGGAGCGCGCTCCCGGCTGGAGATCCTATCTGGAATTTGCCCTGTATCGCGCCGCCCTCCCAAGCGCTCTCGCCGGGGCCACGGTCATCTACCTGTCCTGGGCGATTAGCGCCGCCAGCCATCTTTACTAGGACAGTTCCCTGACAGTTGCCCCCAGCGAAGCTGGGCAGGGCCCGTGCACGCAATGGCGCGGCATGGGACGGCTGCGCCTCATCCCGACATGAACATCTTTGAGCATACAAGCGGACTTTGGATACTTGCGCATACCTGAACGCCTTAACCTTCTCGTCGGCGCTGGATGCGTCGTCGCGGCCCGCGCGGTCAAGCTCCATGCCGGAATAAGCAAGCGTTACGCATGCAAGACCTTTAGCAATCCTTGACTGGGAGTGCGAATTGTCGTCTTATAAATTCGGCGTGTCTTCTCGATTCATGAGCATCTACGGCCCCAAGCTACAAAATCGCGGACAGTGCCGCGATGAAATAGACTGGAGGCTCAAGGCATGAGCGTTACGACCACCGTCGTCAGCCGCTTCTGCCAGAACTGCCATCAGTCGTATGGCTTCAAGGAGCAGCACGTCTGTCCGGTGGCGCAGACCACGGAGCAGGCCACTGTCACCGATCCGCTGATTGGCTCGGTGCTCGGCGAGCGTTATAAGATCGAAAGCTTCCTGTCGAGCGGCGGCATGGGCATCGTCTATAAGGCCCGTCACACCGTTCTCGACAAGCCCATTGCCATAAAGCTCCTGCGCGAGGCGCAGGACGAGGATGCGCAGCAGCGATTTCTCCTTGAGGCCAAGAGCGCCTGCCATATCGGGCACGAGCACATCGTCGATATCACCGACTTCGGCGTGCTCGAGGACGGACACCCCTATCTGGTGATGGAGTTCCTCCAAGGCAAGACGCTGGAGGCGGTCATCCGCAACGGCGCGCTGCCGCCACGGCGGGTGTGCCGCATCGGCGAGCAAGTCGCCCGCGGGCTGCAGGCGGTCCACGAAAAGGGCATCCTGCATCGCGACCTCAAGCCGGGAAATATTTTCCTCCTTGACCGCCAGAAGCGGGACTTTGTCAAGATCCTCGACTTCGGCATCGCCAAGATCATGGCGAGCACGCGCGAGTCGCCCACCGATAAAGATGTCAAGCCGCTGGTCAACATGCGGCAGACCACGCAAGGGACGGTGCTCGGCACACCCGAGTATCTGTCGCCCGAGCAGGCGGCCGGAGAGCCGATCGATGCCCGCGTGGATCAGTATGCGCTCGGCTGCATATTGTATGAGATGCTGACCGGCGAAGTGCCGTTCCGCGGCAACGGCCCGATGTCGACGCTGATGAAGCACCTGACAGAGAAGCCGATACCGCCGCGGCAGCGCCACCCGGAGCTCAATATCCCGGAATCGCTGGAGCAGATCGTCCTCAAGGCCATGGCGAACCGGCGGGAGAACCGCTACGCCAACATGGACGAGCTGGCGCAGGCGCTTCTGGCGGAGGTCGAGGGGAACTCTTCGCACCTGGGCGAGAACTCGGCGATTATTCCCGGACCCAACGCCTCTTGGAGCGGCACGATGCCGCCGGTGACGGGGATAAACTCGTCGCCGGGTCAGTCGGGCCGCGCGGTGAGTGTCGCCAATGTGGCGGTGACGACGCGGTCGCAGATTGGCGACCAGCGCAGCCCCTGGTTGTGGCGGGCCCTGGGAGCGGCCGCCGGGCTGTTTGTGGTCGGCATAATCCTTATCATCATGCAGATTCGCGCCAACCACGATAAGCCTAAGCCAGACCATCGCCCCAGCATCCCGCTGGCGAACAAGGATCCCGTCCCCAAAGAGCATGCCGACGGCGGCGCTGGGGTGAGCGATACCGATACGCAGGCGAAGTCAGGTCCTGATACGCCAGAGAATCCCGACCCGGACAATCGACCCAAGCCCGATGCCAACCTCCGGCTCACCTTCGCCAATGAGTCGCCGGTCCAGATTTCTTTGGCATGCGCAGGGCAAAAGGCGATCACCATCGCCCCGAGAAAGAACTGGCAGGTGAAATTGGGTCCGACTGGCGGCAAGTGCGAGGCAACCGCTCCGGGCTATGCGTCGCAGGTCTTTCTGCCCGCGGATCTGCGCAAGTCCGCCAAGAAAGGCAAGACCAAGTTCGTCGTCAAGCTAGTGCCGGGCAAGGTTCCGAACTTGAGCGTCATCAAGAAAAATTGAGCCGGGGACGATCTTCCGTGAGCCAGCCAAGAAAGCTGATCGGTCAAGTGCTCGCCGTGGGCCTGTTTCTCGCCTGTGCGGCAGGCCCGCCCGCTGCGGCGTCCGGCTCAGGCGGCGGCGAAAATGAAGTCGATCGCCAGCTCCGCACCGTGGTCGAGGAAGCCAAGGCCAAGGTCAACGCGGACGATTACGAGGGGGCGCTGCGGGTGCTCGCAGACGCCTACGACCGCGCCCCGCACCCGGCGCTTTTGTGGCCGATTGCCGAGCTGTACCTCCAACTGCAACGACCCACCGAAGGTCTCAAGATCCTCGATCGCTACGTCGCGGTGGTGCCGACCAATAAGATGCCGGCCGGGCAGCAGCTAAATGATGTCGCCAAGATGCGCGACCAGTTCAACGCGCAGTTTGGCAAGCTGACCATTACCGCCGATGAGCCAGGCGCCACGGTAGTGGTGGACGGCAAGCCGGCCGGCCAAGTGCCGCTGACCGCGCCGCTGTCGATCGATCCAGGGCGCCACCGGGTCGAGCTTCAGGCCGGCCGCTCGACCTTTCAGGAGGTGCGGCTCAAGCCTGGGGATGCGGGCACGCTGCATCTTGTGCTGTCCCCGGATCTGCGGGCGGATCCCGTCACCGGTTGGAAGCCGCATCGCAAAACTGCGCTCACCGCGGCGCTGGTGGTCGGCGGCATCGGTCTGGCTGGAGTGATCGCCGGCGGCGTTTTGTGGGGTCTGGATGGACTGCAGAGCTGTCCGGCGGCGCCGCTCTGCCCGACTGCGCTCGATTCCAAGACCACTGGGGTCGGGGTGCTGGCCGGCGGCCTTGGCCTTACCGTGGCGAGCGCCATCCTGCTCGGCGTCGAGCTGCGGCCTAAGCCCTAGCCCGCGCTAAGCGCCAAGTCCAAAGGATGAGACCCTTGCCGGCGCCGCCGCGGGTCTTGTCTCCTGCGGCACCTTATCGCGAACGCACCCGGCTTCCCGACTCCGGCGCCTCCCGCCGCGGGTCAGCAAATCCAGACGAATCTGGCTGGCTGCTCAGGGAGCGGCGGGTGATTTTTTTTCGCCTATGGCAGATGCGGCGATGGCAGCGGTCTTGCGGCTGCCGGCTTTGCTCGACGCGGCGGTGCGCGGACCGCTGCGCTGCACGGGCAACAACACCTTGTCGACGGCGTGAACAATGCCATTGCGCCGGGCAAGCGGCCGCTTTCGTCGATGAGCCCAACCATCGTTTCCCGGGATGGCAAACTCGTAATGGTTGTGGGGACGCCGGGCGGCAGCCACATCCCGACCGGCGTCCTGCAGGTCATGATCAATGTACTGGATCATGGCATGACTGTGACCGAGGCAGTTGATGCTCCGCGCATCCATGCCCAATGGTTGCCCGATGTCATATACTATGAGGCCCATGCGCTCAGCGCGGATACGATGGAGTCTCTTGAGGCGCGGGGGCACAAGCTGGAAGCGATGGACTATGGTAACCAGATCGCTGCAATCCTGGTCGGCGGCCCGGCTGTGGGGCAGGCTCCCTATGGGCGTGACCGTCTTTATGGTGCGATCGACCCGCGGCTGCCGACCGGCAGTGTTGCCGGCTATTGAGAGGGCTGGCATGGCTGACCTTGTGCACCGGCTCGCCCAAATGGAGGATCTGCCTGCTCTGCGGACTCTGATGGCGCGCGCGATCGAGCAATTGCAGCATGGCTTCCTGTCGCCCGAACAAGTTCGTGCCAGCCATCGGGTCATGGGGCTCGATACCCAGCTGGTGAAGGACCAGACCTATTTTCTGGTCGAATCCGAGGGCCGCATCGTCGGGTCCGGAGGATGGAGCTGGCGGGCAACACTTTACGGTGGTGATGACAGCATCGTTGCGCGCGAACCGGCTCCGCTCGATCCGGCAACGGATGCAGCCAAGGTCCGCGCGATGTATACCGATCCGGATTTCGCCCGCCGAGGCATCGGGCGAATGGTGTTGGGATTGTGCGAAGATGCAGCGCGTGCCGCCGGATTCAAGCGGGCTGAAATGATGGCAACGCTGGCGGGAGAGCCGTTATACCGGTCCTTTGGCTATCTTCCCCGGGAAAAGA
>CALFML010000784.1 GCA_937879845.1 uncultured Myxococcales bacterium
TACACAGGCGAAGACACTCTTTCCCTACACGACGCTCTTCCGATCTAGCGCAGCTCGTGGACGCCGGCCAGCGCCGCCAGCGCGGATAGGACTTGCTCGCGAATCTGCAGGGCGTGGCCGGAGCGCTTGTAGTGCCGCGCGACCTGGGACGCGGCGCTGCGCGGCCGCGCGGCCCCATCGAGCCCGATGACCCGTCCGTTCCCATCGCGATAGCCGATGCCGAGCGGCTTTTTCGCCGCCGCTGGCCCGCCGCTGCGCTCGCTGCCCGCCGCCGCCGCCGGCTCCGGGTCGGGGAACAGCTGGGTCAGCGTCGCCTTGGGGTAGACCTCAAGGAGATTTTGGTTGAGCACGAAGGTTCCGCTGAGCGCGTGCCGCAGGTACGCCATGCGCGCGGTGAGCGGCCCCATGCCCTGCCCGAGCGTCTCACGCGGCATGATGCCGTGATCCTCATGGAGGACGACCTCGGTGGCGCGCTGGGTGTAGGGGGTGTATTTGGGCTTGCCGCTCGGGTCGGCGGCGGCGCCGCGGGCGCGGAACCAGCGCACGGTCTCGACCTCGCACGAAGAAAGGCCCGGACACACCGGCAGCTGGCAGCGCACGCAGGCGGTCAAGGTGAGCGGCGCATCCATGGCGACGACGGAATCCGAGTGATGGTGGAGCAGATACTCCACCAGGCGCTCGTCGTACCACGGCGACGGCCCCGACCCAAAGCTGCTGCGGCTGCTGCCACTGCTGCCGCCCCCGCTCCGGATCGACGCAGGGCCGGGGCCGGTCCGGCTGCCGCCGCACTCTTCGACGATGAGCACCCCGCCCGGGGTGAGCTTGGCGGAGCTGCCGGACGCCGGTTCCCAGCGCAGCCGCGTAAGGGCAGTGGTCTTCCCCTTGCCGCCGCCGAGATCAACGCCGATGAATGTACGAAAAGGCCGCTTCATGGGCTCCGAGTCGGCATACATCTGCGCCATCGCCATATCATGCTCAGCATCTCAATCTCAGCATTGCAGAATCGCAGCATTTCCGCTCGCCAGCCGCGGGCTATTCGCTAGCTATTATCGGGGTAGGCGAGCAACCTTGACCATGACCTGCTGGTGGTCCAGTCGTCAAGCGCCGTGGTAGCATGAGCTTGCGGCCTTTATTCACACCACTTCAAATAGGATTGAGTACTATGCGCACTAACTCCAATTGGCTCCGGCGGAAACATCTGGGAACGGGAGTGCGAGCAGCCCTTGCGGCCGGGCTTGTGGCGGGCGCGGCGCTTGGCTGCGGGCTCATCTCATCCAATATCTTTGACATCACCATTGGTCTGAGCTCGCAGACCTACGGCCACGACTTCGGCAGCGCCTCCGGCACGGCGCAGTCGATTCCCTGCCCGATGAATTCCTGCGCCGCGCTTTCGACGCAGATCTCCGGCGCCAGCAACGTCCGCTGCGACACCACCCAGTCGCCATCTTCGTGCGCCGCCGATGTCAGCGTCGTCCTGCCGTCCACGGTGAACCTGTCGATGGACTCGTCGTTCGCCAGCAGCGTCGGCAGCAAAGCGGTGCGGTTTGTCCACACCATCGACCTGGCGTACGGCGTGAATATGAACACCGCCACGTTCGATATTCCGGCGCTGCAGCTTTATATCGGACCGTCGGGGGCCAAGCAGCCTACGGATCAAGGGGTGGTGGCGCTCGGTACGCTCCAGCCGATAAAGAGCATGACCTTAATCCCCGAAGGCTCGCAGCATGTGCTCATCATGGAAGGCACGGCGGCGCACGACAAGTTCTCCTACTATGTCCAAAACCCGATGGTTCCGTTCGTGCTGATGGTCGCCGCCACCAAGACGGTGCGCGGCGGCGAGCCGATCCCCGCCGGCAAGATTCAGGTGGTCATCAAGCCTTCGATCACAGTCGGGCTGCCGCGCTAGGCGGCGCTGCTGCCGCCGCGTCGGCCGCGTCCGCCGCGTACAAGTCGAGCCCCGGATCCTTGTGCAGCAGCGCATAGGCGCTGCGGATCTGCGAAAGTCCCAGCTGGATCAGAAACGCACTGTTTCTCCCGTAGCTCTTGGCACCGAGGATGAAAAAGCGCGGCTCGGGGTTCTTCAGGGTCTCCGGGCCCGGCGCCGGCTGCGCCAGGCAGTCGCCGCTTTTACCGAGCAGCGACGCCGCCAGGTTCATCGGTCCCAGGGTGGCGAAGCACTCGTGCACCTGCAGCTCGCGGTAGATGCGGCGCTCGGGGCCGTAGCCGGTGAGGCCGATGACTTCATCGAACAGCTCTTCGGTGTAAGCGCCGCCGTCGTGCAGGAGGCGCACGCGCAGGCGGTGGCCTTCGGCGCTGATGCTGTCGACGCTGGTGGCCGGCCGGTAGGACAGGGCCGAGGAGGTCTCGCGCGCCGACGCGGCCAGACGATTGGCCGCGCGGTGCAGGAGCGCCCGCGCCGGCAGCGCATCGTTTTCGATCGGCTGGTAGGGCTGCGCCAGCTCGTGGCGCACCGACCACACGACCTGGGTCGTCGGCTCGGCGGCGCACAGATCGGCCAGCGCCACCACGGTGGTCGCCGCCGACAGTCCACCGCCGACCAGCAGCACGCGGCGGCGGGCAAAGCGGGCGCGGTCGCGGCCCAGCACATCGGGCACGTGGCGGATCAAGCGCTCTTCCAGCCAGCGCTCGCCCGCCGCGGGAATGCCGCCGGCGCCGATGGCGTTAGGCCACCCGTACGTTCCCGTGCAGTCGAGCACCACGTCGGCGTATTCGAGCTGCTCGCCGGTCTTGTCTTCGACGAGCAGGCGGAACGGGTAGCTGCCGCGCGCCGCCTTGCCGATGAGATCGCCCTTGCGCAGACCGCTCTTGCCCACCGCCACGACCTGGGTGTGCTGGCGGATGCGCCCGAAAAGCAGCGCGTCCTGACTCAGCGGGAGGAGGTAGCGTTCGGCGTACTCGGCGCCGGTGGGATTTGCGGCCGCCGCTTCGCCGGGAACGCGGTGGCCGGCCGCAAGCAGGCGGCGGCGGCCCAGGCCCGAGACGTTCATCGCCCAGGGCGAAAACATCTCCACGTGCCCCCACGAGCGCACCGCCGCCCCGACCTCGCCGCGCTCGATGACCAGGACCTCGTGCCCTAGCTCTGCCCCGTACAGCGCCGCCTCAAGCCCTATCGGCCCGGCACCCAGTACGACGATCCGTAGCGGAATAGCGCCTTCGCGAAGCGACATCTCCCCTCCCCCGAAAAAACCTGCAAGCTGCGGCTCGGACGTCCCCGGAAGTTCCAAGGCTGCCCGCAGCCTTCGGTTTGTCCGAGCTCACCTGCCTACAATACCTAGCTCAGGTGATTCTTTACAAGCTGCAGCAGCTACAAATTCGCGGCCGGCTGCACTAGGGACCGACCGCCATACCTTCGCGCCGCCGCTTCGGCCGCCGCGCCCGCCGGGACAAGCGGCGCCCGGCGCCATCGCGCCGGCGCACCACGAGTCGTCAGCGAGGCAGGAGAAAAAAGCCGCCTTTGTCTCCCCTTGTTTCGCCGGTCCGCCGCTGCCGCGCGTCCGCGGTCGTGCTACCCTCAGTTTCCGTGAGCGATCGGTCGCGCTTACTACCCCGGTCTGAGCCCAGAGCGATCATCCCGCTGCGGCGCACGCTCGTCCGGCGCGTGTTTCAGGTGGTGGCGGCGATCATGCTCCTGTGGTTCGGGGTGTTCCTCGGGCTCAACGACCGGCGCCTGGGGCTCATGGTCTCCAAGATCGTCTGCGGCCAGGTGCGCGGCCAGTTCCACCTCGGCTACGCCCACTACGACTACTGGAGCAGCCTCGGCTCGCTCATCCTGAATACGCCGGTGCCGGTCTCCGGCGGCGACTTCGACATGATCGACCCCAACGGCAACATGGTCATGCGGGTCGAGCGGGTCGATGCGACGATCAACATCGGCGAGCTCATTCGCGGCCTCCTGCGCTCGGCCGTCAGCGCTCCGTTTGGCCGCGGTACGTTCGTCGAGCTGCACTTCTCCTCCGGCCACGTCCGCAAGGCGCGGGTGCACATCGCGCCGATCAAGACCCGGCGCCTATACCCGCCGGGAACCACCGGTCCGGAGTTTGGCACCGAGGTCAACATCGTCGCGACGATGAGCAGCCGCAAGCCGCGGCCCGAGGATGCCCCGCCCGGACCCGGCCACGTCCGCATCACCATCGACGAGGCTGGGCTCACCTTCGACGAAGTCAACTACGAGATGGCCTTCCCCGGCTGGTTTGGCCATCTCGAGGGGGTGAGCGGCGCCGCGACCATGCGCCTGTCGACCGACGCCGCCGAGAACCGCCCGGGCCTTATCGGCTTTGTCTATGAGGTATCGCCGCTCACCGCCCGCACCGGCGAGCTGGTGCTGGGGACGCCCGATGCCGAAGGCAAAGGCGCTTTCCACTTCCCGCTGCGCGACCTGGAGCTGCGGCGCTTCGGCGCGCGCGCCAGCCGCCGTCAGGACCTGGTGTTCCGCGGCAAGCTGGTGGCGCGCGAGGCGCCGGTGGAGGTCGACGGCCGGCTGCTCGATACGTACTGCGATCCGGGCGTCAACCTCGACCTGAGCTTCGTGCAGGGCGGCGGCTTGACGGAGCTTGTTCCCGGCCAGATCGTGATGGGGCAGCCGCGCGGCCGGGTGCGCTTCTACGGGCCGCTGTCGGCGAGCTTGCCGACGACTCTCAGCAACCGCCGCAACCCGTGCCTGGAAGAGTCCTGGCACTCCAAAGAGTTCTCGCAGGTTCCGGAGGAGCGCAGCGTCACCATCTCCGGCCAGATTGCCGACGCCGACGCCGAGGTAGCGACGATCGGCATCCGCCATGTGGCGTCCAAGTTCGTGGTCAGCGGCAGCGAGCTCCACCTGCCGCAGGTCACCGGCGAAGCCCTGGGCGGCCAGCTGCGCGCCGAGCCGCTGCACATAAGCTTTGCCGGCGAGATGCCGTGGTATGCCCGCATCCAGGCGCTGTCGGCGGACCCGGCGCAGCTCTCGCTTGTGCCCAAGATGCTGCAGCCGCTCGTCGCCGGCAAGCTCAAGGGCGGCTTCCGTCTGGCCGGGCACCTCGCCGCCAACGCCCATCCCGAGCGCGTCCAGATCGACCGCATCGAGGCGACGCTCGACCGCCTGGCCCGCCACGATCCGCTCCCGCGCGAGCTGAAGATCGCCGGCAGCTTCCTGTACACGCCGGACACGGTGTACTGGAAGAACCTGCACCTTTACGGCGACTCGCTGGCCCTTGACACCGAGCGCGGCACCGTCGGACCGCGCAGCGGCAAAGTCGAAGCCCCGGCCATCGAGGTGCGCGGCAAGGGCGCAGCGACCACGCGCCTTTTGCAGTTCTTCGGGATAAACGGCAGTGCCGGCGACGCCTCCGCCAAGTTCCGGCTCGGCGGGCACGTCTTGCGTCCGGAGGCGCGCGGCGGCGAGTTCCTGGTCAAGGACCTGGACCTTTTAGGGCGCAAGTTCGCCGAGGTCGGCACCGAGTTCGCGCTCAAGGGCGGCGAGCTAGAGCTTTCGCACCTGCACAGCCGCGGCGACACCGGCAAGCTGGCCGCCGACGGCTCGCTGCAGGTCTATGGCAGCGACGTGCTGCACCGTCCGGCCGATCCGAAGATCAGCCTGCACGCCCAGGTCGAGGATCTGAGCCTTGCCGCCACCGCGCCGGGCAGCCATGTTACCGGGACGCTGTCGGGCAAAGCCGATCTCGCCGGCACCCTGGATCGGCCGACCGGGCGCGTCGAGCTGGCGGTGCCGGTCCTCGTGGCCGCGGACGGCAGCTTCAAGAAGGTCAACCTGCAGGCCGATCTGTCGCCGACGGGCGTCATGATGCGCTCCCTGGAGGCGCTGCTCGGCGACGGCAAGCTGACGAGCTCGGCGGACCTGCGCTACGACCACGGCCGCCCCCTGAACCTGCGCCTGGATCTGCAGCGCCTGCCGCTGCGCGAGCTGCCCGGGGTCAAGCAGCTGCCGTTTATTCTCGACGGGCGGCTCGGCGGCCAGCTGCGCGTGCTCGGTCCGACGCAGCCGCTGTCGCCGAGCCTGGAGGGCCAGGTAAGCGTCGACGACCTCACCGTGAGCGGGCGGATGCCGACGGCGATCGGCCCGCTGCTCCTGCCCGACTCGCTGAGCACCCCGACCGAGCCGGAGCCGCTGTTCGGCTTGCTCGGGATGGTGGTCCGCGCCCTGACTCTGCACCACGGCGAGCTGAAATTCACCCCGGTCGGCAACGGCACGCGGGTGGTCGGCCGCATGTTCGATGCCTTCGATATCGACGGGCTGGTGTTCCTCGACGCCGCCCGGCCGCGCGGCGAGCTGGCGATCCGCTTTGGCTGCCGTCCCGCCGCCCCCGGCGCGGCGCCGGCTCCGGACAAGGGAACACCGGCGACCGGACCGCAGTGCGACCTGGCGCTCGCCAAGCTGCTGCCCGACTTGGGGCAGCTCGGCGACGTGGCGATCTATAGCAGCGGCGAGCTGCGCATCCGCTTCGGCGAAGATCCGCGGGGCCTCTTCCAGCCGCGACTGCCGGTGCTGCTGGTCGATAGCGCGGCGGTGCGCGGCCCGGCATGCCCGCGGCTGGCCGAGCACGCCCTGAGCAGCGAGCTGCCGCTGTCGGCGACGCTGCGGCTGTCGCGGGCGCTGATCACCGTGCGCACCGTGAGCGACGACGGCGAAGACCAGCGCTACCTCGCCTACAACGACGGCGACGTGATGCTGTGCACCGACGGGCGCGAGCTGGAAGTCGGGCAGGCCTTCTTTCACAGCCAGCGCCACATCGGTGAGCGCGCCAACGCCCCCATCATGCTCTCCCCCGCCGAGGCGCGCACGCCGACGCCGCTTTTCGCCGACTCCCACGCCAGCCTCAATGCCGGCGAGGTGCGCCTGCGCGGCCTGCTGTCGCCGGCGGGCAGCGACCTGCGCATCCAGGGTCAGCTGCGGCTGGAGCTCCTAGAGCACCTGCTGCGCACCACGTTCCGCCACACCCATGGCGAAGCGACCGTCGATGTCCACGTCACCGGCGCGTCCGGCGCCCTGGCGCTGCGCGGCACCGCCAACCTGCGCAACGCCCACCTCGTGCCGTACGACATCGATACGCCGCTGGACATTCCCACCGGCCAGCTGGAGCTTTTGCCGGATCGGGCGACGCTGCACAGCTTGAAGCTGTCGGTCGATGGCGCCGAGACCATCGCCGACGGCACGATGGAGATCAAGAGCTGGACGAATCTCCAGCCCGGCCAGATCAACTTCCTTCTGCGCGGCGAGATCTCAGCCCGCCTCATTCAGTGGAAGTTCGCCAACAACCTCGCCGAGGCGCGCGGCAGCCTGGGCCTGTCCGGCCTGCGCGTCAGCGGCAGCTTCAGCGATCCGGTCGTCGAGGGTACGCTCACCGCCAAGGACGTGTTCCTCAACCTGCGGCGCTTCCATGAGCTGTCGTTCTCCCGCGGGACGGTGCGCTTCATCCCCGCGGCGGCGCGCGGCGGCTCCAGCAAGATCGTCATCGGCCGCGTCGCCGGCGAGACGGGCGGCGAACCGCTCCTTGGGCTGGTGGACGGAGACGGCAAGGTGACGATCAACGGCCGCGTCGAGCACAGTGGCCTCGGCGGCTTCATCAAGCCCGACTGGCACAAGGCCCTCGACGGGGTGCGCCTGACCATCAAGCTCGACAACGTGCGCCACAGCTCCGCCGGCGTCTACAACTTCGAGGCGACGACGCCGGGCCTTTTGCTGTCGGGCAACCGCGACGAGATGCACCTCATCGGCGACATCGAGGTGGTCTCCGGCCGCTACCTGCAGGACTTCGATCCCGCCGACCGCTTCCTCTCCGCCCGGCGCGTCGCCGAGGAAGAAAAGCCGTTCTGGGACGGCGACCCGTTCCTGTCGCGGCTGGAGCTCAACCTCAACGTGCGCACGCGCGGCAACTTCCGGGTGCGCAACAACATCGCCGATCTGCGCCTGGCGACCACCGGGTTCACGGTCAACGGTCCGCTGTCGGACATCGCCATGGGCGGCGTCATCCGCGTCGAAGAAGGACAGTTCTGGGTGCCGGGTCTGCGCGGCGAGTTCCAGGTCAAAGGCGACAGCAAGATCGAGTTCACCCAGTCGGCGCGCTGGCCGGATACGCCGTTTGTCGATGTGCGCGGCGGCACCCGCGATTTCGATCAGAACGACCAGCAGCGCAACATCGAGCTCGCCCTGCGCGGCCGGGTGAGCGAGCTCAAAGTCGAGTGCCTGGCCTCCGAGGGCATCAGCAGCGCCGACTGCGCCAGCTATCTCGTGCTCGGCGACCTGTCGGACACCATCCGCGGCGGACGGACCCAGATCACCCCGAGCTCGGCGACGAGCAGCCCGACCAGCTCGCGCGCCATCGAGTACGGCGACCCGGCGGCCAAGCTCGTGACCAGCCAGCTGCTGACAAACCAAGTCGCCGACCCGCTGCGCCAGAAGCTGCGCCTTGACACCGTGCGCATCCAGTTCGGCGTGAGCACCTTCGACGTCCAGCTGTGCAAGCGCTTCGGCCTGTACGTGCGCATGTGCGGCCTGGCGGAGTGGGGCATCCTCGGCAACGCCGCCGCCCACTATCGCGGCTTCGGCGAGCTGCAGATGTCGGATCTCACCGTCGGCCAGGTCAGCCTCGAACGCATCGAGCGGGGCTTTAGCTTCCTCGAAGATACGATCAACCGCTTCAAGCTTCAGGCCGGCATCCGCCTGCCGCTGCGCTACTGATGTCGGCCCGTGCCATCAACATCCACCATAAGATCGGAAGTATGAAATGACGCCCATCAACAAGACTCTGCAAGGTTGCGCCGGTGTAGCTGCTCCGACGAAGCGTCGGTGGGCTCTTACCGGAGCGCTGACTCTTTTTGCATCGCTTATGGGGATCGGCGGGCCGAATAAGGCCGCCGCCGTCGAGCCGGCCAAGCCGGCCGAGGCGCTGCCGCGGTCGCCGGTCGTGCTCGAGCTGTTCACTTCCGAGGGCTGCTCCAGCTGCCCGCCGGCCGATACGCTGCTGTCGCAGCTCGATGCCCAAGGGGACGTGGGCGGGGCGCCGCTAGTCGCCATGGAGATGCACGTCGATTACTGGAACTACCTCGGCTGGCGCGATCCGTTTTCGGCCGAGGACTATACGCAGCGGCAGGTGCGCTACACCAACTGGCTCGGCACCCGCAACTATACGCCGCAGCTCGTGGTCGACGGCCAGACCGACGTGCTCGGGTCAAGCCGCGGCGGGGCGACGGCGGCGGTGACGGCGGCGGCGAAAAAGCCGAGCCAGGCCGCGGTGCAGCTCAAGCGCCAAGGCGATGCGCTGATGGTCCAGGTCTCGGCGCCGACCAAGCCGCAAGGGGCGGCGGTGGTGCTGGCGATCACCGAGAGCGGCCTTAGCACCAAGGTCCTGCGCGGCGAAAACGGCGGCCAGACGCTGCACCACGCGCCGGTGGTCCGCGTCCTCAAAAATCTCGGCATGGTGCGCGGCGACAGCTACTCCGGCCAGATCCCGCTGCGGCTGGATGCCGCCTGGAAAGCGGACGCCCTGCGCGCCGTCGTGCTGGTCCAGTCCGAATCGGACGGCCGCATCCTGGGCGCCGGCGTGCTGCCGCTCAACAAGAAGTAACGGCGCGCCGCCGCCCGGGCGCGGCAGGCTGGCCGCGCGCCTGTGAGGCGGGTACGATGCCTGCACATGACTGCAGCCGACAGTAGCCATCCGCGCACCGCCGCCGACTCCGATCATAGCTCCGCGCCGACCGATGCCGACCTGCGCGCCGTGCGCCAGCGGCTGCGGGCCGAGCTGTCTCCCGACCCCGACGCGGTCCTGCTCAACACCGCCGGCATTGCACCGCTGTGCCGGCCGGCTCGCCGCGCCATCGAAGAAGCCACCCAAGGGCTGAGCCGCGGCTGGTTCGCGGTCGATGCGCTGTTTGCTGATTACAGCCGCGCGCGCGCCGTCTATGCCCGCCTGTGCGGCGCGCGGCCGCAAGACGTCGCGATGTTTCACACCTGCGCCGCCGCGCTGTCGCAGGTGGCGCTGGGGCTGACGCTGCGGCCGGGGGATGAGATCGTCGTTTGGGATCAGGAGTACGCCAGCAACGCCTACCCCTGGCATGAGGCCGCCCGACGCACCGGCGCGGTGGTCCGGGTGGTGCCTTCCGAGCCGGACTTTTCCCTGGCGCAGGAGCGGCTGCACGCCGCGATCACTCCGCGCACGCGGGCGGTGGCGGTGTCCTGGGTGCAGTATAAGACCGGCGCCGTTACCGACCTCCAGCCGCTCGCCCAGGCCTGCCGCGCCGTCGGGGCTTGGCTCGTCGTCGATGCGATTCAGGCGCTGGGGCTGTTTCCGCTCGATCTCATGGCGCTGGGGATCGATGCGGTGGCGGGCGGGACGCATAAGTGGTTGTGCGGGCCGCTCGGTCACGGCTTCCTCGCGCTGGCGCCGGGGCGGGCGGCGGAGCTGCGGCCGATCCTGCAAGGCGCCATGACCTACGGTACGCCCGATGATCCGGTGGACCCGCTGCGGCCGGCGCTCGCCGATGCGCGGCGTTTCGAGCCGGGTTCGCCGCTGTTGCTCGGGGCGCTGGGCGGGGCGGCGGCGATCGAGCTTCTTCTGGAGCTCGGGATCCCGCGGATCCACGCCGCGGCGCTCCAGCTGGCCGATCTTCTGATCGAGGGCCTGCGCGCCCGCGGGCTGCGGTTGTTGCTTCCGGCGACACGCGGGCTGCGCTCGCCGATCGTGACGTTTATTCCGCCCGGCGGCGCCGCCGGGGTCGAGCGCACCGCCGCCGCGCTGCTCGCCCGGCGGGTGGCCTGTTCACGCCGCGCCGGCGGGATCCGGCTTGCTCCGCACGCCTTCAACACAGAGGAAGATCTCGCCCGCTTCTTCCAGGCGCTGGACGCGGTTACGGGATGAAAGTGAAGCGTCCACCGCCACGCTCGCGGGCTGTGCCGCCGGCCTCCCGTCCGCAGCCAGAAGCCCGGCCCACTGCGGCGCGGGCGGAGCCGGCACTCCACGCGGGCCCATCCGTCCTTCGGCGACCTGGCGCAGAGAAGAGTAGCGCGCTCGCCGGTCCGCTGCGTTTGTTCGCGGTCGCCACGCCGGGACTTGAGCCCGTGCTCACGGCCGAACTACAGGCGCTGCCCGGGGTGCGCGAGCTACATACGCTTCCCGGCGGGGTGGAATTCACCGGCGACCTCGCGACGCTTTATCGCGCCAACCTGTGGCTGCGCAGCGCTTCGCGGGTGCTCCTGCGATTGAGCCAGCTGCGCGCCGTGCACTTTGCCAGCTTGCGGCGGCAAGTCGCAGAGCTCCCGTGGGAACAGTTCGCCGCCGGCCCGGTCAGCGTTTCCGTGGCGGCTACCGCCCATCACTGCCGCCTTTACCACTCGGGCGGTATCGCCGAGCGTATCGCCCTGGGCATCGCCGATCGCGGCATTGCCGTGCTGCCCGAGACAAGCGACGACGCTCCCGCGCTGCATCTTGTCGCCCGCGGCCAAGACGACATCTTCACCCTCAGCCTGGACACCTCCGGCGAGCTGCTCCACCGCCGCGGCTACCGCACCCAAGACACCGGCGCCCCGCTGCGCGAGACGCTCGCGGCCGGCGTGCTGCAGCTTGCCGGTTGGGACGGCGAAACGCCGCTTTTCGATCCGACCTGCGGCTCCGGCACCCTGGTCATCGAAGCGGCGCTCCACGCAGCGCGGCGGGCCGTAGGCCGCGACCGTACCTTCGGATTTCACGGCTGGCCCACTTTTGCCCCCGCGCTCTGGACGAAAATAAAGGCTGAAGCGGACGCCGGCACGCGGCCGCTTCAGCCCGGACTTTTGTATGCCTCTGATATCGATCCGCGTGCGATCACGGTCGCGCGCCACAACGCTGCGCGCGCGGGCGTCGAGTCCGCGATCCATTGGACGGTAGCCGACGCCCGACGCGCTGTCCTGCCAGCCGGTCCGCCGGGACTTGTACTGTGCAACCCGCCTTACGGCGTCCGGCTCTCTTCGCCGCAGCGGCTGTACAAAGAGCTCGGGCGGCTGGCCCGCAGCGCGGCGGGGTGGCGGCTCGGCCTGCTCACCTCCGTCCCGCAGCTGGCCCGCGCGGCGGGACTCTCCGAGCCCGGCCACTGCCTTTCAAGCGGCGGTCTGCGCGTCGCCTTTTATCTGTCGCACAAGGCCCCTCACGCCGACCGGAGCTCATCGGCTTACGCTGCGGAACCGTAACTCCGCCTAGTGCGAGGTCTCGATGGCCCCGTACTTACGGAAGATCTGATCCACGATCGCCCGCGACTCCGGGGTCTGTATCTCGGCCGTGACCAGAGTATGGCCCGGGCGGAAGCGGTCCGACAGCTTCTTCAGGTTGCCGTCGACCAGCCCCATGCCGTAGATCCCGCCGCCGAGCGCGCCGCAGATCACGCCGAGAAAAATTCCCAGGCCGATGGCGGCGCTCAGCGGCAGCGCGAAAAGGTGCAGCGGGCCCGATACCAACCAGCCCATCAGCGCCCCACCGAGCACGCCGACCAGGATGCCGATGCCAAACCCCTTGCGGCCGTCGCTTTCAGAAGCGCGGATGTCCTGGGTGAGATCCTGGGTGAGCTTCTTTTTGTGCACGAAGACTTGGTAGTCCTGCGCGGTAAGCTGGGTGCGGGCGAGATCTTGGAGGGCGATCTCCGCGGTTCCGGGTTCCGGGAATAGTGCGTAGATGACGTAGCTCATGATCCACCTATCCTCGTTTTCTTGGCTCGGGTTCTTGGAAGGTCTTCCCAGGAGCGAGCCAGGGCGACCCTTGTTGCTACAGAAATAGGCAGCAACCCACATGCCAGCCCCAGGCCGGCCCTCTGCTGGACACAGCGGCCGGCGGCGGCTCTTCCTCCGTGCACCCGCCGACGGCGCATCTCCGTTGGAATTGTGAAAAAGGAAGGCGGCGCGGCAGTCCGTTGCAGCGGCTCTTACTGCTATGGGGCAGGCACCGGGAAGCCGGTACCTGTGGCGGATTCGCATACTGTGTCAAAACCACTCAGCACAGTAAGGGGGCGAAACCAGGGCGAAACCGGGCTAAGCCCCGGAACTGCGCGGGTGCGGCGGCTGGCATCTGCCTTGCTTAGGGGCAGGACACTTGATTTTAGGTTTTGAACAAAGGAGTCCCCCATGAAAGCCAGTCTTCTGCGTGTTCTACTTGCGCCGCTGCTGCTTGGTGCTTGCGCCCACTCGACCCCGGAAGCCACGGAAAAGGTCGAGGTGCCGGGAAAACTGCAAAAGGCGGATCCGACGTTCTTGCAGCGCGACCCGGATAGCAAGCTGTCGTGCAAGGCGGACTCGGACTGTCCTAATGGCGACTTCTGCCACCCGGATCAGCTGGTGTGCTTCCAGAGCTACCCGCATCCGCGCATGCTCGACGTCTCGTTTCTGACGCAGCCGGAGTGCACGGTGGTAAACCTCTACTTCCCGTTCGACTCGACGGAGCTTGTACCGGAAGCGCAGCGCTGGCTGGACTACAACATCCGCTGCTTCAAGAGCCGCGGCGTCAAGGCGCTGCACATCGACGCCTTCTGCGATGCGCGTGGGACGCAGGCTTATAACCTGGAGCTCTCGGTGAAGCGCGGCCAGCAGGTAAAGGCGCTGCTGGAGCAGAAGGGACTGGACATTCCCATCCGCGTGCACGGCGAAGGCGAGCACCGGCCGGCGCGCACCGGCACCAGCGAAAAAGACTACGCCTTCAACCGGCGGGTCGAGTTCAAGTTCGAGTAAGCGCCGATTCCCGACAGCCACTGATAAGCCATTAGGCTTTTACGACAAAAGGAGATAGACCTATGAAGACCCTAGCATTCTTATTCGCCTCGACCCTCGCGGTGTTTGCCAGCGGCTGCGGCTCGGTGGAAAACGCCATCGACTGCCACGGCATCTGCGCTCGTTACCAGAGCTGCTTCGACAAGGACTACGATACCAGCGCCTGCGAGTCGCGCTGCCGCGGCAACGCCAACGCGGATAAGGACTTTATGTCCAAGACCGATGCTTGCAGCAACTGCCTGGGCAACAAGGACTGCGCTTCGGCGACGTTCAACTGTCCGTCTTGCGTCGGGATCGTTCCTTAGACAGCGTCTAGCGGAAAGCTTCACGGCGGAGCCTTTGAGGGGCTTCGGCGTGAGGCTTTTTTTATTTCCTGCGATACTCGGTGAGAGTACTTTTCGGGCTTCGCCACGGGTCCTGTCACCTACGGCACCCCGTCGCTAGCGCGCCGAGGGCCCCGCCTCCGGTGCCACCCGTTGTGGGGAAAATTTCGTGGGGAGAACAGAAGACGACCCAAAGTTTCTTCTCTGAGATGGAGAAGGAACTTTGGGATGGATTTTGCGGGGGCTAGTGGAGGAGCTGGACGTCGCTTTCGCGGTGTTCCCAGCCGTAGCCGTGGATGGCTTGCGGGCTGAGGCGGCGGACCATCTGCAGGTGGTGGGTCAAAAGAGCGCAGGTGAGGCGGGTGCTGTCCCACTGCGGCAGGCCGCAGGTGTGGGGGACGCGAATGGAGCGGATCCATTGATTGCGCAGCATCAGCTCACCCAGGCGCTCAAAGGACGTGTAGGCGTCCTTGTCATAGAGGATGAGGGTGGGCGTGCGCAGCTCGGCGTAGACGCGATCGAATACCTCGGGAACGGTGAAGCGTCCGGAGATGAAGGCCCAGGGGGCGTACTCGGCGCCGGGCTGGTGCGCGGTCTCATAGCAGTAGGCCTGGAGGCCTTCGTCGATCGGGCCGATGAAGGACTTGGCGAGAAAGTAGCGGATGCTGGGGCGGCTGCACAGAAGCTGAAACAGCGCGTGCGACCACGGCATCTTCAAAAGGAGCTGCTCGGCAATCGGCGAGACATGATTGCGGTGCGGCTCGCGGCCTAGACCGGTCGGCGAGAGGAGCGTCAGCGTGTGGACCAGACTCGGCCGCTCTTTGGCCACCGCGGCGGCGATCTCGGCCGAAAGGGAGAGCGCCACGAGATCGACGGCGGGATAGTCCCCGGTGATAAGGAGCAGGAAGTCGATCAGCGTATCCATGTAAAGCTGCGCCGAGTAGTGAAGCTTCCCCCGCTGGGACTGACCAAAGCCGGGCCACTCCAGCACGTACGTCGGTCGTGAACAGGAGAAGTGTTCGAACACAGGACGCAGCTCGTAGGCTGATGCTGCCGCGTTAATCGAGTGGATTAAAACCAGCGGCCGCAGATTGGCTGACATGACGATGTTGTCACGCGACTTATAGTAGGCTACCCGGTGGCCATGGCGGTTCTGAAACGTCCGCAGCGAACCATCGAGCGCCGGTGATAACGGCGACGATGTACTCATGAGAAGCTCCTTATTCTATTTTTTACGACGAACTACTTACGACGCACTCCGGCCGCAAAGGTGATGATTGCGAACACCAGCGCGACAAAGAAGATGATCTTGGCCAGGCCCGCGGCGCTGGCGGCGATTCCGCCGAAGCCCATGGCCGCAGCCAGGATAGCGATGACAAAAAGTACAGCGGCCCAGTAGAACATGTGAACGCTCCTTGCGATCGAGTTGGAAAGATCCGGGGCGCCGCCCACGACCTCCGACCGGCAGTCTGGACGCGCGTCCAGATCGGTCGGGGTCGTGGGTGCGGAGCGGCACAGTGTGCGCCCGCGACACACGCCCCCGCGGACTGCGCTACTTCACGCTGTCGGTGACTTTCTTGGCCATGGCGATCGACTGACCGCTGATGAGGCAGCCGGCGAGAAATCCCACCGCCACGCCGGCCGTCACCGCCGCCCGCCGGCGAACCAGAAAGCCGGCCATGAAGCTTACTCCCACCGCGGTGCCGACCACCAGATACGGATGCTCGGTCGTCGTGGTGCGCACCCACGCATCGACCGGAGCCATGCGCTCTTTGAAGTCCTTCAGGACGCCCTGGGCGCCTTGCTCGGCCTTGCCCAGGACTTCCTTGGCTCGGTCGGCCGCGGTCTTTATCGACTCCGCAGCGCTGTCGGCGGCGGCTTCCACTTCGCCCTTGAGCTCGGACTTTTTCTCATCTGCCGAGCGCTTTTTGGCGGCATCGCCGGCGGCCTCGACCTTGTGGCCGTTGCCGTTCTTGATGCCGTTTGTATGCTCTCCCTGCTTCTGCGGGTCATGGATGGGAATCGCGTTGTTCATGGAATCTCTCCTTCTGGAGAGGTTCCTAAGCAGGAATCGTGCTCACTTTGGCCATGCTCGGACGCGCCGCCGCAAGCGGACGCTCCAGCGTGTCGGCAGCGGCGCGCGTCGCCAGGCAGCGGTGAAAGTGCGCCGCATCCGTGAGCGAGACGGCGGAGAGTCGGACGCTGAGCGCAGTGTACACAGCTGATGCAATAAAGCGCACACACTGCGGATCCGAGGCGGCGCTGCGCAGCACGAGCTGCACGGCCGGGTGGCGGCGGTTGATGATGAACTGCTGGCTGTCGCAGATGACGGGCTGCTGCTGCTCGCTGTCGCGGATCTGCAGCCAGGCCAGGTTGACGTTGTTGAGCAGGCGCTCACTGCAGCCGCGCACCGAGCGCAGCTCCTGCAGGACGGCGCTCAGCAGCCGCTCGCTCTGGGCGCTGGCCGATGCCGCGGTCGTCGCGGCGGGCGGCTGCCAGCGGAGCGGCGGCGGCGGCGGCGGCGGCACTTGGAGTGGCCGCGCCACGCTGATCTCGCGCACGTTGTCCGCGCCGAACAGCCCCTGCAGGACCGGCAGGGCCTGCCCCTGCGAATCGCTTATCACCAGCCGCTGCGGTGCAAGCTCCGGCGGCAGGGTCTTGTGCGTCGTGTAGAGCACCTGGCCGTGCTGCTGGTAGTCGCGGATCACCTCCGCGAACGTCAGGCTCGCCCCGTCCGCGGTAAGCAGCAGCGGCGCCGCGCCAAGGGCGGGCAGCGGCAAGAGCGCCCGCTCAGCAAAGGGAAGGCCTTCGCTGTCCGGGTACAGCGCATCGACCCACGCCATCGAGCCGGCCGGCAGCTGGGTCGCGGCGCGAAGCTCCGCCCCTTCGCGATCAGCAGAAAGCGCCGCCGCCGGCAAGGTCTCCACAAGCCCAGGCGAGAGCTCACGCGCCACCTGCAGCACCAAGAGCTGCGGGCCATGGGCCAGCTGCTTGTGCAGGACCTCTGCGACCCGCTCCACGGAGGTCGCCACCGCCAACCGCAGGAGCGCCGCGTACTCCTGCTCCGCCGTCTCCGGACCGCGCAGCGGCGCATCGGCGGCGGCCATGGCGTGCAGGCACTCATAGGCGCGGCGGAAGATCGGCCGCGGGAACAGCGCGGTCACCGCATCCAGCAAAAGCGGCGTAAACAGCGACGGCCACGGCGGCGGATGCTGCGCCAGCGCCGCCAGAAGCTCGGGCAGCGCGGCGGCGAGGCCGGCGCGCACCGCAAGGAGCGCCTCATTTTCTTCCAGGCTGCGACCGCCCTCTGCCAGCTTGAGCTGCGGGTGATCGGCGACCGCAGAGAGATATTGGCCGCCCGGCAGGTACAGCTGACCGGCGCCTATCTGGTGCTGCCGGCACAAGAGCGCGACCGCCACCCGCGGTTCCCGATCCACGTCCACCTGGGCCGCGCGCTGAAATTCCGCCTCCTCCAAGATCCCGAGTACACCGGCGACGCCGATGAGCGGCACGGTCAACGTGCAGTCGCTCGGCAGGAGCAGCTGCGTCGACTGGCTGCTGCCTTGCGCGACCGCTTCGACGCTGCGCAGCCAGGGCTCGGCATCGATCAGCTGCAGCCCCGGCAGCTGCTCACCGAGCACCGCCAGCAGCGGCCGCTCCGCCTTGGCCAGATACAGAATGAGGGGCGGGGGCGCGGCGAGCGGCAGCACCGATTTCGCCTGCGCGTGGGCCTTGTGCCACAAGGCGGCCGATGCCGCGTCGCGGCGCGATAGGCTCGCCCAGCTCTCCAGACGCTTGGGCAGCGTGATCGGAGAAGGGCAGAGGATCGGCAGCGGGCTGTCGCCCTGGGCCAGCTGCGCCAGCTGGACCGGCCGCAGCAGCGTGCCGTCCAGCGTCTCGATGAGCGGAACCTCATAGAGCTGCATCCACAGCGGATGCGGCGAGAGCATCGCCTGCTCGCCATCGCCGGCTGCCGGCCCGCTCACACCCATGGCAATGCGCGCCGCCCGCCGCGCCTCTTTCGACAGCGTCAACATGAGCAAGCGGCGCAGCACGCAGGCGCGCCAGGTCTGGGCATCGGCCGTCGGCACCGCCGCCCCATCCAGGCTGGCGCTCGCAAGCTGCTCGATCAGGGAGGGAAGCGCGGCGAAGATCGCATCCACGACCGCGGCCAGCCGCGCATCGCTCAGCACATCATCGAACAGATAGCTCGGCGTGAAGTCGCCCATGGCGACCACGGTGAGATCCGGCACGGGAAAGGGAATCCGCTTTTCCACCAGCAAACAGCCGTCCTTGATGAGCAAAAGACGCATGGTGGTGGTGCGGTTGAGCAGACGCTCGCACGCCGGGGCGGGGGCCGCCGGCCGCTCCAGCCCGACCTCACCGGTGATCGCGCCGTCGTGCAGCGGCGCGCGGGCCAGGAGCAGCTGGTTGCCGAGCAGCGGCTTATACCCCCGGCTCAGCCACAAGGTGCGGTTGTGCTCGCGCTTCCAGGCAAGCTGGATCGCGGCGTCGCGGCACTCTAGCGCGCTGCCGAAAAGCTCGTGCAAAAGGTCGTGATCGCCGGCCTCACGCAGGTGCAGCACCAGCGGCCGCTTGGGATCCGGCTCATGGCTGCGGTAGCTGCTGTAGGCGATGCAGCGATGCAGCGCCAGATCGTTCAAGATAAAACGCAGCGACACCATGTCGCCGATCGTGGTGTGAAAGATCGGCACCTCCAGCAGCGCCGCGCCCTTTTCCACTTCCAGCGGCCACAGCGAGCTGCCTTCGGTCAGCGTTTCGACCGGAAGCTGCTGCAACGGAATCTTGCTCCAGCGCAGAAGCGGCGCCAGCCCGCCGAGTCGCGACAACAGCCCGCGCAGCAGCGCCCGCAGATGGCGCAGATCCATCGACGGCCCTTGCACCGACCGCTCGCACAGGCCGGCCAGGAGCTCGACCTGCGCCGCGGCGACCGCGCGCAGCGCTTCGCCGTACTGGGCGTCTTGGACCACGTGCTCGCGGGAGAAGTCCAGCCGGTAACCGGAGCTCTCCGCCACCGCGACGAATCCCGGCAGCAGCTCGATGGGCATCTGCGTATCGACCCAGACGCCGTTTTTGACCAGCCGCAGCAGCGAAGGACCCAGCGTCGCGCCTTCCGCCATCTGCACGTTGCCGTCGGTCGGCGGGGCCTCGGGCAGCGGCGCTATGGCCGCGGTTCCGGCGACCCCGTTGCCGCTGAAAGTCTGGGAGTACTGGACATCGGGGAAGGTGTGTCCCTGGGAGATGATCTTGCCATCGAGCTCGATCGCCATGCAGGCGTGATGGCAGCGCTCTTGGAGGAGCAGCTCTTCGGTCAGCTGGCCGCCCAGGTGATCGACGTAGCGCTTGAGCAGCTCGAAGCCGAGCCGCTGGCGGATGCGGATGCGGGTGACCGGCACCGGCTCCAAAAGCGCGCCGTGGCGATCGGCGTGGCCGGGGCGCAGCTCAAAGAACGAACTGCCGCTCTCGATGTAGATGAGCGCCGGATCGAGCTGCAGCGCCGCGCACAGACCCAGCGCCAACAGGCTGCGCGCCTGGCCCTCGCGTCCTTCTCCTTTTAGAAACAGCGAGGAGTAAAGCTGCTCGAAGTCCGAGGGGTGGAACGGCTCGCCGTTGAAGTGCATCTGCATGTCGTCGGCGCCGAAGCGGAAATCGATGTGGGTCGCGCCTTTGAGGCACGCCGCCTGAACCAGCTCCAGGACATAGCGCAGCGGGTTTTCAAACCGCGCATGGCGGATTTTTTCCCGCACCCGCTCCGGATCGATCGTAAAGGATCCGGAGGAGATGATCTCGCCATCGACGCGGGTGAGCGAGCGGATGAGCCGCAGCCGCTCGCCCATCGGCGCCGCCTGCCGCTGCCGCCGCTGCTCCAGCGAGAGCCGCAAGAGGCGGGCGTCCAGATCCAGGAGCGATGGGTTACCGACCAGGCAAAGCTTGATCAGGATGTAGGCGCACAGCTCAGGCTCGCTCTCCGTCAGCGGGAGCAGGGTCTTGAGGATGGGATAGTCGGCGTTGAGGACCCAGCTGTTGCGCGGCGGCATGCTGTGATCGTCCCCGGCCTCCGGCCATCGCTGATCTTTGGGGTGGGCCTGCAAGAGGCGGCTCACCGTAAACGGCTGCGACTGCACCACGCCCGGCAGCTCGCCGGCGCCGGAGCCGGGGTAGCCCAGGCTCCCGAGCTCCACCGTACCCACCGGCGCCTCGGCCGCGCGCAACAGCGCCATCACCGCGGTGCGCAGCGCTTCGCCGCCCGCCCACTGGGTCTCATCGGTCTCTTTCTTGGACAGCGGCAGCGGCAGCATCAGCTCACGCTCCAGCCGCGGCGGCTCGGTGCCGCATAAAGCGGCGAGCAGCTCGCCCTGGCCCTGTTCCAGCGCAATCTGTCCCGTGGCGCCCACCGCCGCGCTGAGCGGCGATGGGACGGCGACGCTGTAGAGCCGCCCCTCACGCGCGGCTTGCTGGCAGGCGCGCAGGGTGTAAAGCTCCCCGTGCGGCGAGCGCGCCACCGAGCGCTGCAGACAGGAATCGGGCAGCGCCACGCCGCGGCGCAGCAGGCCGGCCAGGCAGTGCTGCAGACCCAGGACCTCTTTTCCCAGCTCATCGGGCTGCTCTTGCAGGGCGGCTTCGAGCCGCTGCGACAGCTCCTCGATGAGCGGGCCGCGCGCCAGCGCCTGCACCGCGGTCAAAAGCGCGTGGGAGTGCTCGCTCTGCATCACCCCATCGCGGCCGGGCGTCGGCACAAGCGCCGGCGAGTTGAGCTTGAACGAGACGCCGGGTATCTCGCTCTGCCGCACGAGCAGCGTCAGCCCGCGCCCATAAAGGGTCGCGCGGTCGGGCATCGCGGGGCTCGTGAAACCGACCACCATCGTCGCCCCTTGGGCGCTGGCGGCGATCTTGACCTGCGCATCCAGAGAGCCGAGCACGAGCGGCGTGCTCAGGAGCTCTCCCTGATAGCGCAGCGCCACCTCGACATGGGGACAGTAGCGCAGCAGCGCCCGCCGCACCCGCCGTTCCAGCGGTTCGAACTGGCTGCGCAGCATGGCTTTGAAAAGCCGGATCGTGGTGCCTTCCACCGGCTCGCTCAAGCGGATGCGGGTGAAGGTGCGGTCCGGCGCGAACACCAGCCGCCAGCTCTCGCCGTAGCGTCCGGTGTCGACGCAGACCGCGTCCGGCTGCATGGCGAAGACGGAGACGAAGCCGATGCCGAAGCGGCCGATCTTGGTCAGATCGCCTTCCTTATCGGAGCTAAACAGGCGGGTGAGCCGAGTGTCGATGATCTGCCCGTCCATGCCCTCGCCGAAGTCGACCACGCGGATGATCGCGGTGCCGAGCTGGCCGGCGCTTCCCGCCGCCGCGCTGCCGGGCGCGGGCTCGCCGCCAGGCTCGGCGGCCGGGCTCTCATCTTCGAACGTACAGGACACATCGATCTTGGTGCTGCCGGCATCGATGGCGTTTTGAATCAGCTCACGCAGGAAACAGAGCGGATCGGTAAACTGATTCACCAGCTGCTCCAAGACATCCTCTACGACTGCCACCCGGCCGGAATCCGACTCGGTCATGCCACTACCTCAAGCCGCGGGCTGCTCGGTGCAGCGACGTAAATAATGTTGCGCGTACCCGCCGCCCGGCATAGCTGCTCCAGCGCCGGCTGCGTCGATAGATCCGTGACGAACTTGCGGTCGCGGAAGACGCGGTAGTCAAGGCGGATGCGGGCCCGCTCGTACTCGGCGCGCATCTCCACCGGCATGTGCTCGCGGCGCAGGTTGGGCAGCGGATCATTGGTACCGCTGCTCAGCAGATCCCGCGCCGCCAGATCCAGGCCGAAGGTGGCGATGGCGCCCCGGCGTCCGGTGATGAGGGCGCCGAGCGGCGGCGTCCGCGGCAGCTCGGCGAGGTAAAATGGACCGACGGTGGCGCGGGTTACGCGATGCACGGTGACGCCGGGAACCGCGGCGAGCTGGATGAAGATGTACTCGGCATCGAGCGATGCGAGCTCCGTCATCTGATCCCGCAGCTGCGAGCTTGCCGCGACATCCTGGCCGCGCAAGGACAGGAGCTGGTGCGACTCCAGACCCATGACGCGCTGCGACAGCTCGATCGTGCAGCGCGAGTACAGATCATCCTGATCTATGGTGTCGACGATCACCCGCGCGTGAATGATGCCGCGGTCATGCTCGATGCGCTGCAGATCGGTGCGCAGGGAGTCAAGCGGCAAAAGGCTCAGGTTGCGCAGGCGCGCGCGGTAGAGCTGCTCCCGGTGCTGCGGGCTGCCGAGCGGCGGCCGGAACACGCTGGCCGAGGTGTCGGCATCGGTGGCGATCCCGGAAGCCAGGGCGGCATCGAGCTTGACCCGCATCCACTCCTTGGCCGCCGGCAGCCCGGACTCCGCATCCACGCTCAGCTTGGAGTAAAGTCCGTCATGGGTGCGCGCGTGCAAGGCGTTGAGATATCCCAAGAGGCGCGGCACCGGTGGGAACTGGGCGTTGAGGCGGGCCGCGCGCAAGAGCTCACTGACCCGCTCCAGATAACGATCGGCCTCTTCGGTTGCCAGGACACAGGTTACGTTATCTTCGTACGACATCGGCTCCCCCTTTCATCAGACTGGCCAAGCTGCCTACAGGCCTTGCGGCCTCCGCTGGAGCTCGTCAGCAATCTGAAGCAGGGGACATGCCAAGGGGCGGGGGCGTCCCAAACCGCCTTACTTCTTGGGCGCAGGCTGCGCAGTCTCCGTCGCTGCCAGCGCCGGCTTGACGATGCCCATGGCCTGGCCGATTTCCGGCGACCAACCCGGCACATGCTTGATGCGGTCAATCATGGAGCGCATGGCACCGAGGGCGGATTTTTTTACCTCCCGCGTCTTCTTGACTGCCGCCCGCCACTCCTTATGTTTCTGATCATCGGCCTTTATCGCCTCACCAAGCTGCGCACAGAGCTTCTGCTGCTGCGTAATCTCATCGGTGGTGAGACCAAACCGCGGACCGTAGACAGCGAGCCGCTTGCTGTAGTTTTCAAGCCATAAGCACAGCTGGGGATCGCAGCGGGGGATAAACTGGTTCATGCGGGCACCGGAAAAAGGAAGGGGCAAAGCTTTGGGAAAAGCGGTCTTTTTACTATAAGTTAAAGCGTAAATTCGGATCAAGCCTCGTCGCTACCAGGCAAGCTGCGGCAAAGCTTCGAACTGCGCTATGCAGATCTGACACGGTGAGCCTTTTTGTCTCACCCCTTTTGCAGCTTGCGGCTAGCGGCAGGAGACGCGATAGGCGTCAAGCGATTCGTTCTTCAGCAGCATGTCGAAGTTCAAGCCGCTCACCTTGGAGCAGACGCTCGACTGCGAGCCGGTGTAGGATATGGCAAAGACAGCCTTTTTACGATCGATGAACGGCTGCATGTAATAGCACTCGGAGTAGCTGAGGCAGGACTCGTTGATGGCGAAGTCGTAGACCTCCACCAGGTCCTTTATTTGCAAGAGATCATTTTTGAGACCGACCGCCAGACCGCGTTTGTGCGCTTCGGCGGCGATGAACTTGTTATAGGTCAGCTGCTGGGCGTAGGTGATCGGGAAGCCGGGGTCGTTGGTGTAGACATCCATGTTATCGACATCGACGGCGTCGCAGCCCTTTTGCACCGCTTGGTCCATGCGCGCGGTCATGATCGGGCCCAGGATCGCCAGCTGACGGACATCGAGCCAGCGCTCATCCGCGTAGCCGCCGAGCGTCGTCCCAAGAACGCTCTTGGGGAAGGAGGAGAAGTCTGGACGATAGCTCTCCGAACTGCCGCCGCTGAAATAGCAGATGACCTTGCTGCCGCGGGCATGGATGCTGTTTATGGTCTCTTTAGTGGTACCAAACAGATCCAGATCGAACGCCTGGACGTTGAGCGAGGTATCGATGGTACCCGCGAACTGGATCTGCCAGCTCGTGCCTGGGGGAGGAGTCCAGATCGCGCTTGGAACCGGAGACGAGCTTGACGCGCCGCTGCTAGTATAGCTCAGCGCCAGATAGTCCAGGTCGCAGCTGTCCACTGCGGTCTTGGTGGAAAAACGCAGCGTGATCTCGCGCGTCGGGCTTATGAAGTTCTGCGCCGCAGCGACCGGTGCGAACGCCAGAGTGCTCCACGACCACTCCGCCGCGGACTGGTTATCGCCGATCGCGACCCAGCGCGACTGGGTGACATCGTAGATCTGAAAGCTCCAGCTCTGCGTCGAGCGCTTGGGTCCTTTGTAGTTACTGATCAAGGTCAGGTTCTGCAGCTGCGCCGCAGTCACAGAGTCTGGAACAAGGAAGGTAAACGTCGCCTGAAGGTCCGTGGTGCCGGGAGAAAACTCGAGATAGTTTTTCCACGTGTCAACGGTTCCGGACTGATCCTGCGTCGCCAGGACGGTGAGCGGCTGAGCGCTGACCTTGCCGCGCTCCATCGTCAGCTTGCTCGGATAGATGCGGCTCTGCTGGGCCACGGCCTCTGCGGATACGGTCACCGACTCAAAGACTTCGGCAACTGGTTCAGACTCCAGGTTGCCGCACGCGCACAGAACTCCGGCGAGGTAGACGAGCCACCGCGCCGTATGAATGGGCGAGTTTCCCACGCGGCCCGAGAGGGCATTGGACAGCTGGACTAGCTCTGCGGTCTGAACGTCACGTCGTGTCGGCATCGGCACTCCTGCGTGATGGATTGGGTCGTTCTGGTCATGCCGATCGTATCGTCGCGATTTGGGCTCCATCTATCGCACATCCGCGTCGCTGCGGCGTAGCCGGACGAAAAGACTCTGTTATTTTTTTGTAACTTTTTCTCGACGGTGGGGTCACATACATATGTCCCGCGGGGCATACGCATGTGACCCACGGGGCCAAACCTGGGGGGCACAGCAGCGCGTGTGGGCGCTCCTCCGTCAAGGGAGGAGCGCCGGGGCAAGCTGCGGATTGTCTTTGGGATTCTGCTTAGAGGGTGTTTTTGAGGCCGTCCGCAAGGAGCGTTGCGGCCGCAAACCCGAGCGTGGAAGCGGTGTGCTGCGGATCGCCGATCGAGACGCGGATATCACCGGCGCGGGCGGGGCCATGGACCAGCCGCGGCTGGCTCTCCAGCAGGAGATCGGAAGAGCACACGT
>CALFML010000785.1 GCA_937879845.1 uncultured Myxococcales bacterium
CGGCGCGGGCGGCGCCACGGAAGGCGGCGGCGGCGGCACGGCTGGCGGCGGCTCCGGCTGCATGGGCGGCGGTGCGACCATGGGCGGGGGCTCGGCGCGCGGACGCACGAACGAGTTGACCGCTGGATTCACCATCGCCCCGCCCGGACGCAGCGAAGGCGCCGCGGGTGCCGCCACCTGTCCCAGGCTGCCGGCGCGCACCGTGACGCCCTCGGGCGGATCTTTGGACGGACGCGAGCGCGGCGCGAGCAGGTTGCCGGTCACGGCAAACCCCAGGCTGCCGTCGCTGCGCTTGCCTACGCCCATGGCGTTGTTGAGGATCTCGATGGTCGCCTCGCGCTTTACCAGATCCGCGGCCGGCTTGAAGCGAACATAAAGATGAAGCTCGCTAAGCTGCATCGGATCGCGCAGCTCCAGGTAGCCTTCGATCCACAGCTCGGCGTCGGTGGACTTGCTGTGCAGATCATCGAAGGTCGCGCGGCCGCGGTCCACCACCAGCCGCCCGGTCAGGTTGCCGAGCTTGAGCCGCGGAAACGTCAGCCCCTGCGACAAGAACGCATCGCCCGGCACCACCAGCTTCGCCTTGCCGTCGCCCAGCGTCCCGTCCTTGAGCTGCAGTTCCAAGACCCCGGTGGCGTGCGGAATGTCGAACACCGGCGGCGCGCCCGGACGCGGCGGCGGCGCTCCCGGCGGCAGCTTCTGCGGCGGCGCCTTGAAGGTCACGTTCAGGGTGAGCAGGCCCGTCATCGGCAGCGGCAGCATCTGCCCGAGGTTGGCGATCCGCCCCAGGACGAGCTTGTCGATCTGGCCGTTTACGAACACCCCGTCGCCGCCGATTCCGCCGACCCCGTGGATGGTGCCGCCAAAGGCCTCGGCTTCGACGTCCGCCACCTTGTTGCCCGAAAGCAGCTCGAGCACCGGCACCCGCACATCCAGCCGGTCGACGAACAGCGGCTTGGGGCCTTTTTTGTCTTTGTCGCCGTCTTTGTCCGAGCCGCCGCCGGGCGCTCCCGGCACCGCGCTCGGCGCCGCGATCGGTGAGCCGAGCCCGAGCTTACGCGGCCGCAGCTGCACCGAAGTCGCCGAGATCCCCGGCGAGATAAGGTGCAGGTCCATCTCCCCGATGCGCACGTCCATGCCCAGGCCGATGCCGAACCCGCCCGAGCCGAACGGCGACGGCCCCGGCTCTTGCGACAGCTCGCGCTCGAGCCGATCGCGGATGCGGTCGCGCGGCAGCGAGTAATACAGCGAGGCGATGAACACGAGCGCCGCGAACAGCGGGTACCCGAGCAGCTTGAGCACCCGCGCCCGCTGCTTCACAAACCGCCTTATGGGCGCCGGAACCCTCACGGAGCTTCCTTGTCGCCGCCGCTGTCGGACTTTTTATCCGCCTTGTCGTCGGACTTGCCGCCCTTGGCGGCGCCGCTCTTGGGCGCGTTTTCATACGTCGATACGGTCATGTCCACTTCGAAGTCCTGGTGCTTATCATCGCGCGCCCGGATGGACAACTGCGTCACGAGCACCAGGTTGCTCTGATACGTCTCAAGGCGCCGCATAAACTTTAGCAGCGGCTCCAGCGCCACCTTGCTGATGCGCAGGTCCACCGACTGCTGGATGTATTTTTTACCGACCGGCTCGGGGCTGCGCGGGTTGGTCTCGCGGATCTCAAGGCCGGTCTCTTTGCCGATCTGCTCCAAAAATCCCGACAGCGACAGCGGGGTCTGGCCGACGCGCAGCTCCAGCTGCGCCGCCAGCGCTCGCGCCGCCAGGTACGGACCACGCTTCTTTTCGATGTCGGTGAGCGCCCGGTGCATCGCCTCGTTGTTCTCTTCCAAAGTGTCGATGCGGTCGTAGATGTAGTAGGTACCGCCGAGCACCGCGAGCAGCATGATCACCGCCCCCAGCGTGGATAAAAGCGTGCGCTCGCGCGACGACAGGCCCTCTAGGTACTCGCGGACGCGCTGCAGGGCGGGGAAGCGCGGGGAGGATTCGCTCATCGTCTGTTCCTATCCCTACGGGCAGGTCGTGGTGATCTCTAGGGTGAACTGTTTCACGTCGACCGGTTTGTTGTCCGGCCCGATGTTGCGCACCGTCAGCACCTTGCCCTTCTGCACGTTCTTGAAGCACGCCAGCTTGGCAAGCGCCGCCGCCAGATCGTCGACATACTGCGCCGAGCCGGCGGTCGCTTTGAGCTCGGTCTTCTTGCGGCTGATGTTCAGCTCGATCACGTCCAGGTGCGCCGGGCCGCCGGCCTGGGTCTTGGGCGCGGCGCGGCTGATGTCTTCCAATAGATCGAGCGCCGAGACCGTCGGCACGCTCTGGCCGGCGCCCTTGTCCCCGGACAGCACGCTCATAAGCTCGGCCGAGACTTTCTGGCCGTTGGTGCGCGGCTCGCCGAATAGGGCCGTGGTCTCGCTGATAAGCTGCAGGCGCAGCCGCTCCGACTCTTTCTCCAGAACTTTGAGCGAGGCCCAGGCCCAGATCACGACGCAAGAGAGCAGCGCGGCGCCGAACGCCAACAGATACGGCGCTTTCTCGCGCACGAAGGCATAGTCGGTGCGGTAGCTCAGCTCGCCTTTGCGGAAGTTGAGCTGCGGCGCCGGGGTCGTCGCCGCCAGCGCCAGCCCCACCGCGGTCGCTCCGGTCGGCCAGCGCCGCACCAGCACCGAGCCCGCGATCAGGTGCGTGTTGCGTCCGACGGCATCGTCGCTGGCGCCCACCGACAACGCGGCGCGCAGATCGCGCTGGGTGTTCTGCAGCCACTGCGCCCCGCTTGGCGGCAACAGCGCCTTGGCATCGACCCCCAGCTCTTGGCTTATAAGCTCCGCCAGCCCGGACAGCTGCGCCGTGCCGCCGGTCAGGTGAATGCCGCGCGGCGGCTCCCCGTAGCGCGCGACATAGGCCGCGAGCGTCTGCCGCAGATCGCGCAAAAGCGGCCGCAGCGCCTCGCGCAGGGCGGCGGTGACGCGCGGCTCGGCGTCGGCGGCGATGCCGTGCATGTGCTTGAGCTCTTCGGCGCGCTCGAAATCGACGCCGAGCGCCCGCGACAAGACGCGCGTGAGCTGCTCGCCGCCGCGGCCGATGGTGCGGGCGAAGCTCACCAGAACCTGGCCGCTGCGGCTCGGGTTCGGGGCGATGCCGCAGATGTGGGTCGTGCGGTGGCCCAGATCGATGACCCACAGGGGCAGCTCCGGTGCCGCCTCGCCGCCCACCGCGGTCTTGTTGCGCGCCGCTTCGATGAACAGCGCCGCGCTCGACAGCGCGGTCGCCGCGCACAGCCGCGGATCCAGGCCCAGGGCCGACAGCGCCGCCAGCCGCTCCTGCAAAAGCGACCGCGGGGCGCAGCCGGCAAGCCACAGTGAGGACGGCTCCTCTTCGCCGCCCGCCCCGGCCGCGCCCGCCGAGGCCGCCGACCGTCCCGGCATCGGCCGCGCCAGCGACTGATCGACGATCTGATCGTCAAGGTCCGCCATGAGCTGTCCGGCCAGCTCGAACGGCAGCGCCTGGCCGACTTTTTTCGGATCGGCAAACGGCATATCGACAAGCCGCAGCGTCACTTCCCCGCCGAGCGCGATCACGCTCGTCTCGCCCTTGCTCTTCTGGTTGTGCAGGAGCTGCTCCAGCGTCTGCAGCTGCTGCTGAAAGAGCGAGTCCTCCGCCGTCCCCTCGGTATGCGCGGCGTCGTTGCCTTCGGCGCCGGGCTCGCCCTCCGGCTGACGGGACTCGGCGCGGGGCAGCTTTTGCTCTTCGATGGAAAGAAGGTGCATGGTGCGAAAGCCGGCGTCCAGCCGCGCCACCTTCACCGAGTAGCTGCCCAGGTCTATGCCTAAGATCGTCGTCGCCATTTACGTCTCTCAGTCGATGCGAAAATAAACCCACGTGCCGGTGAAGCAGATCGAGTGGTTGGTGCACAGGGGGTTGGAGTTATTTCTCTGCGCGTCCCATACGGCGCGGATGTGAACCTGGGTGGACTTGGTCTCGCTGCGCTGGACGGTGCCGGTGGCGTCGATGCGGTAAAACCGCCGCCCGGATTTGTTGCCCGGCGGCTTTTCACTCAGAAACTGCGCCAGCTTGCCCTTGCACATCGGGATCGGCCGCAGCGCGACGGTCGGCTTGGGCGCGGTGCTCGCTCCGGTGAGTGAGGCCAGGGTATCGGCCATCTGCGGCAGCATGGCGATGTTCGGGCTGCAGATGAGGTTGGACAGCGTCTCGATGGCATCGCCGCTGGCGGTGGCCGTCGGGGTGGTCGGGGTGCGCGTGGTCGTGCCGGTCGGGGTGGTCGGCGTGCCGGTCGTACCCGGCTCTACGCACTGGCTCGCATCGACCTTGCACGGCGGCAGCGCCACCGCTTTGGTCAGCTCTTTGAGCGAGGGGAGCCCGGTCTTGAGGATGCCCGCCACCTGCTGCGCGACCAGCGCCGTATTGGGGTCGTACACCGCGTTCTTGTCGGCGGCGGCGGCGGCGATCATGCCGGCGATGAGCGGCCACTGCTCGGGCTGCACGCCGCCGGCCAGGACCTTGCATTCGGAGCCGCGGTACACCGTGAACATCTCGCCGAACGCGGCCCAGAAATCCTCGGAGATCCCGCGCACGAGCAAAAGCTCCTCCACAGTGTCGAAGTAGCTGTTGTGCGCCTCGTAGCGGTCGCGGCCTTTGTCGTAGCGATCCTCGGAACCGCCGGCGCCGCCGAAGTAGTTATAGCGCTGCGCATCGACATCGCTCCAGTCGATCACCGCGGCCGGCAGATCCTCGCGGGAGATGACCACCCCGTCGCGGTCGGCGATGTTGAACATCTTGTCGTAGGGAATCGGCCGGATGAGGTTGTAAAGCAGCTGATACAGGCTGCGCTGCGTCTGCGAGTTGGTGCTGCTGATGGTCTCGTAGCCGCCGCCGCAGTTTATGACGTACTTGCCCTCTTCCGAGGTGATGTTGAGGTCGAACGAGGTGCCGCGCGGCGAGCCGAGCCCCTCGACGCCGCCGAGGTCTACGCCGATGAGCGCGCCGAGCCCGTCGCGTGATTCCTTATCGCCGCCGAATACCTTGGCGAGAAAACCGGCATAGTCGGTCACGACGATGGAGCTGGCCAGCTCCGGGGATAACCCCTGCAGCATGGAGGATATGCTGCCCTGCACCGCGGTCAAAAGCTGCCCGAGCTGCAGCCCCGAGCGCGCCATGTACTCGGCGCGCAGGCTGTCGCGGCTGTTGACCGCCGCCTCCAGCTCGACCTGGGTGTTGTAGGCAAAATCCGCAGCCGCGGCACCGATGACCGCGGTGGTGACGACCACCACCAGGATGGCGACCCCGCGCTGCCGCCGCGTCGGCTCGCGCCGCACAAGGCGCCGCAGAAGAACCTGCCGCAGCCGCGCCCAGCGGCCGTCCGGCCGCGCCGCCGCCTGATCACAAGTCTCCCGCGCCGGCGGCGGCGGAGTCTCGGACGGCGGGGTTATGGACGCGCTCTCAGGTTGCACGAGTCCTCACTGGGCCTGCTTGGAAAAATCCAGGGCCTGAAACATGGCGATTCGGACCTCGCTGGCAAACGCCAGGTCTTGACCGCTGTCGTCGTGGACGACGAGCTTGACGCGCACCCGGCTCGGCAGGCGGTCGGGAAAGCCGTCGGCCTGCGAGGTGCGCCAGTTCTCCAGCCACTCCCGGCGATCCGGGTGGTAGTAGGACAGCTCCAGGCGCACCACGTCGTCGCAGAGGATCTCGCTCTCACCGGGGATGTTGTCGAAGCGCTCGGTCTGGATGCGGCGCGTCTCCTTGCGCCACAGGGTCAGCTTGCGCGGGTCGCTGCGGTCGCGCAGGCCGAAGTAGCCGACCGCCGCGGTGTCGGCTTCCTTGGAGTCGGCGTAGAGCCGCTGGTGGCCGAAATAGGTGAAGCGCAGCTCATCGATGTCGGCCTTGCGCGCCCCATCGAAGAAGGTGCGCGGCGTCGACTCGAAGCCGGTGACGACGTTCTTGGACAGGTAGGCCATCTGCACGTCGCGCAGGATGCGGTCCATGGCCAGACGGCCGACGCGGTAGCGCGACATGCGCGCCTCCACCGAGCTCTTGGTGCGGAAGGTCTGCTGCAGCGACGCCCAGGTCAGCACGGTGACGGTGGTGAGGATGCCGATCGAGATCATGATCTCAAGCAGGGTGAAGCCGCGCTCGCCCAACGGCGCCCGACCAGATGCCCGGCGCGGCGTCTTGGCCGCCCGCCGCTGTCGGATCTGCATGACGAGTCGCCGCATCACGGTGCCATCACCTTGTCGTCGTCGAGCCGGTGCTCGTTCCGGTGGAGGTCGTCGAACCCGTGCCCGTGCCCGTGCCCGTCGTCGAGCCGGTGCCCGAGGGCTGAATCGGCGTGCCGAGCTGCGGCGTCAGCGGAATGCGCCGCATGTCGGTGTAAAACGTCACCACCTCGACTTTCTGTTCGGGCAGGCCGGGCTCGTTCCACAGCACGCGCATGGTGACGCGGCGGATCCCCTGCTCCAGCATCTGCTTGACCGGCCCGAGCACCCCGCCGACGCCGCCGGATAGGCCGCCGCTGCCCGAGCCGCTGGCGGCAGTGGCGCGCGGACCGCCGGCTTCGGCGGCGGCCGACTCCCCGGCTTTCTGCTTATCCTGAATGAGCTTGGTCGCCGCGGTCTGGATCTTGTCTTCGCTCGGCAGCTCGATCTTCTGCATGGTGTAGGACCAGCTGAAGTTTTTGAACAGCGGATCATCGAAGACGCCTTTTTTCTCCACCGTGCCGGCGTCGTCCTTGAAGCCGTCGACGACGAAATCGTTCTCGATCTCGCCGAACTTCAGCCGGCACAAAAACGTCGCCTGGGTCATAAGCCGAGCGTGGTGGCTGGCGCGCAGGCTGCGGATCATGGTGAGCGACAGCGCCATGAGCGACACCGCGAGGATCGCCACCGCGATCATCACCTCCAGCAGGGTAAAGCCCGCCGTCCGGTCGGCCCGCCGGGAGCGGCCCGCGCTGCGCCGCCGCCGCATCATGGGCTGCTCCGCTGCTGCGTCGCATCCACCGGATCGAAATCCGGCGGCGGCGGCACCCGGCCGCTCAGCACCTCGACGCGCCCGGTGAGGCCCCAGACCCGCAGCGTGTACTGATCGTCATCGGCGGCATCGGCGCCGAGGTGGATGATGGCGCGCTCGGTGTGGCCGTCGGGAAAAAAGTGCAGGTAGGCGTGCCCGGAGCGGTACGCCTCGGGCTGGCGCGGGGTGAAAAGGTCGATGATCTTGACCCGGCCCAAGCGCACCTTGGGCAGCGTGCTGTCCTTGTACTCGGCGAACTTGGGCCGGCGCGGGGACGGCGGCACGAGCTCCTTGGGCACGGTGCTGCCCAGGGTGCGCTTCTCTTCGACCTCGGCTTTTTTGTTCTCCAGATCCAGATCGATGCCGCGGCCGCGCTTGCCCGACTCCTCGCTCTCCCACAGAAGTACCCGCGTCTCCGAGCGCTCCAGCTGGTAGGTCTGATCGTCGAGGTTGACGTGCAGCCGGTAGTAAGCGCCGGTCGAGATCGCGCGGTCGTAGCTGTAGCGGATCGCCGCCGCAAGCTTGGTCGCCGTGCTCCGCAGCTCGCTCTTGAGCAGGCTGCGGAAGCCGATGATGGTGCCGGCGAAGACGACGCTGATGATGGTCAGAACGACCATGATCTCAATCAAAGAGAACCCGGCCTCGCGACGGACGCGGCGGGTTCGCGGCGCCCAAGAGCCGGCTCTTTCTATGTCGACCGCAGCCGTCATGTGCTCGCCCGCGCCTTTGCCTTCCTACTTCTTGGCGTCCTCGTCTTCCCAGCTCTTGATGTCGTCGGCGGTGCCCTCTTTGCCGTCTTTGCCGAGGCTCACAAGGTCGATCTCATTGCCATGCTCGCCGGGGCACTTAAACTGGAACGGCCGGCCCCAGCCGTCCTTGGGATCCTTGTTGAGGATCTTGCGCGTCACAAGGTCGTTGAGCGCCGGCGGGCACGCATCCGAGCTCTCGGTCTGCCACTGCACGAGCGCGTTCTCGATGGCGTGCATGATGTTGCGCGTCTCTTTCTTGCGCGCCTTCTCCAGCATCGCGAAGGCGCCGAAGCCCACCGCGCCCATGAGCATGCTGATGATGGTCAGAACGACCATGATCTCGATGAGGTTGAAGCCCCCCTCGCGGCGGTTCTTGCGCGCGGCCCGGCTCTGGGCGCGGCGCGCGGCGCGCTGTCGCAGGACGATGAGGGCTCGTTGCAAAAGCGATACGGAAGACGGTGCGGAAACTGCGGTCATCGCGCTCTCCTTGGCTTGCAATACTTGGACTCTCAAATCAGTTGGCAGCGACGGCGGTCACTGCACAAAATCGGCCATTTGCATGATCGGCAGCAGGATCGACATGACGACAAAGCCCACCGAGCCGCCCATCCCCAGGATCATCAGCGGCTCTAGCAGCGTCGTCAGCCGGGCGATCTGCATGTCGACCTCCAGATCGTAGTCGGTCGCCACGTTCTCCAGCATCTGCTCCAGCTGGCCGCTGCGCTCGCCGACGGCGATCATGTGGCAGACGATCACAGGAAACTCGCCGGAGCGGCGCAGCGGCTGGGCTATCGACTCGCCCTCGCGGATCGACTCGCGCGCCTCCTCGACCACTTTGGTGAGCACCGCGTTGCCAAGGACGTTCTTGACGATCTCCATCGCCCGCAGCAGCTGCACGCCGGAGGCCAGCATCGTCGCCAGCGTCTTGGCGAAGCGGCTCACCGCGACCTTGCGCGCCAGATCGCCGAACACCGGCACCTTGAGGATGAAGCGGTCCCACTTGAAGCGCCCCTCCGCGGTCCGCAGCCAGCGCTGGAACACCACCACGGCGATGATGATGACGAGCGCCAGCAGCCACAGGTAGTCGGTGACCACGGTGCTGGCGAAGATCAGGATCTGGGTGTTTATCGGCAGCGCCCGTCCGGTGTCGGCGAAGATCGCCGTCACTTTGGGGACCACGGTGGTCATCAGCATGATGAGGATGCCGCCGCCGATGACGGTCATGATGAGCGGGTAAAACAGCGCCGAGACGACCTTGCCGCGCAGGCGGTTCTGGGCTTCGAGGAACGACGCCAGGCGGAACAGCACGCCCTCCAGGTTGCCCGCCGCCTCGCCGGCCGAGACCAGGTTCACGTACAGGTCGCTGAAAAAGCGCGGGTGGCGGGCCAGCGCCCCGGAGAGCGACACGCCCTCGTTGACCTGGACCTTGAGGTCCGACAGCACGCGCTTGAGGCCGGGGCGCTCCGCCTGCTCGATGAGCGCGGTCAGGCACTCGGCCAGCTGCACGCCGGCGCGCAGCATCGAAGCGAGCTGCCGCGTCATGATGGCGATAAGCTGCGGGTTGGCGTCGCCGCGCACCGCCAGCCACTGGCGCAGCGTCGCCGGCGACAGCAGCGACAGCAGCGCGCCGCCTAGCTCCTGCGCCGGAACCGCGCCGGTGCCGCCGGTCGCGCCGCCGCCGGCACCGCCTTTGGGCGTCGCCGCTTCCTTCATCTCGGTGATGAGGATGCCGTCGCGGCGCAGGTTCTGGCGCAGGGTGCGCGGGCTGTCGGCGTCCTTGATGCCGCTGACCGGCTTGCCCTTGCTGTCAAAGCCTTTGTACTGAAAGACCGGCATGGGCTGTGTCCGCTACTCCTTGTCCTCAGCCGTCACGAGCATCACCTCTTCCACCGAGGTGATGCCCCACATTACCTTGCCCGCCCCATCGGTGCGCAGGGTCCGCATGCCGGCGCGCAGGGCGGCGCGCTTGAGCGTCGTCGCATCGGTCTTGCGCAGCGAGAGCTCGCGCACCTCGTCGTTTATGACCAGGAGCTCATAGATCGCGGAGCGGCCGGTGTAGCCGCGCTTGCTGCACGTCGCGCAGCCGCCCTCATGCCGGCGGTACAGCATGCCCGGCGGCGGCGGCGGCGCCTTGGTCTTGTAGGTGGCGACCTTGAAGTCGCCGCTGAAGAACCGGTCGACCGGGATCGCCAGCCGCTCCAGCTCCAGCGGCGTCGGCCGATACAGCTCGCGGCAGGCGGCGCACAGGCGGCGCACCAGGCGCTGCGCCAGCACCGTGGCGAGCGAGGACGTGACCAGGAACGGCTCGATCCCCATGTCGATGAGGCGGGTCACCGCGCTCGCCGCGTCGTTGGTGTGGATCGTCGACAGCACCAGGTGGCCAGTGAGCGAGGCGGTGATCGCCATGCCCGCGGTCTCCTGATCGCGGATCTCACCGACCATGATCACGTCGGGGTCGTGGCGCAGAAACGATCGGATCGACGAAGCGAACGTCAGCTCGATCTTGGGATTCACCTGGATCTGGGAGATTCCCTCCAGCTGATATTCGACCGGATCTTCGACGGTCAGGATGTTGATGTCGGGGGTGTTGATCTGCGACAAGGCGGCGTACAGCGTCGTCGTCTTGCCGGAGCCCGTGGGACCAGTGACCAGGATGATGCCGTGCGGCCGGTTGATCATCTCCGTCATCGTCTCCAGGTGGTCTTCGCCGAAGCCCAGATCCGACAGGTTCAGGAGCACGGCGCTGCGATCGAGGAGGCGGATGGTGATGCGCTCGCCGTAGCCGGTGGGGACGGTGGCGACGCGCATGTCGATGTCCTTGCCGGCGATCTTGCGGCGGATGCGGCCGTCCTGGGGCAGGCGCTTCTCGGCGATGTTGAGGCCGGCCATGATCTTGACGCGGGCGGTGATCGAGTTGATGAAGTTGCGCGGCGCGCGCTTGTACTCCTCAAGGACGTTATCGACGCGGTAGCGCACGCCGAGATCTTTTTCGTGCGGCTCCAGGTGGATATCGGAGGCGCGCATGCGCACCGCGTGGAAGATCACCGAGTTGACCCAGCGGATGATCGGCGCCTCGTCGTTGAGGTCGACGAGATCGACGTCCTCTTCGGTCTCCGCCTCTTCCGCGACATCCTCGTGCTTGTGCAGCTCGGCGTCGATGCGGTCGCGGGAGTAGACCTTGTTGATCGCCTCGACGATCAGGCCCTCGGGGATGAGGACCGGCTCGACATCGCCGCCGACGGCCCGCCGCACGTCGTCGAGCACGTGCACCGCGGTCGGATCGGCGATCGCCACTTCGACGATGCCGGTGTCGGGCTGGCGGCGCAGGAGCAGCAGGCGGTGCTGCTTGGCGAAGTTGATAGGCACCCGCTGCGCCAGATCCGGCTCCACGGTCTCCGGCTTAAGCTCCAGGGCCACCGGCAGATCGAACTGCAGGCCCAGAGCCTGCAGGACCTGCTCTTCGGTGACCGCGTGGCGCTTGACCAGGAGCTCGCCCAGGCGCGTGCCTTCGGTCGTCGCGCCGCCGCCGCGCCGCAGCTCTTCCTGATCCGCCAGCGCTTCCAGCAGCACGGCTTCCGACAGCTGCGCGCTTTTTTGCAGCAGCCCGCCGAGCGCCCGCGGCGCCGCCGGCCGCGGCACGAAAACTTTCTTGGCGGCAGCGCCGCTTACGCCGACCCCGCCGCGGGCCGCCGGCGCCGCACCGGCTTGGCCCACCGCATGGGCGGCTGAGATCTTGCCGGCATCCCGCAGCGGCCGCACGGAGGACGGCAGCGGCGGCGGACCGCTTGCCCGGCCGGCGGCCGGGGCATCAGGACGGGCCGCGGCCGGTCCGCTCTTATCGGACTTATCGCTCGTATCGGGCTTGGGTGGACGCTCGCTGGTCGACATGCGGCTCCCTTACTGCGGCGGCGCGCCGGGCGGCGGCGGCGGCGGGGCCGGGGTCGCCGCCGGGCCGGGCTTGACTGCCCCACCCACGCTCGGCGGCGGCGGCAGCGGCGGCGCGGCAATCGGCGCGACCGGTCCGCGCAGCGGCAGCTCCACCGGGCCGGCGTCAATCACCTCCCGATTGAGCGACTGATCGGCGGCGCGCAGCTCGACCATCTCGCGCTCGGCTTCGACGGCGGTGCGGTTTATCTCCTCCAGCGCCCCGCGCTTGCGCGTGTAGTCGATCGGACCGACGACATCGCGCTCATCGCTAAATGATGCATAGGCCTCGATGAACTCACGCCGCTCGCGGGTCTTGCGCTCGAAGATCCGCTGCAGGTCGGACGGGTCGTTGATGATGTACGGCGTCAGGATGATCAGCAGCATCTGCTTGGACGTCTCCTTGTGCCGGGTCTTGAACAGGTACCCGAGGATCGGAATGTCGCCGAGGATCGGGATCTTGGTCACCGACTCGGAGATGCTGTCCTTCATGATGCCGCCAAGGACCACCGGCTGCTGATCGCGCACCACCGCCACCGTCTTGAGCGTCCGCTTGTTGGTCGCCGGACCGAGGTTGTTGTAGTTGGCCGCCAGGACGTCGCTTATCTCGTTGTCGATCTCCAGGCGTACGTAGTCGCTGGCGTTGACGTGCGGGGTGATCTCCAGCTTGAGCTGGACATCCTGCCGCTGCACCGACTGCAGCGGCGTCAGGCTCGACAGACCGCCGGCCGCACCGAGCTGCGGGATGCCGCTGATGGCGCTTGGGAACGGCAGGTTCTGGCCGACCGTGATCGTCGCCTTCTCATTGTCGGTGGTGAGGATGTTGGGGACCTGCATGATGTTGACGTCGTTGTTGGTCTGCATCGCCTGCAGGACCAAGCCGAACTGCGGCGGCAGCGAGGCGCCGGCGGTGCTCGACTGACCAAAGATCGCCGTGTCGGTGAACGGCGGGCCGATGATGCCGCCGGCAAGACCGGGCAGGGTGAGCAAGCTCAGGGGGCTCAGCGAGTTGAGCGTCCCGCTCTTGAGACCGCCGACCGCGACGCCGCCCAGGCCGGGGATCGGCGCACCGCCGTGATACGACAGGCCCAGATCGCGCGCCTTGGAGAGGTTCACCTCCATGACCGCGGCCTCGATGAACACCTGCCGGCGCGGGATGTCCAGGCGCCGGATCACGTCGCGCACGACCAGATAGTCTTTGCTGCCGGCGAGGATGACCAGCGAGTTGGTCGACTTGTCCGGGGTGACCTTGACCTCGTCCTGAAACAGGCCCGCCGCCGCCGGTCCGCTGCCCGATGAAGGCTGCGATGCCGGACGGCCCCGGCTGGCGCTGCCGGTGCGGCTGCCGCCGCCGCCGCCGACCACGGTGACGATGCCGGAAAGGACGCCGGCGATGTCGTCGGCGTTGGCGTTCTCCAAGGCGTAGACGTGGATGCGGTCGCCGCTGGCAGTGCCGCCCTGCGACTCCAGGCGCTTGATCAGAGCGAACACCCGCTGGTAGGTCCGCTCGGACGACACGACGATGAGGGAGTTGGTGCGGTCGTCGGGGAAGATCTGGCTTATCGAGTCCTCGCCCGAGCCGACAAACGGCGGCGCTCCCGCAGCGCCGTCGACGCTGCCGGCCGGCGGGACGTTGATCGGCGCCCGCCGCGGCTGGCCGGGGGTGTTCGGCTTGCCGATGTTGAACACCTGCTGCAGCATCTGCGCCACTTCGGTGGCGACGATGTTGCGCAGCCGGATCACCCAGATCTTCTCCCCGCTCATCGCCACATCCAGGGCCTTGACCACTTCCTCCATGCGCCGGATGTTCGAGGCCAGATCGGTGATGACCAGGGTGTTGGTGGTGCTGTACGGCGTAATGTCGCCGTCGCGGCCCTTGAGGCGGCTGAGCACCTGAACCACTTCCTCCGTAGTGATGTACTTCAGGCGCAGAAGGCGCGTGACGTACTGCTCGGTGCGCGGCACCGTATCACCGGGGTTGATGACCGGGATCGACGACTCGCGGGCGTGGTTGGACTCGATGATCTTGAGCACCCGGCCGTCCGGCTGCACCGTCAGCCCCATCGCCTCCAGCGCCGAGAGGAAGATCCGGTACGCCTCCCCCGCGGTGACAAGCTGCGGGGCGATGATCGTGACCTTGGTCTGGCGGATGTTGGCCGGCAGGATGAACGGGCGGCAGGAGATGGCCTTGATCCAGCCGACCAGCTCCAAAAGCTCGGTCTCCGGCTTGAGGGTGATGCCGACCTTCTTATCGGCGGGAAAGGCCCGGCACTCGGTAAACTCTTTCTCGCCGGGCAGCGGCAGATCGTCGACCGCGGTGCCGCCCGCCTTGTTCCCGGACGCCCCGCCGGCCGCCCCCGCCGACGGAGTGCCGGTGGTGTTCGTCGTGCCGGGCTTGCCGGTCTGCGCCGCCGCTGAAGGGGCATAGGCGCCGACTGCGCTCCACAGAAATGCCGTCGCGGTGAAAGCCGAAATGGTCTTTTGCAACTTCATCATCAGGGTCTATCCGTCACCGAATCTGGTAATCGAGGGTAATGTTCTCGTTCCGCCGCTCGAGCATCACGGTCAGGTGCGAGGCCGTCTTGAGCTTGGTGTACGCTTCCAGCGCCTTATCCGGCGTCGACATGTCCAGGCCGTTTATCGCCTTGATCAAGTCCGCGTTCTGCATCCCGATTTTGGCAAACATCGAGCCCGGCTTTATCGCATACAGCTTAAACCCATTGGGCTTTCCATCCTTTATCGACGGCACAAAGCGCGCGCTGGTCGCCAGCGCGGTGGTGTTGGCCAGGACCTTGTCGATCAGGGTCTTGTCCACCTCGCAGCTGGAGCCGCTGCAGCGCACGCCTTTGTCGATGTCCTTCTCCAGGCCGGTGGTCTCGCCGGGGACGGGCTCGGCGACGGCGACCGCGCTTGGCGGCGGCGGCGGCGGCGCGTTGCTCTCGTCCAGGTACTCGATGCGCTTGCCGACGACGAAGTAGACCCGGCCTTCGATGACCTGGGCGACGATCGCCCCGCCCTGCGGCAGCGCATCGCCGCGCTTGTAGATCCGCACCGACTTGCGATCGTCGCCGTTGTCGCGCACCACCGCCATCGACCAGTCGAAGTCGTTGGGCGACACCATGGTCGCCAAGAGCTGCATGTTCAAGCTGCTGCGCTGCGGCGTCGTATCGATCGGCCCGGAGTCCTGCTTCTCCGGCGTGAGGACGAGCGGGGCGCAGGTGCTGCAGAAAATATTGCGGTCGAGGATCGCCTCGATGTCCTTGCTCCGCTGCGGCGGGGTGACGACCTGGGGCCCGACCTCGCGCCGCGGCATCTGCGGCCCGTCGCCGGAAAGGACCGTCGACACCAGCACGCTGGCGGCGGCGCGGCCGACCAAGATCGCGCACAGGGCGATCCCGATGAGGTTTACCACCCAGAGGTATTTCTTGAGCATCATCTCCCTGACTCCAGCCACCATACCGATGCAATCACGGTGCCACCTTCACCGCGCCCGGCTGCCGCGCCCTAAGCTGTGGAGTTGCCGAGCCCCACCGGCTGCAGCGGTTTTCACCCTTGTGGTCGGACCTGACAAATTGGCAAAGCCGGCCGCCCGGGCTGCGGCCGCGGTTTGCCAATTTGGCAGCCCGCCGTGCGCCCTTGCCGGTCCCCGTCCGATCACGCGCCGGGCTTGCCGACATCCGCCGGCGGCTTGAGGATCTGGGCGCAGAGCTGCTCGTGCTCCGGCGCCGGAAAGCGCCGCAGCGCCGCCAGCTGCGGCTGACACGGAGCCAGCGTCTGGCGAAAGCGACGCAGGCGGGCGGCGCTCTCATTGATGCGGGCGCGGACGCGCGCATCGCTCTGCGCCGCCCGCAAAAGCGCCGCCTCGGCCCGGTGCAGGCGGTCGGCGTCCTTGCAGAACAGGAACGCATCGCAGCCGGCCAGGAGCGCCTCGACCACGACCTCGCTGTCATCGGCCAGGCCCAGCTCTTGCGCCGTCACCGCGTTCATGTCCATATCGTCGGAGACGCAGACGCCGGTGAAGCCGAGCTCGCGGCGCAGGATCTCGGTCAGCCAGCGCGGCGATAAGGTCGCGGGGCGGCTGTCCACCGCGGGATAGACCACGTGCGCGGTCATCAGCATGCCGATGCCGGCGGCGACCGCATCGACGAACGGCCCGAGCTCCACCGCGCGCAGCGCCGGAAGATCGCGCCGTACCACGGGAAGGGTCAGGTGCGAGTCGGTCTCCGTGTCGCCGTGTCCGGGGAAGTGCTTGCCGCAGCCGCGCAGCCCGCCGTGCGACTCCAGGCCGCGGAGAAAGGCCAGGGCCCGCGCGCTCACCGCGGCCGGGGTATCGGCGAAGGCGCGATCGCCGATGATCGGATTGTGGGGGTTGGAGTCCACGTCGAGCACCGGGGCAAAGTTGACGTTTATCCCCAGCGCCGACAGCTCCACCGCCATCGCCCGCCCGACCTTTTCGGCCAGCTCCGGCGGATGGGCGCGCAGATGCCCCATCCGCGGCCACACCGTAAACGGCGCCTTGATGCGCTGCACCCGCCCGCCTTCGTAGTCCAGGGCGAAGATCGGCGGCAGCGCCTTTAGCTCCGGCTGCGGGGGCGCGTACGTCGCCGCGATCGAGTGCAGGAACTCGGCGATGGCGACAAGGTCGGTCGGGTCGCGGAAGTTGCGGGTGAAAAAAATCAGACCGGCGAAGTCGCCGCGGGCGAACCGATCGCGCAGCTCGGCCGGCAGCTCGCCGCCGGGGAAGCCGACGATGAACAGCTCGCTCGGGGCGGCTTCGGGGGCGGCGGCGACGGGGCTCTCTGCGCTCATCGCTGCCTCCAAGCCGAGGCGGCAGGAGAGCGGCGCCGGAGCGCCGGAGCTCGACGCCGTCTCGCGTGGGGTCGGGGGCGTTTCATACGCGGCAGCTTACTGCAAATTCCCGCCGGCGCGAAAACCCGGTCCGCGCCGATCGTCGCCCGAAACCTTGTCGCCCGAAGCCTTGGCGCCAACGATCATCGCCTGCGGCAGTCGTCAGCAGTGGTGACAGTTAGGCCGCTACACGCTAAAGAAGAACCGCATGTCACAGGGAGCTTGGAGACTCCGGCGGACAGCGCTTGGCATAAGCGCCGCCGCAGTCCTATTCAGTGGAGCCGCCGGGCATCTGCGCGGCGGTGACAGCGCCGCCTATGCGACCCCTGCTGGCGCCGCTACACCGGGACCGCCGGCCCAGAGCGAGCGGCCCGCGGCCCTTCCAGGCTCGACCCCGGAGCTGCCAGCCGCCGCGCTGCTGGATGCACAAATCCTCGATCTCGACGATAAGCCCGTATCGCTGCGCGGGATGCACGGCAAGATCGTGGTGGTGCTGCATCAAGACCGCTACAGCAGCGACCAAAACCAGGGCTTCAAAGACCGCCTCGGCGAGCTCGTGCTGCGCTTTCCCGGCAAGCTCCAGCTCATCGCCCTGGCGGAGGCGGGCGGCTACAACTTCTGGCCGGCCCGGCGCTACGTCAAAGATGCGCTGAAGCCGCTGCGGGCGCTCGGCGGCGCCCTGGTGGCCTGCGATTGGAAGGGAGCGGTGCAGCGGAGCTACCGCATCCCGGCCCGCCAGAGCGCGGTCTTTGTCGTGGATAAGGACAGCACGCTGGCGGCGCTGCGGATCGGCGTGCTGCCGGCGGCTGATGCCACGGCGCTGCTCGACCGGATCGCCGCGCTAGCAGGCCAGTAATGCCGGCGCTCGCACCTGCAGCCGGGGCCGGCGCCGGCGGACGCGCAACAGCAATCGTGGTCGGTGGCGGCATCGGCGGCCTGGCGACGGCAATTCGCCTTCTGGCCGGCGGACGGCGGGTGACGGTGCTGGAGCGCGCCGCGGCCCCCGGCGGGAAGATGCGCCAGCTCACGGTCGGCGGCCGGGTTTTCGATGGCGGGCCGAGCGTCATGACCATGCCGGCCGAGCTGGAGGATCTCTGCGCCGCGGCCGGTGTGGCGCGGGCGGACCTGCTCACGCTGCGGCCGCTCGCGCCGCTCTGCCGGCACTTTTTCCAAGATGGCAGCGTCCTTGATCTGTTTGCCGATGAGCCGGTCGCCGCGGATCGTAAAGCGGCGCCGGCGGCGGCCTGGGCGCGCTCGACCGCCGAGGTTCGGCGCGTCTGCGGCGCTCAGGCGGCGGCGCAGTTCGACCGCTTCCGCCACCATGCCGCCCGCATCTACGCCGCGGTCGAGCAGCCGTTCCTGCGCCGCGCCGTGCCGCGCAACCCGCTCGCCCTGCCGTGGACGCACGAGTGGGGCGACCTGCTGCGCATGCGGCACATGGACACCCGGCGGACGCTGTGGCGGGCCCTCACCGCCCAGTTCGACGATCCGCGGCTGCAGGTTCTGTTTGCCCGCTACGCGACGTACTCCGGAGCCGATCCGTTTCTGGCGCCGGCGACGCTGAGCGTCATCGCCCACGTCGAGCTGGCGCTCGGGGTCTACGCCGTCGAAGGCGGCATGTACCGGGTGGCCGAGGCGCTGGCGGCGCTGGTCCGGCGTCTGGGCGGGGAGCTGCGCTGCGGGGTCGATGTCGAACGCGTCGAGCTCGATGCCAAAGAATCGCGCGCGGTTGCGGTTCACGCCGGCGGGGAGCGGCTTGCGGCCGATGACGTGATCGTCAACTGCGATGTCGCGCAGCTGTATGCGCGGCTGTGCGCCGGCACCCGCCTTGCGGCCCGCCATGGTCCGCCCATCGCCAGGCTGCCGCCGTCGCTGTCCGCGCACCTCAACCTGATTACGGCCGCGGATGCGGCGGCGCTGCCGCTGGGTCACCACAACGTATTTTTCTCTGCCGACTACGCGGCGGAGTTTCGCGAGCTGCCGCACGGCCCGCCGCGCGATCCGACCGTCTACCTGTGCAATCCCGACTTCGCGCAAGCGGAGCAGCGCTGGTTCTTTCTGACCAACGCCCCGGCCCTTCCGCCCGACGTGGCGACGGCTCCGGCGAGCGCCGCTTGGACCCCGCAGCAGCAAGCCGCGATCCGGACCCGCATCGCCGCGCAGCTTTTGCGCCATGGAATCGATCTTGAGCGCCACGCCCGCGCCGAGCACACCGTGACCCCGCGCGACTTCGCCGCGCTCTACCCGCACAGCCGCGGGGCGCTCTACGGCGCCGCGGCCAGCTCTCGGCTAGCTGCCTTCCGCCGCCCGCAAAACCGTGTTCCCGGGGTGTCGAACTTGTACTGCGTCGGCGGCAGCACCCATCCCGGAGCCGGCGTCCCGATGGTGATGCTGTCGGCGCAGCTGGTCGCGGCGATGATCCTCGGGCGATCGTGATTACCGCCGGGCGGCGGCTCAGGCGGGTGGAGTTTTGCCGCGCTGCACGGCGAGCCGGCGCAGCAGCGCGGCAAGCTCCGTGACAAGCTGGGCCCGCGGTACTGCCGGCGCTTGCACCCGTCCCCCGTGGGGCGTCGCCAGCGCCGCGCGCAGCGCCGCGGCCAGGGTCGCTTTATCGGGACATAGAACGGCTTGCGCCTGCGCGGCAAAAGCCGCCGCCAGCTCCTGTTGATGGTCGTTTACCGCCTCGCCGTAGCGGGCCAGGCGGGGCACGACGAGCGGCCGCAGCCCGTACTTGATGCAGGCGCCTAGAGCCCCGGCGCCGGCGTGGCAGATGACCACCCGCGCCCGCGCCAGACGCTGCTCCAGCTCAGGAGCCGGCAGGAAAGCAGCGGCGGGAAATCGGCGCGGCGCGGCGCTCGCTCCGTGCTGGGCGAAAAGCGGCGCCGCAAGCTCACCGCTTTCGCAGAGCTCATCGAGCCAGTGCAGCAGGCGAGAAAGCGGGCGCTGGCTGGTGCCGACGGTAACCATGATCTCGTCACCGGGTGCGGGGCGCTCCGCTTGCGGCAGCGGCGAAAACACCGGGCCGGCGTAGCGGCCCCGCGGGTAGACGCGGGACAGGGACGGCCACTGGTAGAAAAAATGCGGGGTCAGCGGGTATAGGAGCCGCCCGGTCAAAGAAGGGCGCTCGACCGCGCCGAAGGTCTCGACAAACACCACCGCGGCCCCGAGCAACCGGCCGAGCAAAGCGACGGGAACGGCGGGACCGGCGCCGGCGCTCAAGATGACATCGGGCCGCCCGGTCGGCTCGCGGCAGAAGATGCGCGCCGCTTCGCCCAGGTTCCACAGCACGCGCAGGTCGCGCTCGGCGTGGGCGATGCGGTAGGTGGGACCGGGCAGCGGGAACTCGGTGCGGTCGTTGACGATGAAGCTCACGGCGGCGCCCTGCCAGGCGGGAGCGAGCTCCAGCACCTCACGCAGATGGCCGCCCACCGAGCTGACCACGCACAGCCGCAGCGTCTCCGCAGCGCCGGCTCGCGGTAAGGCCACCATCTGCTCTGTCTTACCGCAGCAGCCGACACGGAGCCACCCCATCAGGCCGCACCGCCGGCCGCACCGCCGGCAAAAAAAAACCCGGCTCATCGCCGGGTCTGACTTACCGCAGCTGCGCCTTCGGACTAGAAGTCGCCGCCGAAGTCGTCGCCGCCCATACCGCCCATACCGCCCATGCCGCCCATTCCACCCATGCCGCCCATTCCACCCATGCCGCCCATTCCACCCATGCCGCCGCCGCCGCCGCCGCCCGCCGCCTTCTCCTTCTTCTTGGGCTTCTCGGCGATCAGGGTCTCGGTGGTGAGCATCAGGCCGGCGACCGAAGCGGCGTTCTGCAGCGCCGTGCGCACGACCTTGGTGGGATCGATGACGCCGGAGGCGACGAGATCCTCGTACTTGTCGATGGCCGCGTTGTAGCCCACGGCGCCCTTCTCAGCCTTGACGCGCTCGACGACGATGGTGCCTTCGACGCCGCCGTTCTGGGCGATCCAGCGCAGCGGCTCTTCGATGGCGCGGCGGATGATCGCCACACCGTACTGGCGGTCGCCTTCGGCCTTGAGATCCGCTAGCTTGGGCAGGGCGCGCAACAGCGCCACGCCGCCGCCGGGCACGATGCCTTCCTCGACCGCGGCGCGGGTGGCGTGCAGGGCGTCCTCGACGCGCGCCTTCTTCTCTTTCATCTCGGTCTCGGTCGCCGCGCCGACCTTGATCACCGCCACGCCGCCCACGAGCTTGGCCAGCCGCTCCTGCAGCTTCTCGCGGTCGTACTCGCTGGTGTTGTCTTGGATCTGCGCCCGGATTTGCTTGACCCGCGCGTCGATGTCGGCCTTTTTGCCGGCGCCATCGACGACCGTGGTGTTGTCCTTGTCGATCGTGACGCGCTTGGCGCGGCCCAGATCCTTGACCGTCAGGTTCTCAAGCTTAAGGCCCAGGTCATCGGTGACCGCCTGGCCGCCGGTGAGGATGGCGATGTCCTTGAGCATCTCCTTGCGGCGGTCGCCAAAGCCCGGGGCCTTGACGGCGCAGGCGTTGAGCGTGCCGCGGAGCTTGTTGACCACCAGGGTGGCCAGCGCCTCGCCGTCCACGTCCTCGGCGATGATGAGCAGCGGCTTGCCGGCGCGGGCGATCTGCTCCAGCGTCGGGATGAGGTCCTTCATGCTGGAGATTTTCTTCTCGCAGATGAGGATGAACGGATCCTCGAGCACGACTTCCATGCGCTCGCTGTCGGTGACAAAGTACGGCGAGAGGTAGCCGCGGTCGAACTCCATGCCCTCGACCACGGTGAGCGTGGTCTCCATGGCCTTGGCTTCCTCGACCGTGATGACGCCTTCCTTGCCGACCTTCTCCATCGCCGAGGCGATGAGATCGCCGATGACGGTGTCGCCGTTGGCGGAGATGGTGCCGACCTGGGCGATCTCCTTGTGGCCCTTGGTGGGCTTGGACATCGCCTTGAGCTCGGCGATGACCACCGCCACTGCCTCATCGATGCCGCGCTTGATGTCCATCGGGTTGTGACCGGCGACGACCATCTTGGCGCCTTCGGTGTAAATCGCCTGGGCGAGCACGGTGGCGGTGGTCGTCCCATCGCCGGCGATGTCCGAGGTCTTGCTGGCGACCTCCTTGACCATCTGCGCGCCCATGTTCTGGAACCGGCTCTCGAGCTCGACTTCCTTGGCGACGGTGACGCCGTCCTTGGTCACGGTCGGCGAGCCCCAGCCCTTCTCGATGACGACGTTGCGCCCGCGCGGGCCCAGGGTCACCTTGACGGCGTTGGCGAGAGCGTTGAGTCCCTGCGCAATCTCATTGCGCGCTGTCTGGCTAAAAACAATGTCTTTGGCAGCCATGCTTCTTCTCCGAATCCAGGGAGTGGGAGTGCTTGTCGGGATGAGTGGGTCGGATAGCGGCTGGGCGGTGAGCCGCGGCGCAAGACCGCGGCCCGCTACCCGCTACCGGAAAGTTCGGCTCCGGCGCGCCGCAGCTCAGCCTTCCACTACGGCGAGGATCTCGTCCTCACGCATGAGCATGAGCTCCTCGCCATCCAGCTTGATCTCGTTGCCGGCGTACTTGCCGAACAGCACGGTGTCGCCGGCCTTGACCTTCAGCGGGACCAGGGTCCCGTCCTGCAGAATGCGGCCTTTGCCAACCGCGACCACGGTGGCCTGGGTCGCGCGCTCTTTGGCGCTCTCAGGGATGTACAGACCGCCGGCAGTGCGCTCCTCCTCCGCTTTGCGCTTGAGCAGGATCCGATCGTGTAGGGGCCGAATTTTCATTCCCTTCCTCCTTTAACTTTTGCGTGGTGGGGCGAGGCGGCCAGACCCGGCTGGGCTGCCCGCCGCCCGGGCTCTAGGACGATGTTGACGAGGTTCCGCCAGAGGACGGAGCCGGCGTCGAGCTGCCGGTTCCTTCGGAGCTGGTGGACTCGGTGCTCGCTTTGGCGCTCTCCGCCTCAGCGGTCTTTTTCTTGTCTTCGTCGATGGTCTTGGTCAGCTTGTCGATGCGGTCGTTTTCGGTGCGCGGCTTCTTGCCGGTCTGGCTGCCGTAGCCATCCTTGTACCAGCCCCCGCCCTTTAAGTGAAAGGCCCCGCCTGAAATAAGGCGCTCTAGGCTGGGCTTGTTGCACGCCGGGCAGTCCTTGAGGGCGGACTCGGTGATCCGCTGAAACGCTTCGAGCTGATGGCCGCAGGCCTGACATTGGTACTCATAGGTCGGCATGACAGGTCCCTTCCAAAATCGTGGGAGAACCTAATCCTAGGGCATTAATTGTCAAGCACTACACCTGCTCGAGTGCTAACAAAATCGCCCAAGTCCGCGAAATTCAAGCACTTAGATTGAAGCGAGACTTTTTGGCCGGCTCATGGCAGGAGAGCCGCCGCAAAATTGGCACGGCCAATGAGCAGGTCGCCCGTGACCCCCATCACCCCGCGGCATCACCGCTGCGGGCGACGGGCCGAAGCGATCCGGATGAGCCGGTTTTGGCGTAGACTCGCACTTCATTACCGATGTTCGAGATCTTCCGCTCAGCTCGTCTTCGCCGGCTCTTTCTCTGCGAGACCGTGCTGATCCTGCTCGTCGCCGTGCTCAGCGTCCGCCTGCGCATCGGCCTGGGCTTCGCGCCGGATGATCCCAGCCCCGAAGAGTGGCCGTATTGGCTGCAGGCGTGCATCGCCGGAATCACCATCCCGGTCGCGGTGCAGCTCGGCATGTACTACCTGGATCTTTACACGAGCTCGCCGCCGGCCAGCCGGACGCAGGTGCTCGTGCGGCTCTTGCTCTCGCACTTGCTGGCGGGAGGGGCGCTGGCCCTTCTTTACTACCTGGTGCCGCAGTACCGCGTCCAGCGGCTGGCGCTGGCGATGACCATGACGATCAGCACCTGGCTCTTGTTCTCGCTGCGCTTCCACTTCGAGGAGATCCTGTACTCGGGGACGTGGCGGCGGCGGGTGCTGATCATCGGCACCGGCTCGCTTTCGCAGCGCATCGGGCGCGAGCTCCTGGGGCGGCCGGGCTCGGGGTTCGAGCTCGCGGGGTTCCTGTCGCAGACGACGATGGATCCGGGGACCACGCTGCTCGGACGGCCGCTGCTCGGCAGCTTTCAAGAGCTTGCCGGGGTGGTCGAGCGCCATGAGATCGAAGACGTGGTCTTCGCCCCCGATGAGCAGCGCGGCCTTGACTGGCTGATGCTGCCGCTCATCTCCGTCAAGCTGCGCGGCATCGGCGTGCACACGGCGCAGCAGTTCATCGAAGCGCTGCTCCACTGCCTGCCGGTGGAGATGCTGCGGCCTTCGGTCGTCGCGTTCGATCCCGGATTTCAGCCGTCGCGCTTCGCCCTGACCGTCAAGCGTCTTTTGGATGTCGGGCTGAGCATCCTGGCGCTCATTCTGGTGGGGCCGCTGATGTTGATCACCGCCGTCGCGATCAAGCTGGACTCGCCGGGCCCGGTGTTCTACCGCCAAAAGCGCGTCGGCCGCGGCGGCAGCTTGTTCACCATCTTCAAGTTCCGCTCGATGCAGGTCCCGCGCCCCGGCGACAAGGAGCGGCTCACCGATCGCAACGACAGCCGCATCACCCGCGTAGGCCGTTTCATCCGCCTGCACCGCATCGATGAGCTGCCGCAGTTCCTCAACGTGGTGCTGGGCGACATGAGCCTGGTCGGCCCGCGCCCCGAGGTCCTCTACTCGGTCGAAGAGCAGCGCAAGTCGATCCCGTTTTACGATCAGCGCCACGCCATAAAGCCCGGCATCACGAGCCTGGGCCAGGTGCGCTTCGGCGCCGCCACCACCAACAACGAGGCGCGCGAGCGGCTAAAGTACGACCTCTACTATCAGAAGAACATGTCGCTGGCCTTCGACCTGTCCATCCTCCTCGACACGGTCAAGGTCGTGCTGTTGCGCACCGGCGCCCGCTAAAAGGCCGGCCGGCCCGGGCGGCGCGCAGGGGACCAAACTTTGCCGCAGCTGTACTAAGGTCGCCGTATGTCGATCTCGTTTGTCTGCGTCTTTATCATGCTGCTCATCGTCTACTTGTCGCGCGTGCCGGTCAGCATGGCGATGAACCAGAGCCAGAGCGGCTACGACAACAAAAACCCGCGCGACCAGCAAGCGCAGCTCACCGGCTGGGGCCGGCGGGCGCTCGCCGCCCATCACAACTCGCTGGAGTCGTTCGCGCCGTTTGCCGCCGGGGTGGTCATCTGCTACCTCGCCAAGGGGGCGCTCCTTGGCAGCACGGTGCTGAGCCTCATCTACATCGCCGCGCGGATCGCTTTTGTGGGGCTGTACCTGGCGGATTTATCGACGGCGCGCTCGCTCTCGTGGATCGTCGGCGTGCTGGCGACGCTGGGGCTGTACATCCTGCCCTGGCTGTCTTAACCGGCCGGGGGTTGCGCGCCGGAGCTTGCCGGGTGCGGCGGCGTGGCGGAAGTCGCGGGCAGGCCGAGCTTCTGGCAGAACTCGCGCTGCTCGCGCGGCGACAGGCCCAGCGCCCGGTAGTCCGGCGACTCGCCGCGCAAAAGCGCTTGCACGGCTAAAATTTCCTGCCGCGACAGCATCGCCGCTTCCAGGCGGTAGTCGCAGAACGCCTCGTAAGCCTGCGGCACCCAGCGCCGGGTCAGCTCGCCGATGGCCTCGGCGTAGACGCGGATCTCGTACTGGGCATGGGCGTCCAGGCGCAGCGCCAGGAAGTGCAGCAGGTTGTGCAGGTCGATCTTCC
>CALFML010000786.1 GCA_937879845.1 uncultured Myxococcales bacterium
TCTACGACATCCTGCGCGAGAAGGAAGTCCACATCGACAAGCAGACCTGGAACCGGCGCTACCGCGGCTTCATGGAGAAGATCAAGACCGGCAGCCTGTTCGAGGTGGCGGAGGTCTTCCGCGATCTGTACCGCCTCAAGAACACCAAGACCCTGTCGTTCGGTGAGCGGCGGATGCTCGACACCGCCAAGAGCCTGATCGTCAAGGAGCTCTCGGTCGCCAAGGGCACCACCGAGACCAAGGTCGAGCACGAGCTCGAGAAGCTGTTCAGCGCCTAGCCCGTACGCCGCGCCGGCATCGCGCCGGGGCGGCGCCCGCGAGCCTTCCTTTTTTGCCCGCTATTCCTGGCTCGGATCGGCGGTGTCGTTGCCGAGCCACCCTTTGTGCCGGACCCACAGGTACATTCCCCCCGGCACGACGATGAACATAAAGCCCAGCGCCAGCCCGAACGCCACCCAGGAGTTGTTGGGCATCATCTGGAAGTTCATCCCGAACAGCCCTGACAAGAACGTCACCGGCAGCAGCACGGCGGACAAGAGCGTGAGCTGCTTCATGATCTCGTTGGTCCGCTGGCCCACCGCCGACATATAGGCATCGACGCAGTTCCCCAGAAGATCGCGCCCGGCCTCGATGCTCTCATGGATGCGCGTCAGGTGGTCGTAGATGTCGCGGAAGTAGGGGGCGGTGCGCTCGCCGACGCAGGCGCTGCCGCCGTGCCGGAACAAGGTGCCCATGACATCGCGCTGCGGCGACAGCACCCGCCGCATCGTCACAAGCGTCTTGCGCAGCGAGTAGATGCGGTGCAGATCCTCGCGGCTGGGGTTGGCGAGGATCGTCTCCTCCATGTCGTCCAAGATGTCGCCGATCTGCTCCAGCACCGGGAAGTTGCTGTCGCACAGAAGGTCGGCCATGAGGTAGTAGAGGAAATCGACGCCGCGCACCCACAGCCCCGGATCGTGCAGCGCCCGCTGCCACGCCGTCTCCAGCGCCGGGCTGACCTGGGCGTGCACGGTGACCAGGAACCCCTGCCCGAGAAAAGCGTGGGTCTCCAGCACCGTGACGATGCAGCGCTGGGTGCGGCTCGACACCCGCAGCACCCGCGGCACGTGCAGCGAGTTTTCATCCTCCGGGGCGTTTTTGCCCAGCATCGGCACCACGGCGAAGTTGTGGGTGACGATGAACAGGTAGGGCGTCTGGCCGGAGTACTCCTCAAGCTTAGGCCGCTGATCGAAGTGGAGGCAGTCCTCCAGCGCCAGCGGGTGGAACTTGTAGCCCTGCGCCAGCAGCTCGAGCTCGGCCTGGCTCTGGTTGCTGATGTCGATCCAGCGCAGCGTGCCCGGCTCTAGCGGCGGCGCCGACACGGCGGTCCGCGCCTCGTCCCCAAGGAGCTGGGTCACGACTGGTTTGCCGTCGACATTTTTGAGCTGCAAGACCCGGATCATCGGTGCCTCCGCTTTTCGGCTGAGCGCAGGATCTTTTGTTGTCGGCTGCCCCTTTCCCTGCCTGCCGCCTCTACGCTAGGGTTGGCGCGCGAGGAACCCATGGCACAGCAAGCGAACAAGCGAAAACGGACGAGCGCAGCCAGCCCAGCATACCCCGGGCGGGCCGCGGTTTCGCATCCGGTTTTACGGCTCTCGGGGCTCGTCGGAGCGCTCGGGCCCAAGGCGATCGGCGCGGCGTTTGCCGCGAGCCTGCTTGCCGGCTGCGGCCAGCCCTACGACGGCGACGATTTCCAGACCACCGCGATCATGAACGGCGGCGACTGGCGCGATGAGATCATCTATCAGCTCGTCGTCGATCGCTTCGCCGATGGCGATATCAACAACAACCACCGGGTGATGTACAGCGCGCTCGGGCGCTACCAGGGCGGCGACTGGCAGGGGATCATCGATCACCTGGACTACCTCGACGCGCTCGGGGTGACGACCTTGTGGATCTCGCCGATCGTCAAGAACATCGACTACGACGCCGGCTTCGACGGCTACCACGGCTACTGGACGCAGTCGTTCACCAAGATAAACCCGCACTTCGGCTCCCCGGCCAAGCTGCGCGAGCTCGTGACGCGGGCGCACGAGCGCAAGATGAAGATAGTGCTCGACATCGTCACCAACCACGTCGGGCAGCTGTTTTATTACGACATCAACGGCAACGGGCAGCCTGATGAGATCTTCATCGGCTCGACCTCGCAAGACAACGTCGATCCGCTCGCCCGCCTCACCCGCGCCGACGAGTACGATCCCGACTTCGACCGCCGCGGCGTGCAGGGGCAAAATGGCCTGGGCCCAAGCGGCACCGCCAACATCACCTTCCTCGATCTGCCGGCGATTAACCGCGTCATCCCCGATCCGATCCGCTTTGGCGACAAGCCTGAAGAGGTCCTCGATTTCAGCTTCCCCGCTGTCTATAACCGCCGCGGCCGGGTCACCAACTACGATCGCTGGGAGCAGCTCACCACCGGCGATTTCCCGGGCGGCCTCAAGGACCTCGACACCCGGCGCGTCGATGTCCGCCGCGGCCTCACCCGCGCCTTCGCCAGCTTCATCCGCGAGTTCGATCTCGACGGCTTCCGCATCGACACCCTGAAGCACGTCGAGCACGAGTTCTGGCAGGACTTCGCCCCGGCGATCCGCCGCTACGTGAGCGGCCTGGAGGCGCCCTACGGCGTCCGGCCGCTCACCACGCCGAAGAAGAACTGGTTCATGTTCGGCGAGGCGTTCGACGGCGACGACGCGCTGCTCGGCGAGTTCACCTACAACAACGAGGTCGACTCGGTCTTTTACTTCTCGCAAAAGTTCCAGGTCTACGCCGACGTCGTAAAGTGCGGCGGGCCGACGAGCAAGGTGAGCGCCCTGTGGAACGATCGGCTGCGCTTCGATCCGCCCACCGCGCGGGTGCACGCCCAGAACCGCAGCGACCGATTCCGCACCCTGGACGGCGCGCCGCTGGCCGATCCGGTGGCGGGAAAGCCGATCTATAACCAGGATCCGCTGGCCATGGGCAGCAGCGACAGCGACGGCAAGCCGCTGGCGCCGAGCCAGCTCCTGGTAAACTTCCTCGACAACCACGACGTCTCCCGCTACCTGTCGCCGGTGGACGGCTGCTACACGGGAGCGGACGACGCGCGGCGCAAGCTGCACAGCGCCCTGTCGATCCTGCTCACCGAGGACGGCATCCCCTGCATCTACTACGGCACGGAGCAGGAGTTTTCCGGCGGCAACGATCCGGCCAACCGCGAGCGTCTGTTCGATACGCTGCTCGACAACATCTACCGCGGGGCGGCGGGGGCGCAGCGCGAGAACCTCTCGGGCTCGGGCTTTTCGACGCAGAGCGCGACGTTTCAGTGGATCGCCGAGCTCAGCCGGCTGCGCAAAAAAGTCGCGCCGCTGCGGCGCGGCGACTTGCGGGTGGTCTGGTCGACGGGACGCACGGCGACGGAGCAGGACGCGGGGATCCTGGCTTTTACCCGCACGTATGCCGGCAAGACCGCTCTTGTCGTCACCAACGTCCACAACGACAAGCCGAGTGAGACGGCGTTCGGCGCGCAGCAGATGGCGGTGCCGTTCCCGCCGGGCACCAAGCTCGTCAACATCCTGGCCGATCCGTACGACACGACGAAGGAGAACGCGTATGTCGTGCCGGCGCAGGGGACGCTGACGGTACGGGTGTCGTCGCGGGCCACCAAGATCCTGGTGCCGGAGGCGGAGGCGCCGCCGGCGGGGTAGGCTCGCACGCCTAGGAGAAGTCTTTCGGGCTGCGCCGGACTTTTGCCCCCGCGACGGCAGTTTAGGTACTCCACGGCTGGCGCCGCGGAGCCTCCCCTAAACTGCCTGCGCCCCAGTCCTTTGAGTCTTCGGGCGAACTTCGAACTTCTGGGGAGGGGGCAGAGCATACTGAGACTATCTCTGGGGGAGTTTGGGAGTCGTAACGATGGGCGCGAACTTTTGGCTGTTTATGGGGGCGGTGTCGGGCTTGAGCTCCGTGGCGGCGGGGGCGTTCGGCGCGCACGGGCTGCGCGGGCGGATCGCTCCGGAAATGCTGGCGGTGTTCGAGACGGGAGCGCGGTATCAGATGTATCACGCGCTGCTCCTGTGCGTGGTCGGCGGGCTTTTCTGGCGAGTGGGGGCGGCGGCGGCGGGTACGCTCAACTTGTGCGGCGGGCTCTTGCTCGCTGGGACGGTGTTGTTTTCCGGATCGCTGTATGTGCTGGCGCTGACGGGGCAGCGCTCTTTGGGGGCGATCACGCCGCTTGGGGGACTGTGCTTTATGGCAGCGTGGGGAGTGCTGGCGATCGCCGCCTTGCGCGGGACGCTCTCGGCGGGTTAGCCGCGGACGAACAGCAGCGTGGCGTTGGTGCCGCCGAAGCCGAAGCTGTTGGAGAGCACGGCGTGGAGCTGCGCCGGCCGCGCCTTGTTGGGAACGTAGTCGAGATCGCACTCGGGGTCGGGCTTTTCGAGGTTGATGGTCGGGGGGAGCACGCCTTCCCGCAGGGCGAGGATGGAGAAGGCGGCTTCGACACCGCCGGCGGCACCGAGCAGGTGGCCGGTCATCGACTTGGTGGAGGAGACGGCAAGGCGGCGGGCGTGGTCGCCGAAGACGGCTTTGATCGCCACGGTCTCGGCGATGTCGCCCTGCTTGGTCGATGTGCCGTGGGCGTTGATGTAGCCGATATCGGTGAGGCCGATGCCGTGGGCGGCGGCCTCACGCAGGGCCATGCGCATGCAGCGCTGGGCGCCTTCGCCGTCGGCCGGCGGGGAGGTCATGTGATGGGCGTCGGCGCTGCGGCCATAGCCGACGAGCTCGGCGAGGATGTTCGCGCCGCGGCGCAGGGCCGACTCGCGCTCTTCTAAAATCAGGACGCCGGCGCCTTCGCCCATGACGAAGCCGTCGCGGTCCAGGTCAAAGGGGCGGGAGGCGCGCTGCGGCTCGTCGTTGCGCGTGGACAGGGCGCGCATGGCGTTGAAGCCGCCGATCCCCAGTGCCGAAACGGTCGCCTCGCTGCCGCCGGCGACCATCGCATCGACATCACCGGCAGCGATGGCGCGGGCGGCCTCGCCGATGGCGTGCGCGCTGGTGCTGCATGCCGAGACCTGGCTCATGTTGGGACCCTTGATGCCGGCGCGGATCGACACCAGGCCGGGCGCGATGTTGATGATGATCTGCGGCACGAAGTAGGGCGACATGCGGCTCGGGCCCCTTTGCGTCATCGTGCTGTACTGCGACTCGATGTGGCTGACCCCGCCAAGGCCCGCTCCCATGTACACACCGACGCGATCGGCGGCGTAGCTGCCGTCGGCGCGCGCTCCGATCGTAAGCGGTGTCCGGGGATCGAACGGCACGGTAGCGCCGGCCGGCGGCACGGGATCGGCAAGCTCAGGGCTGATCTTGATACCGGAGTGGGCCAGCGCCTCGGTGGCGGCGTACAGCGCGTAATGCACGAAGGGATCCATGTGCTTGGCTTCGCGCTTGTCGATATAGGTCGAGGGGTCCAGGCCTTTGACTTCGCCGGCGAAGTGGGTGGCGAACTGGGTGGAGTCAAAGTGGGTGATCGGGCCGATGCCACTTTGGCCGGCGATAAGAGCCTTCCAGGTCGCCTCCCTCCCAATCCCAAGCGGGGTACAAAGGCCGATTCCCGTGACAACGACGCGTCTGCGCATAGACGGCGGTTTATCACAGTCGCGGCCCTTGCGCTACGCTGAGCCGCCGCCGGCCGTGTGTTCTACAATAACGCCCACGGATGGGAAGTTCGTCTTGCCTGAATGACAGCGCGCGGCGCGCGGCGGGGCAGCCCGCGGCCTGCGGGAGTCTGCTCCGGCGGGCGCGACGGGCAGGACAGGCGGCGAGATTCCTGGCGCTTGCGGCGATCGTAAGCTGCACCGTGGGCCGCGGACGCGCCGGAGGCAGCGAAGTCGATCGGATCGCGGCGCAAGCGGCGCGCGCGGCGGCACCCTCGGCCGCGTCCGCGGGAACCACGCTGCCGCTCGATCAGGCCAGCGAGGTGATGCTCGCCGCGCCGTCGCGGCTGCCGCTTTTGGGACCGCGCTACGCGCTTGTGACCCTGGATCTGTTTGTCGCGGTCGGGCAGAAAGGCAGCGACATCAACCTCGCGCTCGCCATGCGGCGGGTGGCCGAGGCGGACGACGTGCGGCTGCGGCTGCACCCGGTCACCACCGGCCCGTTGGCTGAGCGCGGCGCCGAGGTGATGTGGGAAGCGTTCGAGCAGCGGCCAGCCGGCTGCTACCCGTTTTACGCCCAGCTCCTGGCCCACCCCGACTGGCTGGCGGCGACCGCGGACGGGCTGCAGGCCCTGCTGACCGCGGCGACGGCAGCAGGTCTTGATGCGCAGCGGCTGCGGCTGGCCCTGCGCGGGCATCGCCATCGCGCTCTTGTGACGGCGCACTGGCAGGCGCTGCGCGAGCAGGTCCGCTACCCGCCTGAGCTGTGGATCAACGGCCGGCGCCTGCGCGGAACCCTCACCGAGGCGCAGCTGCGCGAAGAGCTCGACGGACAGAGAGTCCGCGCCCAGCGGGCGCTGCTCCAAAGCGCGGACCCGACCGCGGCCGCGGGCGGCGTGCTGCTCACCCAGCTCTACGACCGCCTGATCGCCGAAGAAGCCGCCCAGCGCAGCGAAGGCTCCCCAGGGAGCATCAGCCGCCGCTGGGGCCGCGTCCCGTCGCCGCCGCCGCCGCCCAGCGGTCCGCTGCCGCTCAAGACCGCGCCGCGCCTTGCGCTCACCGACCTGCCGAGCCGCGGCCCGCGCATCTCTCCGGTCACCATGGTCTTGGTCGGCAGCCTCGACTCCTACGGCACCTACAGCGTGGCGCGGGCGGCGTCCGAAGTCTGGGCCCGGCACAAAGACAGCGTCCGCCTCATGTTCCTGCAAGCCCCGCGCACCGAGTCGAGCCAGCGCATCGCCGTCCTCCTCACCCAGGTCGCGCTGCTGGATCCGGGTCGCTTCTGGCGCCTGTTCGACGGCATCCTTGAGGTGCTGCCGCGGCGGTTCTTTTTGCGCCTGACGGATATCGAAGATCTCATCCGGCGCGAGGGCAGCATGGCGTGGATCGAGGCCGGCCTGCGCACCCCCCTCGCCGAAGCGCGCGTTCAAAAGGATCTGGAGCAGGCGCGGCGCTTGGGCATCGAAAACAGTCCGCTGGTCCTTGTCAACGGGCTGCCGGTGCGCGGCGCGCCGCTGGCCGAAGCGCTGGAGAGCGCGATTGAGCGGGAGAGCCAGCGCGGCCTGCTTCAGCGCCTGCACACGCCGCCGCAGCGCGTCGACTATGGCTGGCTGACGCGCTAGCCGGCGGCGCCAAGCCGCTTTTTAGCCCAGCGTGCCGCGGATGCGGGCCCACAGAACGTCCTCACTGAATCGGCCGTCCAGGCCCAGGCCGGAGAGCTCCGAGAGCATCCGGCGGCCCAGCTTATAGCGCGCGGGCGGGCTTTTCTGGGGCGTCACCGCGACCGCGTACTCATAGCCGGCCGCCTGCGCCGCCGCCTCCACCCGCGCGTCGCTGTCGCCGTTGGGGTAGGCAAGACCCGGGCAGCTGCCGACAAGCTCGCACAGCGCCGCCCGGCTGCCGCGAAGCTCCGCCTGCAGCGCCGCATCGGAGAGCTGGGGCAGGATCGGATGGCTGCGGCTGTGCGAGGAGACTTCCGCGCCAAAGTCGCGCAGGCGCCGCACCCCGTCCGCGTCGAGGTAGCGCGGGGTCGCCGGCCGCGCCCGCACCTTGGGCCCGAGCCCCTCCCACAGGGTTTGGCACAACGCGACGCGCTGCGAGTCGGGCAGCGCCTTGCATGCCGCCTGCACCGCCTGGGCCAGCGCCGGCGGCGGCGCCCAAGGATTTAGATGGCGAAGCTCAGACGGGAGCGATGGCGAAAGCCGGCTCGCGTGGTCAGAAATGATCTGCAGCGCCCCTGGCCGCAGCTCGGGAGCAAGCAGGGCGTGTGCGACCAGCTCATACCACGGCAGCGCCTGCGCTCCGCTCATGATGTCGGTGATCACATAGACGGTAAACGGCACGCCTAAAGAGGCGAGCAGCGGCGCCGCCACCTCCAACGTGTCGCAGTAGCCGTCATCGAAGCTGATGCTGAAGGTCGGCCCGGCGGCGCGGCGCTGGGCGCGGCTTGCGGTGAGCAGCAGCTCCGCCTGCTGGGCGACGGTCACCGCCTTGTAGCCACGCTGCTGCAGCAAGCGCACGTGCCGCTCCAGCGTGCCTTCGGCGATCACCAGGTTTAGATCGAAGCCGCGCAGGTCGCGGCATACCTGATGGTAGGCCAGCGCCACCGCGGCCGGCCGCCGCCCGAGCTTGGCCGCCTGCGCCACCATTCCGCGCAAAAGTCCCCGGCCCAGCGACCGGTGCGGCCGTTCCCCGAGCACCTCCCAGAGAAGCGCCGTGTGCTCGGCCAGCGCTGCGGCGTTTGCGGCTGGTGGCGTTCCCGGCAGATGAGCGCGGCCGCGGCCGGGGGGCGGGGGCTCGGGGAGAAGCGGCAGGACGTGCACCCGCTCGGGGGCGAGCACGGACTTGCCATGGGAGAAGTAACGCTGGACCTCGCGCTGCTGCGCGGTGCTGGCGACGACGACTCGCGTCGGCAGCACGCGCGGCCGGCGCGGCGCCGCAGGGCTTATGGACAGCGCTTGGGTCGCGCCGTGCAAGCGATCGTGCTTGTCATGGATGTTGTGCACCGGCCCGTCCGGCCAGCTGTAGCAGACAAGCGGGCAGCCGAGCACCGTCGCCACCGCCCGGACATCGCGGGTGGAAGAGGCTCCCGTGACGACGATGAGATCCGGCCGCAGCCGGCGCAGGCTCTGACGCAGCCGCAGCACCGCCAGCCGCCCGAGCCCATGATGCAGAATCGGCGTCTCCGCCCCCTCGCCGGCCAGCGCCGCCGCGACCTGCAGGATCGCCGCATGATCCTCGCGGGAGCGCCCGCCTTCGAGCACAAACGCCACGCACGCCGCGCTCGGCCCGCGTCGCGCCGGTGCTGAAAAGCCCGTCGGGCTCTCGGTCGACATAAGAGCAGCATAGCAAACCTGCCGCCGCGCAAGTCCCGAGCCTGACCCCGGCCGGGGTGCATTTCCCGCCGCTTCGGTGTACATGGGAAGGAGTGCCTGCGCAGCTGCACCGCGCCCCGCCATACCTTTTCTGGGGCCTAGCTCTGTCGCTCCTTTTCCATGGGGGGCTGGCGCTGCTCGGCTACCTGCCGGCGCTGGCGCTGCGGCTGTTGCCGCGGCTGCCGATCGAGATGACGATCTTGCCGCCCAAGCCGCGGGCGCAGCCGGCCCCACCCGCCGCCGTGGTCCCGCCGCCGGCGCCCCCTTCCGGCGAACCCAAGACAGGGGAGGGCGGCAGCAAGCCCGCCGCGCGCAAGCCGGCGCCCAAGAAGCCGCCGGCGCCGCAAGTCGTGCCGCCGAAGATCGCTCCGCTGTCCGGACTTGGCCCGAGCGCCATCGATCGCGACATCGGGGTGCGGGTGGTCCTGCGCATGACCCAGCTGCGTAGCTCCCCGCATCGGCCGGCGCTGGTGCGGCTCCTTGCGGCGTTCCCCGATACCCACCTTCTGGCCCACGGCACCAGCCTGCCGTCTACGGAGGCGCTGGCGCAGCTATTGGTGAGCGAGCTGCAGGCGGTGCTCATCGCCACTCCCGACCCTTCGGATCTGACCGCGACCGCATTTTATGGCGTCGCCGCGGACACGAGCCGGGTGCAGGCGGCGCTGGCCGGCCGCAAGCCGCTCCCGTGGGACCCGCGTGAGCTGTCGGTGCCGCGCCGCGGTCTGTTGGCGCTGGCCCGTCCGGATCTTTTGGGACCGGGCTCCTACGTCGCCGCCGCGCCGCCCGGCGCCCCCCCGGGTGCGCCGCCGCCGGCCGTGCCGCCCAGTCCCGCTGCGATCCCATGGCCGGAACAGCTGCGCACCGCGCTCCAGGCGCCCGGTCCTGCCTTGTCCGCGGAGATCCTCAACGTCAACGCGCGCGTCCTTCTGCAGGGCGGCCTGCCTACGCCGACCGCTCTGCGCTTGGCGATGTCCGGTGAGGAGCGGCCCGCCGTGACCCTGCGCTTGGAGCTGAAAACTCCGGAGGAGGCGACCCGTCTGGCGGCCGTCCTGCCGGAGCTCAAGACCAAGATGGCGACGTACTTGTTTTTGCTCGGGCTCGGCGGGTTCTTCGACGAGCTGCAGCTCGCGGTACACGGCGCCCAGGTGGAGCTCGGCGGCCATGTGCCGTCGCGGCAGCTGGATATCCTTTTAGACCTGCTCGCGCACCAGCTGCCGCCGCCGGCGCGATTTCTGCCGCCGCCGCCGCCGCCTACCGAGCCCGCCGTTGCGTCCCCGGATGGCGGCGCGCCGCCCGATGCCGGACGCGCCGGGCCGTAGCTGCGGCTGGGGCTAGTCGGCGCGGCAGAGGATGAACTTGAGGTAGCGGCCCTCGGGGAAGGCGGGCAGGGTGGGGTGGTCGGCGGGCTGGCCGTGGATTTCCAAGATCCGCAGACGGCGGCGGGTCTGCTGCGCCGCATCGAGCAAGGTGGCGAGAAATTCAGCCTCCGGAACATGGCTGCTGCAGGAGGCCGCGGCCAGCAGACCGCCGGGGGCGACGGCGGCGAGAGCGAGGCGGTGCAGCTCCCGGTACGCCGCAAGCGCGGTCGGCAGCGCCCGGTGCGTGGGGGCGAAGCTCGGCGGATCGACGATGACCAGGTCGTAGACGACGCCGCGCTGCGCCACCCGCTGCAGGTGGACAAAGACATCGTCGGCATAAAACTCATGCGCCGAAGGATCGAGCTGGTTGAGCGCGAAGTTGCGCCGCGCCGCCGCGACCGCCGGCGCCGCGCTGTCCACCGTGACCACCCGCCGAGCCCCGCCGAGCCCCGCCGCCACCGAGAACCCGCCGGTATAAGCAAACCCGTTCCACACCGACAGACCAGCCGCATAGCGGCGGATGAGCCGACGGTTTTCCCGCTGGTCAAGAAACAGCCCGGACTTCTGCCCGTGCACGATATCGACGAGGAAGCGCATCCCGTGCTCGCGCACGACGAGCTCTCCCGGCTGCAGCTCGGGCGGCGATGACTCTGCCGGCCGCGGCTTTTCCGGGACGCTCGCATCGGGCCGGCGTTCGGGGGACGGCAGCTCGCCGTATAGGAGCTGGCCGCCGCCGCCTTGCCGGCGCTGGTTGCGCTCGTACAGCGCCGTGATGCCGAGCTCGGGGGCGAGCGCGCGCACCGCGGCCACCACTGCCGGCAAAAGGGCGCGCGCGGCGGCGCCGTCGAACAGGACCACGGCGACGGAGTCGTAGCGATCGATGACGACGCCGGGCAGAAAGTCGCCTTCGCCATGGCAGAGCCGGAACGCGTCGGTGGACGCCGCGTCGATCGCGCCGCGCCGCGCCCGCAGCGCCGCCTGCACCCGCCTTAACACCAGGGCCGCGTCCACCTCTTCGCTGCGGTCGAGCGTGTACAGGCGCAAGGCGATCGGCGACTCGCCGTCATAGAGGCCGCGGCCGAGAAATCGGCCGTTGCGCTCGCACAGATCCACGACCTGACCGGTGGCCAGCCCGGACGGGATTTCCAGGGCTTCGCGATACAGCCAAGGATGGCCGGCCTGCACGCTGCGCTGCAGGTTCTTGACCAGCATGACCTGCGGCAGCCCGGTCGGGCGTCCGGCTAGGGTTTGCAGTCGCGGGAGGTTTGCTGGGCGCGCTGGCGTTGGCATGCTGGGCACGGACAGTCTTCGCGGAGGCGGCGGAAGTGGTAGATGCCGGTCTCGTGGCCGTCGGACCAGCGGATGGTGATGGCGTACTGGCCGACGAGCTCGATGTGGCGGGCGACGATGTCGGCGGGAACCTTGGCGGGGTCGAGGAGCGGCTGGCCGCTCATCTCTTCGACGCAGTGAGCGCAGCGGCAGCGCAGGCGCAGCTCGCGCGCCGAGTAGGTCGTCGTGTGCTCGTCTTCCCAGATGAGGGTGATTTCCGGCCGGCCAAGGCCGATGATCTCAAGCGGCAGCCCCATGCCTTGCACCTTGGCATGGGCCGCACGCGACGGCAAGATGCCGTTTGCTAGCGGGGCGTATCTTCCTTGCGCAGGGCCCACAGGACCTTGCGGTAGACCTCCTCGCTCATGACCAGGGAGGAGTGGCCCAGCGGCACCGTGATCGTGTGCGCCCCTTCCAGGTGCGTCGCGTCGGGCGGGCAGACCCAGTCGCGCTCGGCGCCGATGGAGTAGAACTCGACCTCCTGCGGCAGCGGGCCGCGGTGCAGGTCGGCGAGAAACGGGCTGCCGGGCAGAAGCTGCCACGAAGACGAAGACAGAAGACCCAGCGTCGCCACGCCGAGCAGCGCCACCCAGGTCCCGTGGTTCGGCGTGCCGAGCTGGATGAGCCGCCGCACGTGCTGCCGCCCGCCGAGCCGCTTTATGTAATAGAGCCCGATGAGCCCGCCCATGGAGTGGCCGATGATATCGATGCGCGGCTGCTTGGTCTGCTCCAGCACCGCCAGGACCTTGCGGTGGATGAGCAGGGCGGAGGAGCGGATGTCGCGCACGTTGAGCATCCCGAGGTTGAACGAGATGACGTTGAACCCGTCGGCGATGAGCCGCTGCTCGATGACGTACATGGAGCCGCGGGTGCCCAAAAACCCGTGGATGAGCAGCACCGGCGGGTGGTGATCGGCAAGCGGCTCGGACCAGCGCTTGTACTTGATCTCGTTGCCGCGCACGAGGTGCCGCAGGTACGACACGGTGTGGCTGCCGCTGACCAGATCTTGCCGCAGCGGATCGCCGTCCAGACGCCGGACCGTGCGGTGATCGGTGATGAGGCGGGTCATGCGCCGCAGCACACCGGGACGCGGAGGGGGATGGTTTAACGGTCGGTTCTTTGAATCGGTGGTGCTCATAGATAGGGGGCTACGCGACGCGGACGCAAGGAGGCGCGCGTATAACTTGCTAACACTACCTCAGCCCGGCCTTGAGTACAGCTTCCGCGATGTAACCCCGGCTCGCGGCGGCGAAATTTGTCCCTGTGGGTTAGATCACGGCGACGAAAAACAGGGACCCGGCCGGCCTACGCCGGCGGTTTTGCGGAAGAAATTTCAGCGCGGGAGGGCGGGAAAGACGGGGAGGGGGAGGCGGCTCAGCTGCCCTGAAGCGTCTCGATGACCGAGATGCCTTTTTCGGTGAGGACCCAGATGCGGCCGCGGACGTCGACGCCCATGTTGAGGACCTTGTCGTCTAGGAGGCCGGTGCGGGCGCCGATGGTGTGGGTCTTATTGCCGTCGGTGACTTCGAGCACGCCGCGATCGGTGCCGATCCAGATCCGTCCGTCCGGGTCGCGCACGAGGGCGGAGGCCTTGACGTTGAACGGGACCTCCTTGGGGAAGGTCCAGCGGTCGCCGTTCCACACGCCGATGCCGCGGCTGGTGGCGATCCACATCTGGCCGCCCAGGCCCTCGACCACGTCGTGGACGAGCTCGGACTCCAGGCCGTCGTTTTCGGTGAAGACCTTGACGGTCTTATTGTCCTTGAGGCGCACCGCGCCGGAGCGCGAGGCGAGCCACGCCTCATCGCTGCCCTTGAAGGCGATCGCCGTCACGTCGCTCGGGACGTTGACCCCTTGCGAGACGTTGCGCGTCACGCCAGCCGGGCGCTGGCGGTGGTAGATGACCTTGCCGTCGTCGATGAAGACCTCGGCGGCGCCGTAAGCGCGGGCGTCTTGGTCCTTGTCGACGTAGCGCAGGCCGACCCACAGCTGGCCGCGCGGCGAGAACGTGGCGAAGCTGAGATCCGGCACGCCGGTGGGCACCTCCAGCGAGGTCACCCCGACCGGGAACCACTTGCCGGTCGTGCCGACGCGAGAGATGCGCACCTCTTTGCTGGAGGCGCCGCGGTGCAGGGCGATGACCGCCGACTGCGGGTCGCGGACGACCGCCAGGACGTGCGAGCCCTTCTCCGGATCGACATCGGTGACCTCGAATGTCTGGCCGTCGAAGCGCCAGGACTGGGTGCCGCCGGTGGCGACGTAGCAGTCGTTGTTGTTGATGCAAGCGACGGAGAGCCGCTCGGCGCCGGCGGTGAGATCGAACAGGCGCAGCGGCGACTGCTTGCCCTTCTGGATGCGGGTCACCCCGAGGAAGCGGGTGCCGATGTAGAGCGAGTCGGTGTCGGCGGAGATCGCGGTGATGCCGTCCGGAAGCCGCACATCGACGACCTCCGTATCGAACACCGGCGGGCCGCCGCTGTGGCCGCCGGGACCGGCCACGAGCCAAGGGCGCGTCGGCCGCGATGCCGAGACGACCACCGTGTCATTGTCGGCATACCGGGCATCGGTCGCCGCCGGCGTTTCGAGCTGGCTGGTCTTTTTGCCCTTCTTGCCTTTGCCTTTCGGCGTGTCGCCCTTGGGCGCATCGGCCTTGGGCGCGTCACCTTTTGGCGCATCGGCCTTGGGCGCTTCCGGCGGTGCCGCCGACTCCTGCGCCTTCACGCCGGACAGCGGCTGCGCCTTGGGCGCGCCGATCGCCGGGCTGCCGGAGAAAGTAAACTTCACCGGCCCCGAGAGCTTGGCGCCCGGCAGCACCCGCTTCATCGACCATACCTGCTGGCCGCTGCCCAGGTACAGGTCGCTGCTCACCCTTTGCACCCACTCCATGACGCCGGGGGCCTCGACCTTGTAAGACCAAAAGCGGCTGCCGTCGAAATAGGCGACGCGCTGGCCGCCGGGCCCATCACCGACCGCGAGCACGGTGCCGGCGCTGTCGGCGACCATGCCGCGGACGTTGTCGATGTCGTTGCCTTCGGCCATGCCGTACTGCAAAAGGTCTTCCCGCACCACCCGCAGGAGGCCGCGGCCGCTCGTGCCGATCCACACGCCGGCGCCGCCATCGCTGGCCAGAGACGTGACGGTGGTGCCGGAGGCGTAGCGCTCCCACTGGCCATCGCGCAGGCGGGCGATGCCGTCGCTACCGCCGACCCAGGCGTGCTCGCCGTCGCTGCTGGCGACGATGCCGGCGACCAGATCTCCGACCGGCGGCTTGGGATAGTTGGTCCAAGAACCGGCGAAGAACCGCGACACCCCTTTGGGCGTCGTCACCCACACCCCGCCTTTTTGATCGAGCGAGATCGCGGTGATCTTGTCCGAGGGCAGCCCATCGATGGTCGTGAGCACGGCCGGCGTCGGCGGATCCGTGGTCGTGGTCCAGCGGATGAGGCCGCGCGGCGTCCCCACCCACACGAGCCCCGCCGCCGCCGCCAGGCAGTTTACCGGACGCGAGTCGGAGAAGCTGCGCACCCGCACCGGCGCCGTGGCCACCCCGGCCGTGTCGCCTTTGACCTCGGTCTTGGACGAGGGTCCGCACCCGCCTAGGGTCGCGACCGCCACGCCAGCGCTGAGCGCCGCCGGCAGGGCGCAGGCCGCGAGCGCGGATGCCGCCTTTGCGAGACGAAAAAACCGCTTGTTCCGTGGGAGCTGTTTCTGACTGTTTCTGAACATGGACATGGACCCTGCCCTGGCCGCTGTCGAGACGGCCCAATTAGATCGCGGTGCCGCCCCGCGCGATGTCCCACCCCGACGACCCACCGGACGACGACGCCAGCGCAGCCTGCGGCGACAGCTTTGCGAACATGATAGCGCAACATGCCGGATGGCCTTAGATGCTGTCAAGGCTCTCGGCAACGGCATGTTATCTTGAATGTAAGAGGGGATGCAGGAAGGGATGTAAGAGGCTATAACCGCGGCGCATGCGGCTCGTGCATACCTCGGACTGGCACCTTGGTCAGCGGCTCCACGATCGGCCGCGCGACTTTGAGCACCGGCGCTTTCTCGACTGGCTGCTCGGGCTTCTGGAGCGCGAAGAGGCCGATGCGCTCATCGTCGCCGGCGACGTATTTGACAGCGCCAACCCGCCGGCCGATGCGCAGCGCCTCTACTACGAGTTTCTTGCCGCCTGCCGCCGCCGCCTGCCGGAGCTCGATATCATCATCGTCGGCGGCAACCACGACTCGCCGAGCCGGCTCGATGCTCCGGCGGAGATCCTGCGCACGGTGCGGATTCATGTGGTCGGCGGGCTGCCGCAGGACAAAAGCCCGGAGGTGGATGCCGGCGACCGCAATCTCCATGCGCAGCGGGCGGTGATTCCGGTCCATCGGCGCGGCGGTGAGATCGCTGCCTGGCTCGTCGCGGTGCCCTACCTGCGGCCTTCGGATCTGCCGAGCGTGCTGACCGCGGAGCCGGCGCCCGCGACCGGGGATGCCGCGGCCGACGCGCTCGCCCGCGCCGAGCGCCTGCAGCAAGCCGGGACGCAGCTCCTTGGCTGCATCGCCGGCGTCTATGAGCGGCTGTTCGCCGCCGCCCGCGCCGAGCGGCAGCCGGGTCAGGCGCTTTTGGCGGCCGGGCACTGCTTTCTCGCCAGCACCCGCACCTCGCTCGACAGCGAGCGCAAGATCCAGCTCGGCAACCAGCTGCCGCTGCCGGTGGAGCTGTTTCCCGCCGATGTCGCTTACGTCGCGCTCGGCCACCTGCACCTCGCCCAGCGCGTCGCCGGCCGCGAGCACATTCGCTACAGCGGCTCACCGATTCCCCTGGCGCTGTCCGAAGCCGACTATCCGCACCAGGTCCTGATCGTCGAGCTCACGGGCGAGCACCTGACCCAGGTCCGAGTCGAGCCGGTGCCGCGCAGCGTGGAGCTTCTGCGCATCCCCGCCGAGCCGCTCCCCCTGGCCGAGGTCCTGCCGCTTTTGCGCCAGCTGCCGGCCAGCGGTCCGCCGGATGCCGGCGCGGACGAGCGCCCCTACCTGGAGGTGCGGGTGCTGCTTGGTGCGGCGGAGACCAACCTCGCCTTACGTAAGAGCATAGAAGACGCCTTGGCCACCGCGTGGCCGCGCTTGGCGCGCATCGCCGTGACGCGCACCGATCCGCTCGATCGCACCGCCAGCCTGGAGCACTTGGCGGGGGATCAGCTCCGCGATCTCGACCCGGAGGAAGTGCTGCGGCGCTGCTACCAGCGCTGGCGCGATGATCAAAAAGCCGTCGTGCCCGAGGCGCAGCTGCAGCTGTTCCGCAACCTGCTCGATGAGATCCACGACCAGCACCGCGACGGCGGCGCCGCGCTATCCGATGGCCGGCTGCTCGATGCCGGGGGGCCGCCATGAGGATCCTCGGCATCGGTGGAGAGAACCTGGCGAGCCTGGAGCGCTTCGAGGTGCGCTTGGCCGACGGCCCCCTGGCCGGCGCCGGACTGCTTGTGATCTGCGGCCCTACGGGGGCTGGCAAGAGCACGCTCCTAGATGCCCTGTGCCTGGCGCTGTACGACCGCACGCCGCGGCTTGGCGGCGATAGCTTGGCGGTGGTGCAAAAGGGGGCGGTCAAAGCGCTGGCGCAGGTCGATTTCCGCGACAGCCAAGGCCAGAGATGGCGGGCCATCTGGCGCACCCATCGCGCCCACCGCAAGCTCACCGGGGAGTGGCAGCCGACGCAGCTGGAGCTGCACAACCTCGACACCGGGGCGGAGCACTCCAGCCACCGCAAGAAAGAGACGCTGCAGCGCATCGAGGACAAGATCGGGCTCGGCTTCGAGCAGTTCTGCCGCTCGGTGCTGCTGGCGCAGGGCGACTTTGCCCGCTTCCTGCACGAAACCGGCAAGGAGCGGGCGCGCCTGCTTGAGACCATCACCGGCGGCGAGATCTATACCGAGCTATCGCAGCGGACCTTTTTGCATCACAAGGCGGCGCGCGAACAGCTGGAGCAGCTGGACCTGGAGGCGGCGCAGAGCCGCGTCCTTGGCGACGAGCAGCGGGCGGAGCTCGAAGCGCAGCAAGCGGCGGCCGCCGCGCGTAAGGGCCAGCTCGACAAGCAGTGCGGCGCTTACGTGGAGCTCGCCGCCTATCATCGCGAGACCGCCGAGCGCCACAGTGAAGTCCAAGCCGCGGTAATCGCGCAGCAGACGGCGACGCTCGCACGGAATGAGACGGCCCAGGTGCGCGCCGAGCTTGAGCGCTGGCGGCGCGCCGAACCGATCCGCCCGCTCCTGGCCGCGCACGACGAGGCGCTCGCGGCTGCCCGACAGACGACGGCAGAGGCGGGGGCGCGGGCCGCCGCGAGCGAGCAAGCGCAGCGGCGGCTCGCTCTGCTCAGCGCCGCGGAACAACAGCGCGAGGGCGAGCACGCAGCGGCGCGCGCCCTCTGGACGGCGGCGCAGCCGCTGTTGCACCGCGCGCGCGCGGTCGAGCAGGCACGTAACGCCGTCGAAACAAGGCAGCGGGAGGCGCAGTCGGCGCTCACCGCGGCGGCGCAGGTCTTGACCGACCGCGCGCAGGCGCTGGCGGCCAAGGAGCGGGAGCAGGCCGCGGTGGAGCAGCGGCTGCAGACGGCGCTCGGCTATTTAGACCAGCATCAAGAGATGCAAGCGGTGCACGAGCAGCAGCAGGGCTTGCAGCGCACCCTGGCGACTCTCTGCGAGGAGCAGGCGGCGCTCGCGCAAGACGAGCAGCAGCTTGCCGCGCTGGGGCCGGAGGCAGAGCGGCGGGCGGCGGAGCTTGTGACCGCCCGCCGGGATCTGGCGGTGGCGAGCGAGGGAAAAAAGTCGGCGCAGGCGGCGCTTACGGCGGAGCAGGAAGCCCTGCGGCAGCTCACCGCTGCCGGAACGACCGCCGGCGCGGCCCTGGAGCTGTCCCTCATCGAGCGTCTGCGCGGACGGCTCACGGACGGCTCACGGCTGGATGCCGTCCACGCCGAGCACGAGCGGCAGCGAAATCATCTGGAGCAGCAAAAGACCGCCGACGCGCTGACCGCGCAGCAGCAAGCGGCGCAGGAACAAGCCGCCGCCGCCGAGCGGACGCAGCTTGGCGGCAAGCGCCAAGAGCTTGCGGCGGATCTGCGCATCGCCCAGGCGGCAGCGGATCTGGCGGTGCGGCGCCCCGAGCTGCTGCGGCCGCAAAAGCCGTGTCCCCTGTGCGGCGCGATCGAGCATCCGCTGGCCCACGCCCCGCCCGCGGAGCTTGGGGCGGACGCGGCGGTGCTGGCGCAGCTCGCGGCGGAGCTTTTGGCGGTGGAGCGGGCGCTGGAGGCAGCGCGGCTCCGTCAGCAGGAGGCTGTGGCGGAAGGGCGGGCCGCCGCGGCGCGGGTCCTGGCGGTGCAAAAGCAGATCGAGCAGCTCGTCCGCCAGCTGAGCCAGGAGGACACCCAGCTCACGCAGGTGCGCGCGGAGCTGACGCAGCTGCGAGCGGAGCTTTCGCAGACAGTCCCCGCGCTGCCGCCGCTGAGCAGCCAGCCCCTGAGCGAGCCCGGCCTGAGCGCGCTTGGCGATGAGCTCACGGCGCGCGCCGCCGAGCTCGAGCGCTGGCTGAATTCCCACGCGGCGCAGCAAGCCGCAGTGGCGGCGGCGCAGGTAGCCTGTGATAAGGCGCGGATCCGCTGGGATGCGCTCTCTGTCCGGCTGGGGCAGCTGGAGCAGGAGCAGCTGGAGCTGGAGCAGCGGCGGGTGCGCTGGCAAGAGAAGCACGCGGCGGCGGCAAGCCGCGTGGCGCAAGGCCGCGCAGAGGCGGCGGAGCTGCTCGCGGCCCACCCCGCTTGGCAGGCGCTCCTGGCAGTGGATCCGGCGGCGCTGCAGGGGGTGCTGCGCAAGGAGCTCGGCGAGTTTGCGGTGCAGCTCAAGGCGCGCGATGGCGCTCGTGAGGCCCAAGCGGCGGCCGCGGCGGAGGTTCGGCTGGCCGCCGCCGCCGCCGCTTACGCCGCCACCGAGCGCGATCAGTGCGCCGCCGCGCTCGACAAGCTCAAGGGAGAGCTCGACGGACTTTGGGCGCAGGGCAGGCAGCTGCGGTCTGAGCTCTCGCAGGTCATCGTCCTCATGGAGATGGAGGAAAAGAGCGGATTTGCGACCTGGGTGCGCGCTGCGCTGCAACAGGCGTTAAGAGACCAAGGGGCGACGCTGGCGCGCGGGGCGACCCTGGAAGCGGGACTGCAAGCGGCGGGGCCGGATGCCCTCGCCGCGGCGCTGCAAGCGGTGAGCGAGCAGGCCGAAGAGCGGCGCCAGGCCGCGAGCGCCGAGCGCGTCACCGCCGATCGGGAAGCGGCGATCGCGCAGCAGGCGCTCACCCAGGCCCAGGCCTCTGAAAAAGCGGCCCAGGCGTCGGTGGCGGTGCGGCATCAGAGCCTTGCTGCCGCGCTTGCCGCCGCGGGGCTCGGCGATGCCGAATCGGTGCGGGCGCTGCTGGCGGTGCCGATGGCCCAGCGGGAGCAGAAACAAGCGCTGGTCGATTCGCGGGAGCGGGCGGTGGTGGATGCGGCAAGCCGTCTGGATGATCGCATGCAGCGCCTGCAGCAGCACCGCGACCGCGATCTGGCGCCGCTGCTCTCCCTCATCGCCGAGCCCGAAGCCGCCGCGCCGCCGCTCGACCTGGCGGGCACCGAGCGCCGATTGGAGCAAGCCGGCGCCGAGCGCCAGGAGGTCCTCGACCGCCTCATGGTGCTGGAGTTTCAGCGCAACGAAGACGATCAGCGGCGGAATCAGGCCGCGCAGCGCCGCAGCGAACGGGCAGAGAAGGCCCAGCGCCTGGCGGACTGGGCGCTGCTCAATGAGCTTATCGGCGCGGCGGACGGAGCCAAGTTTCGGGCGTTTGCGCAGAGCCTGACCTTGGAGACGCTGCTCGTCTACACCAACGAGCACCTGCGGCGCCTGCGGCCGCGCTACTCGCTGCGCCGCCGCAGCGAGCTTTTGGAGGCTCGCGCCGAGACCGCCGCCCCCGCCCGCGGCGATGCGTCCGCCGGGCCGCTTTTCGGCGCGGCGGTCGGGCTGCGCAGCGATCGGCTGCTCGACCTGGAGATTGTCGACCACGACATGGGCGGCCAGGTGCGCGACTGCGCCACGCTCTCCGGCGGGGAGTCGTTCCTGGTCTCGCTGGCGCTGGCCCTTGGCCTGTCATCGCTATCGGCCCGCAACGTCCGCGTCGAGTCGCTGTTCATCGACGAAGGGTTTGGCAGCCTGGATCGCGACACGCTCGACAGCGCCCTGGCCGTTTTAGAAGAGCTGCAGGCGCACGGCCAGCAGATCGGCATCATCTCCCACATCAGCGAGCTGTCCGAGCGCATCGCCCACCGCGTCTTGGTCGAGCCGCAGCGCGCCGGCCGCAGCACCGTGCGGGTGCAAGTCGGCGACCTGCCGCCCGCGGCCCCAAAGCGCCACGCCCGCGTCGCCTGAGCCTAGTAGCAGCGGCCGACCGACTCGTAGTCGGCGATGGGGTGGCAGGTGCCGAGGTTGCCGCTGCACAGGACTTCACCGGTCCCCAGATCCGGGGGCGTCCCGCCATCGGGGACCGTGGGCAGGGCGCAGTAAGGGCGGCACACGGCGCCGCCGCCGCTGGGGGCGATGCACGCAAGGCCCGCCTGGCAGTGCCAGGTCCGCTCGCACGGCGCATCGAGCGCCCCGTTGCCGTCGCCGTAAGGCAGCTGCGGCAGGCAGAACGTCGCCGTCCCCTTGGTGTCGCCGAGCACATAACAGCCAAGCTGCTGACCATCGGTGCCCCGCGGACATCCGCTCTGCGGCCACACCGGCTGGCAGGCGTCGGGCTTGCTGCAGAAGCCGACGCCGGTGACCTGGGCCGGCGCGACGCACAGCTCGGTCTTGCCGCAGGCGCTGCGGTTGCGCAGCTGGCACAGCCGCTTGCAGCGCAGGCCCTGGCTCGGGGTCGGCACGCAGGCGAAGCCGTCGCCGCAGCGATCAAAGTGCTTGGTGGGCTCGGTCGGCGAGGCGTGCTCCTGGTCGAGCGCGCACGGCATGCCGTCTTTGATCGTCTCTTCCGGCTTGGGCACCGGCACGCACTGCAGGAGCGCCCCCTGGCTCGGCGCGTCCCCGACCAGCACCACGCTGCAGCGCAGCCCTTGGTCGCACAGCACATCGCCGTAACCCACCCCCTTGGACGAGCAGTCCTGCCAAAGTCCCACCGTGACCGCCGGCATCTGCAGATCCGTGCTGGCGGTCCCAGCATCGTCCGGGGTGGCCGCCGGCGGCGGGTTTGTCTGGCAGGCGCCCTGGAGCCCGAGCCAAAGCAGGCCGCAGAGGACTAAACGACCGGACCAAACGCCGGACTTGCCGCTGAACACGACGCGAGACCAGAGACCGCGGAAGTGGCTGCGCATGCGGCGCAGCGTATGCCAGGTCGAATCGGTCGTGGCAAAACTATTCGCCTTGGGCGCGCGCGCCGGTTTTTTGCCGCTACGTCAGCCGCGGCAACAGCGCATCTTCCAGCGCCGTGAGCTCCGGGCGGACGCGCAAAGGCGGGTTGCGCGGAGCTGCCTGCGCGGCTGCCAGCGTCGGCGCCGCCGCCAGCGTTTCGCTCTGATGGTGGGCCCTTTTGAGGGCGCCGAACTTCAGGCCGTGGGCGGTGCTCACCACCACCACGCGCTCATCCGGACGGATGAGTTCGGCGTGGCGCTGCTTGGCCAGCGCCGCCAGCGCCACCCCGGTGTGCGGATCGCAGTACAGACCGTGCTGATCGCCGTGGACGAAGGCGCGCGCCAGCTCCTCTTCGGTCGCGATCTCGACCGCGCCGCCCAGGCGCCGCAATAGCGCAATCGCCTTGTGCACGTTCACCGGATTGCCGATGCGGATCGCGCTGGCCAGCGTCGGCTGCGCCGTCAGCGCGGTGAAGCGCCAGCCGTTGCGGTAGGCGTTGTAAAGCGGCGCCGCGCTGGCCGCCTGGGCGACCAGCAGCCGCGGCGTCTTGTGGCACAGCCCGAGCTTTCTGAGAAGCTCGAAGCCGCGGCCGATCGCCGTCGTGTGCCCGAGGTTGCCGCCCGGCACCACCACCCAGTCCGGCGGCTCCCAGCCGAGCTGCTGCGCGATCTCGCACGAGAGCGTCTTTTGCCCCTCGATCCGCAGCGGGTTCATCGAGTTGGCCAGGTACACCCCGTGGCGCTGGCAGAACTTGGCGACGAGCTGCATGCAGCCGTCAAAGTCGGTCTCCAGCGCCACCGTGGTGGCAAAGTGGGCCAGCGGCTGGCTGAGCTGCTCATCGCTGAGCTGACCGGCGGGCAGAAAGACGATCGCCGGAAGCCCCGCCCGCGCGCAGTACGCCGCCAGCGCCGCCGAGGTATCCCCCGTCGACGCACAAGCCACCGCCGGGACCTGCACCCCGAGCCGCCGCAGGTGCTGCACCATCGACACGAGCACCGTCATGCCGAGGTCTTTGAACGACCCGGTCGGGTTGTGCCCGCACTGCTTGATCCACAGGTCCGCGACACCGAGCTTTGCCCCCAGGCGCGGCATCGGCACAAGCGGCGTATGCCCCTCGCCCAAAGAGACGATCGCTTCGTCGGCCAGGTCGGGGCAGACCCACTCTTTTTTGCCCCACACGCCGCTTGTGTAAGGAAAGGGGGCGCGCAAGGCGCGCTTGTCGAAAAGTGCCTGCCAATCGGCGCCCGCGACTTCCTGCAGCGCCGCGACATCGTGCTCGACATCGAGCAGCCCGCCGCAGCGCTCGCAGCGGGTGCGCACGTCGGTGAGCGGGTAGCTGGCGCCGCAGCCCGCGAGCCCGTCGCCCGGGGCCGGGGCCACGGTGGAGGGTCCGACGCAGCGGAAAAAGGCGCGCGGGGTTGTTGCGGCCGCGATCATTTAGCGCTCCTTGTCGCAGTTGCGGACCAGCTGCTCATAGAAACGAACCGACTCGGCGTAGTTCTTGATGCCGATGCGCTCGTTGGTGCCGTGGATGCGGTCGAGATCTTCGGACTGCAGGGTCACCGGCAGGAACCGATACGTGCTGCTGGCGACCCCGATGAAGTAGCGCGAGTCCGACTGCCCGAGCATCAGCGTCGGCCCGACCAGGGTCTGCGGGAACACCGAGCGGATCGTGCGCGCAAGGGTGTGAAACGACGGCGCGGACTCGCTTGCAACCGTCGTGGGTTCGGCGGCGGAGGTGGCGATCGGCCGGATCTCCACCTGCGGATCATCGACGATGCTGCGGACGCGCTCTTGCACCTTGGCCACCGTATCGCCGGGCAGGATGCGGAAGTTTACGACCGCGCGGGCGCGCTGCGGCAGCACGTTGTCTTTGGGTCCGCCCTCGAATATCGTCGCCGCGGTGGTGGTGCGGAGCATCGCCGCGGTCGACGCTTTCTGCCCGAGCTGCCACATCACGATCGGACGCAAGAGCCAAAGGTTGGTGAACACGTAGCGCAGCGGTCCGCCCAGGTCCGGGCCGACATAGGCAAAAAGCTGGCTCGCCGGCGGCCGGAGGTCGGTAGGGAAGGGGTGGTCCTCTATCCGCTGCACCGCCCGGCTCAGCACCCCGACCGCGGTATGCGGCGGCGGCATGGAGGAGTGCCCGCCGCTGCTGTGCGCAAGGAGCTCCAGCGACAGGTAGCCTTTTTCGGCCAGACCGACCAGCGCCACCGGCTGCCGCGCGCCGGGCATCATGCCGTCGGCGATGATCATTCCTTCATCGAGTACAAAGTCCAGGTGCACGCCGCGCTCGCGCAGCAGCGCGGCGATGGCGCGGGCCCCGTACACGCCCGACAGCTCCTCATCGTGGCCGAAGGCCAAATAGACGGTGCGCTGCGGCACGAAGCCGGCGCGCACGAGCCGCTCCACCCCTTCTAAGATCGCCACCACGCTGCCTTTGTCGTCCAGCGCCCCGCGGCCCCAGATAAAACCGTCGGCGACCGCCCCGGAGAACGGCGGCTTTATCCACCGCGTCTCGCTCCCCGCTTCCACCGGCACCACGTCCTGGTGCGCCAGCAGGAGGTAAGGCGGGATCGCCGGGTCCTTGCCGGGCCAGGTGTAAAGGAGGCTGAGCTCGCCCACGGTCTCGACCTTCAGCGCCGCGTGCAGGGCAGGGAAGGTGGTGCGCAGGTAGGCGTGCAGCGCCTGCAGCTCGGCGGCGGCCACCGGCCGGCCTTCGCGTGAGACGGTCGGGATGCGCAGCGCCCCGCCGAGCCGCTGCGAAAGCGCAAGCTCGGCCGCGCTGTCAAACTCCGGCACCTCCGCCGGCGCTATCGCGGGCTGGCGGGAGGCCGTGGTCGTGGTCTTCACCCCTATTGTGACGCCGAGCCCCAGCAGCAGCAGCGCCAGACCGCTCAGAAGCTTTTTGCCAAGCCGCATCTAGTCAGCCTAAACGAATCCCTGCCGCCCGAGAAAAAGGAACGCGCCGGCCGCCTCAAACACTGCCGCCACTTCTGCCACAACTAAACCGCGCCCCAGTTGAACCCCGAAGTTATTGCCAAGAGAGCGGGTGGCGCCGGAGGCGGGGGCCCTGCTGCGC
>CALFML010000787.1 GCA_937879845.1 uncultured Myxococcales bacterium
GTCCAGGCGCGCCAGCAGCAGCAGGTCGTCGACGTGGATGCGCTCGTCGCGGTTGTGCACCGTGCCGTCGAGGATCTCGACCGGCGTGTGCCACGTCGGGAAGAGGCCGTACGAGGCCGTGCCCCAGCCGGTGCGCGGGTCGCGGCGTACGGCCGGAGCGGATGACAGCGCAGCTTCATGGCTGGGCGCGGCGGCAGAGCGCGCGGCGGTCTCAGCGCTCTGCTGATTTTCCTGCGGCCGCTGACCGAGCGGCGCGAGTCTGCCGCGCAGGCTCCACTCTTCCTTCCCGTGAATGTAAGCCAGGAAGGAGTCGATCTGGCTGTATTGCTGCTCCAGCGCATCATAGACCCGCGGCACCGAGGCTGCGATCGTACCCAGCGCAAAGGGCAGAACGGCAGAGCTTGCCATCGCCTGCGCCAGAATCTCCTCATGATGCGCGGCTTGGCTGCACACCCAGGCCACGGTCTGTTCGTAATAGGTGCGGCGGACGCCGGCACAGGCGGCCCCCGGAACCGGGCTGACGAGCGCCGCCACCTCGCGGTGAGTGATCGCGAGCATGACACTGCGGGTCCCGAGCCTGCGGCTGCATATCTCCTGCGCGGTCGCCGGTCGGGTGAAGCAGAAGACATACGCTCCACTTGCGCGGTCAAACTCTGAGTCCTTTTTGCCATCCTCTAATTGAGACATCGTTCCCTCCTAAAGCGCTAAGTAGCAAGCTGCGGACCAGTCCATAAGAGCGCTACTGCGCGCTGTATTCGAGATGGACCACGCGATTGCGTCCGCCCCGCTTGGCTGCGAACAGGCACTCATCGGCGCGCAGGATCAGGTCGAGCGCTGCGGTATGTTGGTGCGGAGTATGAACGAGCGTTCCCGCGCTCATGGTGATGGGAATGAGCTCATCGCGGTAGAGCGCCGCGTTGTTGCACAAGAGCTGGCGCAGCCGCTCGGCGATCTCCAGGGTCTGGGCGGCACCGCAGTCCGGCAGGATAATCAGGAACTCCTCACCGCCGTAGCGCCCTATGTGATCATAGCCGCGGAGACCGGATTGGAGCTGCTGCGCGGCATGGCGCAGCACTTGATCTCCGGCCAGGTGGCCATAGGTATCATTGATGCGCTTGAAGTGGTCAAGATCGCACATGATCAGCCCGAAGCTCCGCTGCTCACGTCCGCTGCGGGCGATCACCTCGTTCAGGATCTCGAGAATCCGGCCGCGGTTCCAGATGCCGGTCAGCGCGTCCCGGCTGGCCTGCTCGCGAAGGCGTTCGCGGGCCTCAATCAGCTGCTCCTGCAACTCGAGAACCCGCTGACCGGAGCGCAGTCTCGCCCGCAAGACCTCTGCCTCCACCGGCTTGGCCACGAGGTCGTCGGCCCCCGAGTCGAGCCCTTCCACCATCTCCTCAGTCGAGTCCTTGGCGGTGAGCAGAATGATGTATGTGTAGCGCTCTGCTCCCTCGCATCGGATGGTGCGACACAGCCGCACTCCGTCTAGACCGGGCATGACCCAATCGAGCACCGCCAAGCGCGGCGGCCGCGGGCTGCGCAGCGCCGCCAGCGCCTCCAGTCCATTGCTGGCCTCATGCGGCTCATAGCCTAAGCGGCGTACCAGAGAGGAAACCATCAACCGCGTAGTCCGATCATCATCTGCTACTAAGACCTTCATTGGCGTCGTCCCTTTGTGAACCAGCCGGGGATCCGCTGGGCGTTTGCTCAGGCTCCGATTGCAGCCGCTGTGCCAGGCAGCGCGGCACCGATTTCGAGCGCCTGCGCGGTGCGCGCGATAGGTAGATTCCGAGTCTGATCAGACTCGGAGAGTCGCCCCGCCTGATGTATAATTTGTTCTCATGGCAGATCTGTTCCTCCGACTTCCTGACTGTGAAGAACCCGTCATCTTCGAGCTGCTGCCGCGGAGCGTGATGCTTCTCGGGCGCGATCCATCGGTCCGGCGGCTTGACGCGATGCTCAAGGCGCAGCTGGGTGAGCTGCCGATCAAAGAGGTCCGCCTGCTTTCTCAGCGGGTTTCGGCGAACCACCTCCTGGTCTGCCACGACGGCCACCAGATTCTCGCCTGGGATCTGCAGAGCCGCAACGGAACCTGGGTGCGCTTGGCCTCCGGGCATACGCTGAGCTTGCCGGCCGAGGTCGATCTGTCTTTCGAGCTGGCCGGGGGCACGACCAGCGCCCTGCGGCTTACCGGGCCCAAGGAAGCGCAGTGGTCAGCCGACGAAGAGTATCCAGGGGCGGTCCTGCGCGGAATCACCAACTGGCTGGCCAGCACGGGGATGAGCGCCCGCATCCAGCTGTCCAATTCCTCGAAGGTCGACCCGGGCACCGAGAACCTGCTGCTCGCCGACGGTACGCAGCTTCTGATCTCGCACCCGCGCGGCTCCACGGTGGAGGTGTCGTGGGTCGCGGTCGTCGATCGCATCCGCACCTATGTCAACGAACAGAACGTCCGCTATGAGCAGCTGCAAGGCCACGGCGACGACTTCATCCTGGTCTCCCCGCCGATGCGTGCGGCGCACCGCGAGCTCGTAGACGCGGCCGCCTACGGTATGCGGCTGATGCTCCTTGGACCGACCGGAGCGGGAAAGGATCGCCTGGCCCGCTGCTACCATAAGCACTCACGCCAGCATCGGGGCCCCTACACGACGGTCAACTGTGCGCTGTTGCGGGAAGATTTGCTGTACGCGCAGCTGTTCGGCGCCAAGAAGGGCTCCTTCACCGGGGCGAATACGGATCTGGTCGGGGTGGTGGAGGCGGCCAACGACGGCACGCTGTTCCTCGATGAAGTCGGCGACATGGACCTTGAAGTGCAGAAGGCGCTGCTGCGGTTTCTCGACTCCCGCGGGGAATATTACCGCCTGGGGGATACGCAGCCGCGCCACACCAACGTCCAGATCGTGTGTGCGACCAACGCGCCGCTCGACAACGACATCTTGCGCCACGGCAAGTTCCGCGACGATCTGTGGTACCGCCTGGCGGTCAAGGTGGTGCGGGTTCCGCCGCTGGCCGAGCGCCACGAAGACATCGTCGCTTATCTCAAGACGCGGACGCTGCGCGGCGGTCAGATAAAGGCCTACGAAGCGCTGTCCACGGCGGCGCTGCGGCTGGTCCTCAGCGACCCGTGGCCCGGCAACTTCCGCGACTTGGAAAACTTCGTGGAGAGGCTGCCGGCGCACAGCAGTCCAGGCTCGCTCAGCGAGGATGTGTGCCGCTCCGCCCTGAGTCAGGGGCGCAGTCCGAGTACGCCGTCGCTGCGGCCGGCGATGCTGCAGACGGCCATCGTCCAGCCGGTGCAGAGCACGGCGTCGTGGAATGAAATCGTCAGCAGCTCCTTCGCCGCCTTCGAAGAGGATAACGGCGCCGCCCCCAAGTCATGGGGCCAGCTGCAGAACTTCGTGGAGAAGTACCTCAAGCCGGTCTTCGTGGCGCAGTCGAGCGAGCTGCGCGAGCTCAATGAGCTGAGCCGCAACGTCAACTGCTCCGAGATCGCCCGCCGTCTCGATATCGGCGATGGCACGACCGTCAAGCTGCATCTGCTGCGCTACGTCGAGCGCTTTCGTAAGCGCGCGCCGCCAGCGAAGTAAGCGGCCGCGGCCCTTGCCGCAGGTGCGCGGCGGGGCCGCCCTGGCTTTCCGCGGGCGCGACGGCCGGCGGCACACACGCGGCGCGGGCGTTGGCTGCGGCCGCGCGCGCCAGCTTGACGCCGCACGCAAAAGCCCGTAGGTGCTGGCTGCCCAGATCGTAGACGTGACGCTGCATGAGCAGGGCCAGCGTCTCACTGAGGAGCCGCTTCCCCGGCCGGGCCAGCCACTTGGGCAGATAGGGGGCGAGCGCGGCGGCGAGAGTCTGCTCCAGGGCGGAGCGCAGCGCCAGCGCCAGCTTGGACAAGTCGGCCTGGCACCCTGCCCAATCCCCTTCCTGCTCATCCGGCAGGGTCTGGGCAATCACTTGGGGCAGATCGTGCTCCAGCTGGGCCCGCAGGGCCATATGCAGGCCGGTGAGCACGGAATACACGGCGGTCGCCTCGCCGACCATGTCAAGGGCGGTAAACGCCGACTGCCACATCGGCTCCGACTCGCCCAGATGCGGGCTCAGCCAGCGCCGCAGGTTGTCCATGAAGCGGCTGTGCTGACGCGCCAGCAGGCCCAGGGTCCAGGCGGGGCGGCGGAGCTGTCCGGATTCATATAGGGCAAGGACCTCTTGCGTGGTGCGCTGCCCCAGCTGCAGGTAAAAATGCTTGGGATCACCCGCCGCCTGCAGCATCCGCGCAAGCGCCGTCTGTTCCGCATGAACTGCGCCGACCTTCTCGCGCTCAGCCGCTGCGTCGTTCGGCGGTGACACGGTCCGGCGGCCGTCGGCGCTCGGCGGAAGGACGGACATCCCATCGCTCACCCGCAGGCTCGTCCGATCACGGTCCGCCCGCATCGGCCACGCGGCGTCGGAGGCGGCGGCTGGCATTTTCGTCGTGGTGAGCAACATGGGGAATCTCCTTGCACTCTGAGTGCTGAATTGTTCGGCTGCCCGCTGGCAGCGCGACTGGCTGACCGGAGTCACAGCAGAATGCGTACCAACCCGCAGCACGAATTCTTCGTCGAGAGCAGGCTCACGCCGCCCCGGCCGGCTTGGGTTTCGATCGGACTCGGAGACTTTATTCTGCAGCCGGACGGCGGGGGCAGATTTCGCCCTCTCCTTAGCGGAGACTCGAGCACAAAAGAACGCTGATCATGTACGATATCGACGAGCGTTTTTTCACAACACCTCTGTCATCACATGCGCGGCAACATAATCACATTGGCGACGCAAGTCCGACCGGTTTGGAGAGAGTAAGTGCCGATGATCTCGATGGTGGCCGGCATGCGCATCGCCGGCCGCTTTATCTTGGAACAGCCGGCATCGAGCGGCGCGATGGGAACGATCTTCCGCGCCCGCGACATGCAGACCGGGCAGCGCGTCGCCCTCAAGCTGCTGCACTCCGCGGGAAGCTCGCCGCAGAGCGCAACGCGCTTGGAGGTCGAAGCCGAGGTCCTCTCTCGGCTGCGTCATCCGCACATTGTTTCGTATGTCGCCCACGGTCGCACCCAGAGCGGACTGCCCTTTCTCGCCATGGAGTGGCTGGACGGCGAGGATCTGGACCACCGGCTGCGGCGTTCTTTATTGTCGGTACCGGAGTGTTACAAGCTCCTGCTGGGGGTGGGATCCGCCTTGGCCGACGCCCACCGCTGCGGCGTAACGCATCGCGACATCAAGCCCAGCAACCTCTTTCTCCCCGATGGCCGGATCGAGCAGGTAAAACTCCTCGACTTCGGCGTCGCCCGCGAGGAAGACGGACTCCTTTCGCTCACCCGCACCGGCTCCCTCGTCGGCACTCTGGAGTACATGGCTCCGGAGCAGGTGCGCGGCGCTCATGCCGTCGGTCCGGCGGCCGATATTTTCTCGCTGGGCTGCGTCATTTATGAGTGCCTGAGCGGCCGCCGCCCCCTGCAGAGCGCGAGCATTACGGAGCTGTTCATCAAGAGCGCGAGCCATGAGATTCCGCCGATAACCAAGCTTCGGAGCGGCGTGCCGCCGGCGCTCGCCCAGCTGCTGCATAAGATGCTCGACAAGCATCCGGCGCAGCGGCCCCCCGACGGGACCGCTCTGTTGCGCGAGCTTGAGGCGCTCGGCGAAGGCCGCGCGGGCGAGTCGGCGGCCTCCCTGGCGGTGCCGCGCGAGCCGTTCGCCCAGATCGACCAGCAGCTCTTGTCCGTGATCCTGCTGTGCACCTTGGATCTGAAGCCGCATACCCCATCGACCCTGGATGAGGACGGGTCGCAGCCGGAAACCCCGCTGCTGTCCGCAGCGCTGCACGAAGTCTTGCAGCGCTGGGGAGCTTTTTCCGAGAGGCTCAGCGATGATCTCTGTTTGATCACGCTCACGGAGCGCGGCACCGCCGCCGACTTGGCGATGCAGGCCTGCCGGCTGGCGCTTCAGGTCTCCCGCATGCAGCCGGAAGCCACCACCATCCTGGCTACGGGGCTTGGCGCTCTATACGAAGGGCGCGTCAGCGGACCGGTGGTCGAGCGGCTGCTGGAGTTCATGCACGCTCAGCGCGCCAGCGAGTTCCCTTCCACGGCCGCCCGCGGCAAGGTATGGCTGAACGCCCTGACGGCGGGACTGGTCGACCCCGAGTTCATGGTCCGCCGCGTCGCGACATGGAACGCGGTAGAGGGCGCAATCCGCCGTGTGCAGTTCCAGATGGACGCGATGCGCACCAGCCGTTTGCTGCCGCCGCAGCATGTGCTGCAACTGGAGGCACGCGCGCGGAAAGCTTTGCAGCAGTTGCATGACCTCATCTGGGCCCCATTGATTCCGGCGCTCAGTCACG
>CALFML010000788.1 GCA_937879845.1 uncultured Myxococcales bacterium
GTGTGCGCTTCCGATCTCATCGCGCGACCGCCAGCCGCCGCCCGGGCGGTGCCGATTGACAGCCCGCACCGCCGAGGCCTATGGTCCGGCGCATGCCCTCCCTCCCGACGCGAAAAAACGCTCTCATCGCTGCACGCTCCGGCCGCGCGGCGCGGACTCTGCGCGACCTGACAGGACTTTTCCTATCGTTTGGTCTTATGAGCTGCCCGGCTCCGGCGCCGCCGCCGGAGATGCCGCCGCCGCTTATGCTCGACGGGCCGCTTCAGCCCGGGCAGACCCGCGCCGGCAAGGTCAACCGCGACAGCGAGCTGATAGGCGGTCCGGTCGCCTACGGCCGCGCGGGTCAGGTCTGGAAGCTATACAACAGCCGCGCCCGATTCCTGATTCAGGATGTCGGCACCTCCGTCGGGCTGGATATCTACGGCGGCAACCTGATCGATGCCGATCTGGTGCGGCCGGGGGACGACGGCAAAAACGGCAACGATCTGTTCCGGGAGACCTTCCCGATCGTCGGCCTGCGGGTTCCAAATCCGACCTCCATCGAGGTAATTTCCGATGGACAAAAGGGCGGTCCGGCGCAGCTGCGGGTGCACGCCAAGAGCGCCCCTTCGCTGATCCTGCCGCAGCTTGACAGCGCCGGCCGCGACCTCGATGGCGAGATCCTGACCGATTACATCCTCGATCCGGATGTGCCCTATCTCAAGATCGTCACCACCTACAAGGCGGCGGGTCCGGAGCCGGCGGCGCGGTCGCTGGTGCTCGGCGATTTCCTATCGTTTGGGGCGTCGCTGACCGTGCTGACGCCGGAGGCCGGCTTCGCCGATCCGGTGGGCTCGGCGACGTTTGTCGCCTCGGTGGGCGAGCGGACGTCGTACGGCTACCTCAGCGCGGAGGGGCCGCTGCAGCTGCCGATCGTCGATGCCTCGGGTACGGTGACGTTTCTCAAGACGGCGCCGCTTTCGGAGACCGGAGAGCTCAGCATCACCCGCTACCTGGTGGTCGGCAGCGGCGATGCCGCCTCCGTGATGACGCCGATGTATGCCCTGAGCGGCCAGACCACGGTCAAGCTCCAGGGCAGCGTGCGCGATGCGGGCGGCGCCAAGATCGCGGACGCGCGGGTGTCGATTCTGCGCGCTCCGTACGGACCGACGCAGCAGCTCCTGACGCAGGCCAAGTGCGATGCGGACGGGAACTATTCGCTCAGCCTGCCGGCCGGCGACTACGTTGCGGTGGCCACGGCGATCGGCCGCCTGCGCGGCGCTCCGACTCCAGTCAGCATGGGCAGCGCCACCACGCTCGATCTGACGCTGGCGGCGCCGGGCCGGGTCGTCCTTGACATCGGCGAGCAGCGCGACGGCCAGCGCCAGCCGTCGCCGGCCAAGGTATCGTTTATGGGCATCGATGTCGAAGCCCCCGACCCCCGCTTCGGCCCCGACCCGACCGAGAGCGAGCGCAATGGCGTCCACGCCGTCGCCTTCACCCCGGACGGCCGCGGCGAGGTGACGCTCAAGCCCGGCAGTTACTCGGTCATCGTCTCCCGCGGGGTGGAGTATGAGCAGGTGCGCATCGCCGCGCTGAAGGTGCCGGCCGGCGGGAGCGCCAGCGTGACCGCGGAGCTTGTGCGCAGCGTCGATACCCGCGGCTGGCTCTCTGGCGACTACCACCAGCACTCGCAGGGCTCGATCGACTCGCCGGTGCCGATCGAAAAGCGGGTGAGCGAAAACCTGGCGGAGGGCATCGAGTTTCCCGCCGCCACCGATCACGACAACCTCACCGACTATAGTCCGCACATCCGCCGCCTGCACGCCGAGGCCTTCCTCAACGCGGTGGTCGGCGACGAGATCAGCGTCAACGGGGTCGGCCACTTCAACGCCTACCCGCTGACCATCGCCGAGTCGGATCCCTACGCCAAGGTCGGCGCCAAGCTGTGGGCAAACGATCCGGTCGCCGGCTGGGTCGGCAAGCTGCGGGCGCAGGAGTCGGCGCCGCTCATCGTCCACGTCAGCCATCCCCGCACCAAGAGCCTGGCCGGCTACTTCAACTTCATCCACTTCGATCCGACCACGGGTCAGAGCGATGAGCCGCTTGATGTCTTTGATGCCATGGAAGTAAACGGCGATCTTGGGAAAGCCAGTGATTATCTGGCGGAAAATGATGAGGCGATCCACAAGGGCGCGACCATGGGAGTGCCGCGCGGGGTGCCGGCGCTGCGTGACTTGTTCGCGCTGCTCAATCAGGGGCGGCGGATGTGCGCGCTCGGCAACTCCGATACGCACGGGCGCAACGATGGGACCGGATACCCGCGCAACTTCGTGCGCTTTGGGAAAGATGAGCCGAGCCAAGTCACGGGCGCGGAGCTCGTGGCGGCGCTGCGCGACCAGCAGGTTTCGGTGTCCAACGGTCCGTTTGTCACCGCGACGGTAAACGGTCAGCAGGCGATGGGAATGGCGCACGCCGTGAACTTGCACGGCATGACCGAGGCGTCTGTTGAAGTCAAGGTTCAGGCCCCGACCTGGATTGGCGTAACCACGCTGGAGGTCTATGAGAACGGACGACCGCTGACCCTTGCCAAGCCCGCGCCCGGGCGGCTTGTCGCGGTCGCCGCGGGAACCGCCGGCGCGACGCTGAGCGCACCGCTTGAGGCGACCGATCAGAAAAGCGACAGCGTGCGCTTTGACGGCACGGTTACGATCAAGCCGCAGCGGGACGCCTGGTACATGATCGTGGTGCGCGGGCCCGGCTCGTTGGCGCCGGTGGGCACTGATTCACCGTATGGATATACTAACCCCGTGTACGTGGACCTGGCCGGAGACGGATGGACCGCGCCCGGACTTTAGCGGCGCTGCGCCTGCTGGCCGGGCTTTGCTGTCTTGGGGGTCCGGGGACCCGCGCGCAGGCGCACCGCGTGCAATATCCGAAGATGGATGCGCTTTCTGTTTCACCCCAGAGCGTCACCCTCCAGATCGAGTACCTGATCCCGAGCGCCGAAGAGTCCGGGCTGCTCTACCGCCTCTTCGATCGCGATCGCTCGGGCCGTCTGGATGCGACGGAACAGCAAGCGCTGCGCGAGTACCTGTGCCAGCAAGCCGGCGCGTTTGTCCGCCTGGAGCTGGACGGTCGGCCGCTGCCGCTTGCCCGCACCCACGCCGCGCTCGGACGCGCCAGCGCGGGGGAGTTGTTGGCGGTCTCGCTGACGCTGGCGGCCGCGGCTCCGCTGGCGCACGGGGCGCACACGCTGCGGCTCTTTGATCGGCACAAGGATCGCGCCCTCGCGGTACCGGTGCGGGTCGCGACCCAGGGGGTGCGGCTGACTACGCCGCTGTTGCCGCTGCCGCTGCTGGCGGCGGAGCAGCCGCTGCAGCTTGGGTTTGTCCGGCTCGACTGAAGAAAGAGGCGGCATCGCTACCCATGGCAGCCGGCTTGATCTGCGTTGTGCATCCGCTTGCGCAGGGCGCTGTACTCCCCGGCCGCGTGGTTCCACAGGATAGCCAAGGTGAGGGTCAGGAGCAGGTAGAAGCAAGCAAGGAGCGACATCATCTGCACCGGCCAGCGAATCATCGAGAGCGCCATTGCCACACAGGCGGCGCACATCGCCCAGCAGCCTGGCAATAAGTGCATGGCGATCACCGCGAACGAACCCGCCAGCAGGACCTGCTCGATGGTGAGGACCTGCGTCACGCTCACTCCTAAAAGGGCGCCGATGGTCCGCCCCAGAAGCACCTGCGCCAGGATGAGCGCCATCTGCTTTACCAGACCGCGATGGAAGGAGTTCTCGCGCAGCGGGCGCCGCAGCCAAAAGGCGATGCCGAACAGTCCCAGCAAGAGCAGCGCGGCGGAGCCGATGAGCACCCGATGCGTCAGCCAGCGCTGCGCCTGCAAAAGATAAATCAGCGTCGTCGTCGTGGCCATCCCGAGCACCATCGGGGCCATGACCCGGCGGCGGGTCAGCGGCGACAGCGCCGGATCGCGCTGCGAGTCCACCGCGAGCGCCGCCAACAGCACCGCCATCGACGCGTGGCGCTCGGTCGGCGCGACGGCCAGGCCGCGGCGCAGCGCCAGCTCGATGCGCGCGGGAATCGCCTTGCCGGTCGGGGCCGGCCGCAGGCGCCCGGCGCGGACGTTTTCGGAGAGCTCGGCCAGCGTCTCACCGGCAAACGGCGCTCGGCCGTACAGCGCCTCGTATAACGCGGCGCAGAAGCTCCACTGATCGCTGCGGCTGTCGGCGAGCTCGCCGCGGTGCTGCTCCGGCGACATATATGCCGGCGTGCCCATGATCGCGCCCTGCATGGTAAGCGGTGAGTCCAGAAGCGGCCGCTCCGCAAGGCTCGACGGCAAAAACCGCGGCGACTCCTCGCTCGGCAGACCACGCACCAGCCCGAAGTCGGCCACCCGCGCCCGGCCGTCCTTGCCGACAAGAACATTGTCAGGCTTGAAATCACGATGCACCAGGCCCGCCTGATGCGCGGCATCGAGCCCTTCCCCGGCGGCCCGATACATCTGCAGCACTTCGTCCCAGCGGCGGCCGCGCTCCTGCCAGGCAGCCAGGGTCGTGCCATCGACAAACTCCATCGCGATGAACACCTGCCCCTGCGTCGCCCCCACCTCATACACGCTTACGACGTTGGGGTGCGAGACGCGGGCCAGGCCCTGGGCTTCGCGCAGGATGCGGGCGCGCCGCTCCTCGCACGGCAGGCCCGCCGCGCGCAGGAGCTTGACGGCCACCTTGCGGTCCAGCTCTTTGTCATAGCCGGCGTAGACCACCCCCATGCCGCCCTCGCCGAGCTGGCGTAAGACGGAATAGCGGCCGATGCGCTGCGGTACCGCCCCCGGATGGGCTGCAGGCGCGGACGCGGACGCCGGTTCGTGACTCGGCCCATCGAACGTCGAGGCCAGCATCGCTGCCGCCAGGTCGGAGGTCGGATTGCTCATGGTAGCTCAGAATAGAGCTCGCGGCGCGGCGTGCACAGTCTTATGTTCCGTCCCTCGCCGCAGACGCCGGCCCCGGCATGGTTTCTGCTGATTCCAGCGCCAACCCAAATGCTTTCCCCTCTCACAAAACGCCATCCGCCGACGGAGAAAACCTATCGTAATCAGAGCGGGCCGTGCTCTCGTCCGGCCCGCCACACCTGTGGCACACTCGCACAGTGAGACATATGGTCCCAGGCTTGTTACTAGCACCCCTTGGGAAAACCCGCGGACCCCGACAAGGAGTTAGAATATGGAGCAGAGTCTTAGCGCCCCTTCTGCCTGGAAAAGCTCGCTCAGTCGCGAGGTCGAGGAGTACTTCGCTTGCGGCGCTCAAGTGGCGCCGGGACAGACCGTGCTCGATGTCGGTGCTCATGTCGGTACCTTCGCGCAGAGGGTGGCAGAGCTCTGCCGCGGTGACGTTCGCCTGCTGTGCTTCGAGCCGGCGCCGGACAGCTACCACGCGCTGCAAAGCAACTTCATGACCAACCGCTGGCTCCGGAACACCGAGCATCAGCTTTTTCCTCTGGGTCTATCTTCCGCGGCGAAAGCCCAAGGCATCCAGAGCTTCTATTATTTCTCGCGCTCCGCCACCAACAGCACCTTCGATATCCGCAGCAAGCGGCGCGAGTTCGAGATCTTCTTCGAAGATCGCAGCCGCCGCCTTATGGCGCAGCCCGGACTGTCGGCAATGCTGGGGGGCATGCTGGGGCGCCTCTTCGCCAGCACGACCTGGCGGTCCCTTATCTGGTGGTGCTTGCGCCACGCGATGGGCCTGCAAGAGATCACGGCGCAGGTGGCGACGCTTGGGCAGATGCTGAAGCGGAACAAGATCGCGCGGGTCGATCTGCTAAAGATCGATGTCGAAGGAGCGGAGCTCGACGTGCTCATGGGGCTGGACGCCGAGACCTGGCCGCGGGTGCAGCAAGTGGTGATGGAGACCCATAATCGTCAGGGCATGCAGTCGCAGATCGAGCACCTGCTGGTCGATCACGGGCTGACCCAGATCGCGGTCACGCAGCAGCGCGCGATCGATAACGGCCTCGATAGCGTGATCATGATGGCGCGCCGGGCCTGATGCGGCGCCGGGGTGCCGCGCCGCCGCCGCGCCCCGTCAGTGCGCCTCTTTGTCGGCGATGGCGGAGCGGCACAAGGCCAGGTGCGCGAACAGCAGCAACACCACAAGATCGATCGCCGGCGGCACTAGCGAGCGCGGACCGGCGTAAAGACCGCTGCCCAGCGCCGAGTCGGACGTGCGGATATCGAGCAGCGTGAAGATCGGAATCACCGCCGCCATGATGCGGGCCATCGCGCGCCGGGTTCGCTCGCCCTCGGCGAAATAGCCGACCACGCCGATGATGAGGCCCAGCACCAGCATGTGGGTGAACACCCAGACCATGGCGTCCTCATAGTGCGGCGAGTGCAGCACCGCTTCGGGCACGCCGAACCCGGCCAGGCTCCGCGGCACTCCCTGCAAAAGCTCGGACCCCGCGATGAGCACGAACGTGGCGCCGACAGCAACGCAGGTCGCGCGAAATCCCGGCAGATGGTGGCGGCAGTGCGGCATAAAACCAGCCTGCCAGATCCATCCCAGCCGCTTCAAGCAGCGTATGTATCAAGGGCAGGGACCGGGATGGCCAGAGGAGCGGCGCCGCGGCAGGAGCCGGCGCCGCAAGCGGAGGCGGAGTCTCAGACCGGAGCGGCTAGTTGCACTGATTCAAAAGCACGGTGACGCCGTTGTTGCTCTGATCGGTGCTGACGATGTCGGGTAGTCCGTCCTTGTTGAGATCCCCCACCACCACCTGCGTCGGATCGGCAAGCAGCCCCAGGGTGATGTCCTGCTTGGTGGCGAAGCTGCCGTTGCCCTGACCGAGCAAAATGGAGACGTTGCGGTCGGCTTGGTTCGTGACCGCCAGATCGAGGAAGCCATCGAGGTTGAAGTCGCCGGCGGCGATCGACCGCGCCGAAGCGGCCGTGGTGCCGACCAGCGGCGTCGACCCCTGGGCGCTGTTGAAGGTGCCGTTGCCGACGCCGATGGTCAGACGGATGGTGCGGGTCGAGCTGTTGGCCGCCGCCAGATCCAAAATGTTGTCGCCGTTGAAGTCGGCCAGCAGCAGATCGGTCGGCGAGTTCAAGCCCATGATCGCGGCCCCGGTTCCGAACGTGCCGTTGCCGATGCCGAGTCGCGCCGTGGCGGCGTCGCTCGTGCGATCGGTGGTCGCGAAGTCGAGCTTGCCGTCGTTATCGAGGTTGCCAAGGACGATGGCCGTCGGCCCCGTACCAAGCAGCGTCGTGGTGGTCGCGGTCTTGAAGGTGCCGTCGCCGTTGCTTATAAGGACACTGACGTTGTTGCTGCCGTTGTTGACGACCATCGCATCGGTGCGCTTGTCGCCGTCGATGTCGCCCAGGGCGATGTCGACCGGACCGGCGCCGACCGAGAAGGTATCGGTGGCCGGGGTGTTGAACGTCCCGTCTCCGACGCCGAGCCGCACGCGGACATCGTTGCCGGCGTTGCGCACGGCGATGAGGTCGATGTTGGTGTCGGCGTCCAGAAACCCCGCCGCGACGGCGTACGGGCTCATGCCGCCCAGGGCCAGGGTCGTCGGGTTGGCGAAGGTGCCGTTGCCGTTATTGAGGCGGACCGTCAGGTTGCCGGCGCCCAGGCCGCTGTTGGCGGAGACCAGATCCAAGTCCTGATCCTTGTCGAGATCGACGGCGATGACATAGCGCGTGGTCGCCGCCATGGTCAGGGCGTTCGCAGTGCCGAAGGCCATGGTCGCCGACTGATAGTTGAACACGGTCGTGCTGGAGACCTGCTTGCCATCGGTATTTGAGACCTGGACCGTCGCCGCGCCGCAGGTCGCAGCCTTGGCCGGCACGGTACAAGTGATCTGGGTGCTCGACACCACGGTCACGTTGGTCGCCGGCACCCCGTTGAACGTGACTGTGGCGCCGGCGAGAAAGTTCGTCCCGGTGAGCGTCACCTGGGTCCCACCGGTGTTGACGGCAGCGCGCGGCGTCACCGCAGTGAGCGCCAGCTGCGGTATGACCGTGCTCAGATCCGGCGTCGGCTCTGCCAGATCCGCAGTGCCGCCATCGACCCCCGAGGTATTGCCGCCATTGCACTGCCCAAGCGCCGCCGCCAAGATGAGCGCGCCGCCTTGAATCAGTCCTTTGTGGATAGTCCGCATAATACACTCCTTATGTCTAGCCCCGGACATCGGGGTCAAATAATTCCCCTCTATCGTACTGCGATTTTCGGCTGCGAAGGCGGCTGTTGACCAGCACTTTGTCCACCGCGCACAGCGCCAAGGTCTACTCTCCCTTTCCGGCGCTCACTCGCGCGGCGGCTGTGACCTGGATCACGGCGCGCACCACATCGACGCGGCAGTAGGGACTCTGCATACTCCGCTCCGCTTTTCCGCTCGCCCAAGTCGCGCTCTGTTCACTTCAGCGCGATAAGGGCGGACGTGCGGAAATCTGGCGTGCAATGCCACAAGCGGCTGTGCCAAGATGCCGCGGCACACTTGCCTAAAGGAGAGCCGATCGTGAATCCGAAGCTGATGTGGCCGTTGTCCCTGCTCCTGTTTCTGTTCCCGGTCTTGCTCCCCTCACTCCTAAAATCTTTTGCTCCGGAATAAGTCCCTTTCGTCCCCGCGGCGCCGGAGCGGCCGCTTGGTTGACGGGCGCCGGAGCGGTTGCTAAAGTGTTCCGCAGATCTTGCGCGGGTGCTCGGGGAAATGGGGAACTACAAGGGGACCGGGGTCGTCTTCATGCAGGGCCTGCTCAAACGCCACGGCAGGGCCATCGAGCAGAAGTTCCTATCGCAACTGACTCCCAAGGAGCGCGATTATTTCCGCCAGACCTTGGAGTTCCACTGGATTCCCATAGAGGTCATCACCCGCTTTTTCGAGCTCGCAGCTCCGCTCATCTATCCCGCCGACACGAGCGGCCTGCGGCGCATCGGCCGGGAGATGGCGCGCGACCACCTGCAAGGGGTCTACCGCATCGTCCTGCGCGTCGTCACAATCGAGTACATCGTCGAGAAGGCGGCACGCCTGTGGCGTACCTACCATCAGAGCGGCACCACCCGGATGGAGCGCATCGGCGACCACCAGCTGCACTTTGTCGTTCTGGGCTATCCGGATCTGCCAAGCGCCTTCCGCGAGTGCACTAGCGGTTATATCGCCGGCGTCTTGGAGCTGGCCGGGGCCAGGGACATTCACATCGTCCGGACCAACGACAACCCGCAAGAGTGGCGCTGGAAGCTCGCCTGGAGCTGACCGCCGGCCGATGCCGGCCGATGCTGGCCGACGCCGGATTGAATCTATACGGGAATCCTGGCGCAGGCTAAAGTCGCGCGACAAAGGGAGCGTAGCAATGACCGCTGGTGGAAAAGAAGATGGGACGGCCCTAACGAGGACAAGGTCGCGCAGAAGTACTGGCGTGAACAAACGGGCAGGTTCGTGGCG
>CALFML010000789.1 GCA_937879845.1 uncultured Myxococcales bacterium
TGCGGACGCTTTGCCGTAGTTCTCCCTCGCCGGCCATACTCCCGAGCGTGACATCTGGGGGCGCTTCCTTCGTCGGGGAATGAGCTCCACTGCGCGGCGCGGACCCGGCGCGGACGCATTGGCGCGGCTAGCTCGGCGCCTGCCCTTTTCGGTCCGCTGCAATGCGCGCCAGCAGCGCCGCTTGCAGCGCATCAAGGAACGCCAGCATCGACTCCGGCGCGATGGCCAGCTGCATGACGCGCGTACGGATCAGCGCGAGCAAGCCATCCAGCTGCGCGCGCACCGCCTGTTCACCGCGCGATAAGACAGCCCCCAAAAGTCCCGGCATGGTGCCCGGCTCAACCCGATCTTCCACCCCCCTTGGGGCGCTGACTTCGGTCAGATCATGAGCCAGCTGGTACCACTTGCCAAAGAGCTGTCCCACACCGACCCAGGCCGCCGTGCTGGGCGACTTGGTCGTGAGCGCCGCCATCTCCGCCGCCTTGGCGAACAGCACGCCGGTCTTCATGCCGTGGTAGCGGTCAATGAACTCGGAGGTCGCAACGGCAGCGCCGCTCTCATCTTGGACGGCTTCCTGCTCCAGGCTCTGCCCGCCGATGAGCCCGGCGCTGGAGCTGGCCGCCCGCGACAGCAGCCGGATGAGCCGCAGCGCCCGCGGCACAAGCTGTTTCGGGGTATCGACCAGGAGCTCGAAGCCTTGGGTGAGCAGTGCATCGCCGACCAAGAGCGCCATGGGCTCGCCGAAGCGAACGTGGACCGTCGGCTGGCCGCGCCGCTCGGTGGCGTCGTCGAAGCACGGCAGATCGTCATGGACCAGCGAGGCGGTGTGGACAAGCTCAATCGCGCAGGCGGCCCGCAGCGCCAGCTCCAGCTCCAGCGGCTCCGCCCCGCAGGCTTGCGCCGCCTGCAGCAAGAACTGCGGCCGCAGGCGCCGCCCGCCGGAGAAGACGGCATACCGCATCGCGCGGTGCAGCACCGTATCGGCAGGCGGCAGGAACCGATCCAGCCACAGCTCCAAAAGAGCCACGGTGGCACCCGGCGAGCGCAGCGACTCCGAAATCAGGTCAGGCGCCCTGCCCGATGGGAGCTCGGCTGAATTACTGCGGGCCATCAGACAAAAGCCCTAGGATGAGCAGCGGGATCATTGCCAAAGCCTTTGTACGAGTGATAAAGCGGCAACGGCCGACCCCGTCGCGAGGCGGTCAGCCCGGGCGTGGACCTATCAGGACGCCGGGTTCAACTGGGAACCCCTTGCCGACCTCAGTGTCCGAGCTCGACGTTCTCAAGAACTCCCAGGGCGTCGGGAAGCAGGACCGCGGCGGAGAAATAGACGCTGACCAAGAGGGAGGTGATCGCCATGTCGTTTATGTCCATGCGCCGGACCGACAAGCTCGGCTCGACCTCGTCGGGGATGCCGGCGTGGTGGAGGCCGATGACGCCCTGGTCATCCTTGCCCACGCGCATGGCCAGGATTGAGCTCGTCTGGGTCTCGCTGATCGGAATCTTGTCGCTCGGCAGGACCGGTACGCCGCGCCAGGCCATCACCTTGGTGCCGAGGAACTCGATGCCGGTCGGGTAGACCCCGCGGCGGTTGCACTCACGGCTGAAGGCGGCGATGGTGCGCGGGTGGGCGAGGAAGAACTTGGTCTTGCGGCGCCGCGACAGGAGCTCGTCCATATCATCGGGGGTCGGCGGTCCGCTGCGGGTGTGGATGCGCTGCTTCAGATCGGCGTTGTGCAAAAGTCCGAAGTCAGGGTTGTTAATCAGCTCATGCTCCTGACGCTCTTTCAACGCCTCGATGGTCAGGCGCAGCTGCTGCTCCATCTGGTTCATCGGATTGTTGAACAGATCGGTGACGCGGGTGTGCGCCCGGAGGATGGTCTGGGCGACGCTCAGCTCGTACTCGCGCGGCGCCAGCTCATAGTTGACGAAGGTCCCCGGCAGCACCGGCTCGCCCGAGTGGCCGGCGGCCAGCGCGATGGCAGCCTGCCCGTGCTTGTCCTGCGGCTGACTGAGCTTTTGCTTGAACTTCTCCACATGCGCATGCAGCGCCGGCGAGCGCGCGATCATCTCCTCGAACGTCTGCTGCGGCAGCATCAGCACGATGCACGGGGTGACCGCCTTGACGGTGAACGTCCACACGTCATCGGATTCCACGACCGACTGATCGCCGAAGTGATCGCCGTCCGCCAGCACCTCGAGGATGGTCTCATCGCCATACTTGCCAGCCCCGAGCTTGTTCGCCTTGCCGTGGGCGAGCAGGACCACGTGCTCCGCCGGCTTGCCGGTTTCGACGATGAGCTCCCCGGCTTTGAACTCCTTCTGGACAAAGCGGCTCGCCAGGGCAGCCAGCAGCTCCTCATCTTCGAAGCCGCGCAGGAGCGGCAGCTCCGCCAGCTCCTGCGGCACCACCTGGATCTTGGCGCCGATGTTACTGAAGCTCAAGCGGCCGTCGCCGACCGCATAGCTCAAGCGGCGGTTTACCCGGAACACGCCGCCCGAGGTCTGGACCCAAGGCAGAACCCGCAGCAGCCACCGGGGAGAAATGCCCTGCATCTGCGGCGCCGACTTGGTCGTATTCGCCAGCTTGCGGGCCGCAGCCGTAGCGAGCGCCGTCTGCTGTTTTTCCGCATCCGCAGCGGATCCCGTACTTCCTAAATTCGCCATCGCTGACCTCTTGTAGTTTGTCTTCGCCGTTTGGCTTGCTCTCCGGCGCAACGGCCCGCTCGACGCGACGCCGCCGCCACGGCCCAATGGCCGTGCGGCGTTACGACGCGCCAAGCGGTGCCTTACGTCTGCCCGCGGAGCGCGCTAGTCCTGAGCGCGGCCGATCTCCACGCTCTCCAGAATCCCCAGCGCGTCCGGCACCAGAACGGCTGCCGAGTAGTAGAGGCTGACCAGGTACTGGATGATCGCTTTCTCGTTGATGCCCATGAAGCGCACCGACAGGCTGGGCTCGACCTCATCGGGCACGCCCATGTGGTGCAGGCCGATGACGCCCTGGTTCTTCTCTCCGGTGCGCATGAGCAGGATGGAGCTCGTGCGGGCCTCCGAGATCGGAATCTTGTTGCAGGGGAAGATCGGAATGCCGCGCCACGCCGGCACCATGTTGCCGTTCATCTCGATGCTGGTCGGGTAGACGCCGCGGCGGTTGCACTCCTGGCCGAAGGCGGCGATGGTGCGCGGGTGGGCCAGGAAGAACGACGGGTCCTTCCACACGGTCGCCAGGAGCTCGTCCATGTCATCGGGGGTCGGCGGGCCGCTGCGGGTGTGGATGCGCTGCTTGAGATCGGCGTTGTGCAACAGGCCGAACTCGGGGTTGTTTATAAGCTCGCTCTCCTGCGTCTCTTTCAGTGCCTCGATGGTCAGACGCAGCTGCTGCTCGGTCTGGTTCATCGGCTCGTTGAACAGATCGGCGACGCGGGTGTGGATCTGCAGCACGGTCTGGGCAACGCTCAGCTCGTACTCGCGCGGCGAGGTCTCATAGTCCACGTACGTGCCGGGCAGGACGGGCTCACCGGTGTGACCGGCGGCGAGCTCGATCGCCGCTTGACCGGTGTTGTCCTGCTTCTTCTTGGAGCGCGCCTTAAACTCCGTAAGGTGCTTCTGCAGCGATGGGAACTGCGCAACGACCTGCTCGAACGCATCCTGCTGGAGGATGAGCGCGGTGCAGGCGGTGACCGCCTTGACCGTGAACTGCCAGTAGTCCTTGGACTCCAGCAGCGCCTGATAGCTATAGTGATCGCCATCGGCCAGAACCTCAAGCACGGTCTCGTCGCCGTACTTGCCGGCGCCGATCCGGTTCACCTTGCCGTGGGCGATGAGGCAGATCGAGTCGGCTTCCTTACCGGCTTCGGTCAGGATCTCTCCGGCTTTGAACTCCTTCTGCTGGAAACGGCCGGCCAGCGCGGCGAGCGCCTCCACATCCTCAAAGCCGCGCAAAAGCGGCAGCTCGCACAGCTCCTGCGGGATGACCTGCACCCGCGATCCGGTGCTGGTGAAGGTCACGCGGCCGTCGCCGAGGGCGTAGCTCAGGCGCCGGTTGACGCGATACACGCCGCCGGAGGTGTGAATCCACGGCAATACTTTGAGCAGCCAGCGGGAAGAAATTCCCTGCATCTGCGGCGGGGACTTGGTCGTGGTCGCCAGCTTGCGCGCTGCCGCCGTACCAAGACTCATCTGCTGCTTTTCTGCTTCACTCATGTTACCGGTCTTTCCAGAACTTGACATGCTTCACCCTTTTTCGTTGGAGGCAACAACCCGTCGCGTTATTGCAAGCTGGTGACAGACTTGAGACTCTTTGCGCCAAGCCGCGCGGCGAAGTTCGCCGCCGAGGTACCGATTCCCGATGGCTTCCTGGCGGCGGATTCCGGCGTCGCGGCCCGGCGCAGTTCGGATTCCTTGTAGCGATCCACAGATGCGTGCCAGCGCAGGATGCCGGACATCCAGTGCTGCAGTCCTTCGATGTATCCCGTGAGCTGCTTCTGGCCCGCCGCATCGAGCTTGAACTCGGCGATAAGACTCGGCAGCTCCGCCGCCAGGATGTGCTCGAACTGGCGCATCCGTGCGGTCATGAGATCGTTTACCAGCAAGACCGCCTGCGCCGAGCTGCAGCCGAGAAACTGCCTGAGCACCAGCACGCAGTTATGAATCTCGCCATCGAACTCGATCTCTTTCTGATAAGAGAAAATGTCATTGGCCAGGGCGGCGTAATCAGACGCCGTGTCCTCCAGCCCACGCATCGTCCCGGAGGCGTAGATTTCCTTGGGCAGCGAGTCACGGTGCGCCAGCTGAGACAGCCGCGTCGTCAGCTCCGAACCGAAGGTCTTGCGGCGCATCTCGATGTAGTCGACCGGATCGGGAATGCGGTTCTGGATCTGGTTGGCGAGCTCCCACAGCCAGCTCTCCAGTATGTCCAGGACCGCTTTGCGGATCTCTTGACGCGCCTTTATCGGCAGCGGGCCGGTGGTGCGCAGCCACAGATCGGCGAGGCCGCGTTCCGCGGGGCTCACGGCGGCCGGCATGGGGCTGTCGCTCACCGGCATGAAGGTTGCCAGCCGGGCCGCGAAGAGCTTGGCTCCGACCATGTCGCGGGTGCGCCCGTATACCGCAGTGAAGAAGTCGTCGGCGTACGTCCCCCAGACTATCCAGTCCGTCGTCAGGTTGACGCCGTCGCTGGAGCCATCGGGATGGATCAGCGCGCCGCATAGCGCCAGGTCGGCGGCATCGTGCGTGCGCTCACTCCATAGGCCGCCCGTGGGAACGCCGGACGGAGAGTCCAATATCCCCACCTGGCGCGCCCACTGCTTGGAGTGTATGCGGGCGATGTCCAGATGCGGACTGACCACGGCGGTATACGGCATGTAGAACTTCGGCAGAGTCACCGGGCCCACCCGCTCGTACGGAACGTGGGTGTAGCTGCGAATCCGCTGCAGGCCCAAAGTTCCCGACGTCAGCTTGAGCCGCGCCCCCGTCGCCCCAAGCCCCGTCGGACCGAGCAGCGCATCGAGCGGGATGCCGTCCGTGATGAGGTTGCGATTCATGTAGCGGCTGGAGCGCATGTGCCACTCATGGCCGCCTGACTGCCAGTCCTGAAGGCCTTTGACGTAGGCCAAAACGCTCAGGCGGGCGCTGGGGCTGAGCATATGCTCTTCGCACAGCGCCGGGACTTCGGTAAGGGCGGTGTTCTCAAACTGCTGCAGCCGCGAAGTCAGGATCTCATTTGTCAGATCGGCCGCGCGCTGCGTCGGGATCTTCAGAAACCGCTCCAGCACGAGGACGCAGTTGGCGTTCTCGCCTTCGCTCTGCACCTCGCGCTGGTAGGAAAAGATGTCGTTGCGCAGGTGGACGCCGTCGGAAAAAGTATCCTTGAGCACCCGCATCGGCCGGGTCCGGGCGATCGCCGCCGGGATCTCGGCGCCGACCGCGTGCTCGACCAGATTCGCCGACCACGGCGCGCCGCCGACTTTGCGCCGCATCTCGATGTACTCGATGGGGTTGGCGATCCGGTTGCCGCGAATGTTCGCCAGCTCCCACAGCGATTCCTCAAGCAGGTTCCTGGTGCTCTCCGTGAACCGGATCCGCCAATCGAGGGAAGAGGTCGGCACGGTGCGCAGCCACAGGTTCGCCAGGCCGCGCTCCACCGGGTTTTCCGGCTTCGGCATGGGGTCGCGGAGGTTGACCGGCATGAAGGCCCGCAGCCGGGCCAGATAGCCCTTGGCGCCGTCCATGTCTTTTTTTCGCTTGTAGAGCTCAAGAAAGTGATCGTCGAAATAGAACACCCAGACGTACCAGTCCGTGATCAGGTCGAGCTCCGCGGCGGACGTATCGGGATGGGTGTACGCACACAGCAGCGCATAGTCGTGGGAGTCGAACGCATGCTCATCCCAGATGTCGGTAGGCTGGGCCTTGGCCGGTTCGCTCAGGATTCCCATCTCGCGCGCCCACGCCTTGGAATGGGCCCGCGCGCCTTCCAGGTGGGGATTGAGCCGCGCCGGGTACGGCAGGTAGAAATCCGGCAGTTCAAATGGTTGCATGACCGACGACCCACCTTCTGTTTGGCTAGTTGCAGTCTTGCCGGTGCAGCAGAGCCGATACGCGGTAGCGCCGGCCTGCGCTGTTGCTACTTCTGCCGCCTGTTTGCATCGCTGCCCGCGCCGTACGGTGGCGCAGACACGCCGGTGCTGATGCTCCGTGGGCTGGACGCCCCGCTGAGCATTCGCGCTACGATCTGGCTAGAGCTTCCAAGTCTGCCGCCCTCCCTCCTGTGCGCAGGAACACAGAGAATCAAGGCGCGTCAAGAATATAGAAAAGTCTGATTTACCTTGTCTATTCAACAAAAGTTGAATGCAGCGCGCCTTGTCCGATGGATGCTCAGTCCGACGCGATCGCGGTTAATAGACGCATCAGATCAGCGACGGAGTTTGCCGCAATCTTACGCATGGCGCGATGGCGGTGGAGCCGGACCGTCTGTTCGGCGATCTTCAGATCAGATGCGATTTCTTTGTTGACCAGTCCCTCTGCGACCAGGCGGCAGATCTTATTCTCTTGCAGCGTGAGCGTGTCAAACCGCGCCTGCAGCGCCGCCTTGTCGTGCCGCTCTTTTCGATATTTGCTATCGAGCGCGATCGCCCCCGCCACGGCCGCCGCCAGGACCTCGCCGGCGCAGGGCTTGAGCAGAAAGTCGATCGCTCCGGCCTTTATGGCTCTTACGGCCGCGGCGACATCGGCGTGCGCGCTGAGAAACAGAACCGGCTGCCGGCATCTCTGTTGGCGGAGGGCGGCCTGCAGCGCGAGGCCGTCCATATCCGGCAGGCGCAGCTCGGTAATCACGCAGCCGGGTCGGTCGCCGGGTCCGTTGGCCAAAAGAGCTTGCGCGCAGGAGTACGTCTCTAAAGCGTAGCTGGCCTGGCTCAGGAGCGGCTGGATGAGCCGCCGGGCCAGGGGATCTCCGTCCACCAGAAACAGCGTGGGAGGACTCTCGCTCCCTAACCCAGGCCTCGCCATTTTCTTGCCGGATAATCAGCAACATAGGCGCCAATGCCGGCCGCGACTCCTTGCAAGCGGACCCATAGGGCGTGCGCAGCCGCTAGATCTCCGTCGCAGCCCAATCAGGAAATGACAAAGTGTAACTTTTGGGACTCAACCAAAGCGCTCAAAAATCGCTACGGAATGCGTCAGTAGGACTGCGAGCTTGCAGCGCGGAACCCGTGCGAGCACGTCCGGAAAAAGGGTGGCGCCGCGGCCGGCCCGCTCTGAGCAAGATTCGCCCGACTGGAGAACATGTTTCGGCCATGTTCGGCACATGATCGAGCATTCGTAATACGGCTTTGGGGCAGAGTCGGAGAACAAAAAAGGAGTGGCCGATGTTTCGCGGCCCCCAGGTCCGCAGCTGCGCCGACGGTCTGCGGACGCTTTGCCGTAGTTCTCCCTCGCCGGCCATACTCCCGAGCGTGACATC
>CALFML010000790.1 GCA_937879845.1 uncultured Myxococcales bacterium
GACAAAGCGATATAACCGCGAATACTGAATCACTTGGTGGGACATTTGATCTCCACAACCGCTGGCAGAGGCCAGCTTGGTTCCCAGAGAGCATCCAGAGTTGAAATGAAGCGGTCGCAGAAGCCGGCCGGCAGCCCGGGCGCCGGTTGACAGCGGAGAAATCCTTTGACCGGGTGCATCAGGAGCAACCGCCGACCCGGACATATGCGGAAGCCGACTTTTTCCGCCGCATTCTGAAAAGCCTTCTTCTGTGGCTCGCTGAGCGCTGCGACACAGCTTTCGCGCAGCAGCCTCGGCACGCAGACAGGTCCGGGCGGCTCTTGGGGGCGGACGACGGCATCCGGCAGGTTTGTTCCCATATCCACCGGAGCGGATTCCGCCAGATCGACTTCCGCCGGAACCGTGTCGTCCTCCGGCGGCGGATCGGTTGGACCTTCAGGCGGGGGCGGCAGAGTCGTAACAGCGTTCCCCAGATCGGCTGGGGACGCGGCGGCCGTACCAACCGGATTACTGGGCGCCTGGATGCTGAGCAGCTTTTTCACGCCAGAGCTGAGATATGTATCGCCGGCAAGCAGAATGATGAGCGCCGCGATGGCTCCGGTCAGGATTCCGAGCGAACCCATCAGAATGCGGCGCGGGGGACGGCTGTACGGCACTTTAGCAAACCCGCTGTGCTCTGCCGTGACGGAGACGAGCTTGCGCACCTGCGCCCCACTCAGTCCGCGTCCGCCCAAGCGGGCGAGCAGCTCCGCCACCTGCGACATCGTCGGACGCTCAGCCGCACTGAAGTGGAGCATCGCCGTGACCAGCGCCACGAGCTCCGGCGGCTGGCCGTTGGCGGCGAGCGGCGGCGGCGGCTGGGTGCACTTCTGCATGACGATGGAGATTGCCTCGCCCTCAAACGGCAGGCGGCCGGAGAGCAGCTCGTAGGCAATCACCCCCAGCGCATAGACGTCGGCTTTGGCATCCACATCGGCCGCCGAACGGCACTGCTCCGGCGCCATGTAGTGCGCGGTGCCGAGGAAGGTGCCGATGAGGGTCTCAGGCGCCGCTCGGCGTCCGTCCGGCAGCGATCGCAGGTTGTCTCCCATCAGCTTGGCGATTCCGAAGTCGAGCAGCTTGACCTGCTCCCCCTCGGGGCGCGTCAGATCGGGAGTCAGGATGATGTTGGTGGGCTTCAGATCGCGGTGAACAACCCCCTGCTTGTGCACCGCCGATAGCGTCGCTGCCAGCTGATAGAGGACGGACAGCGGATCGATGCTGGCTCCTTCCACCCCGGTCCGCACCGCGGCGAGCCGCGCCTCCAGCGTCTGGCCTTCGATGTACTCCATAAGCAGCCAAGGCGCGCCGTCGTCGAGCTGCCCGTACTCATAGATCTGTACGATCCCAGCTTGGTTTGTCACATTGGCGGCGCGTCCTTCGTTGACAAAGCGCGTGGCCAACTCCGTATCGGCGCCGGCGAAGGTCAGCACCTTCAGGGCCGCACGTCGCTCAAGGCGGAGGTGGACGACTTCGTAAACCACTCCCATGCCGCCGGCCCCGAGCCGGCGTACGATGCGGTAGTTGCCGATCACATCTCCAATCTGTAGCGCTATGCGTGCAGCCATGAACTTACGACCCCCCCCGGAGAACTGGCACGCGCAGCCGGGCGCGCCCATGCGCCCGCATCGCGTGGTACCTGGGCTGACCGGCCCGATACGGCAGTGAGGTACGCGATCACTGCCCTGGCTCGTGTTGAAGTCAGGATCACTAAACTGACCTACACGTTCAGCGCGCATTTTCTGACTGAACTACAAATTCGTCGTCGATATTGCGCATCGCGCATTGCGCATCGCGCACCGCTCAGCCGCGCGGCGCTTGGCGATCGCTTTACGCAGCTGCTGAGGCGGGCGCGGGCGGGCGCAGCGGATTTACTGGCAAAGCTCGGCGGGAGCGCGATAAAAGCGCCGCAGCAGATAGTCGCGCAGCCCCAAGTAGCGAGCCCGATCGGCCGGCCGCGCGGTCGTCCGCCGGACCCGCTGCGCGGCCTCCCACAACAGCGCAGGGAGTGAGCGTAGTGCGAAGGTGCGTACGTGCAGGTTGGCGAACCCTGGGAACGCTTGCGCCAGACTCTGCGCCAAGAGTCTGCGGTGCTCGGACTCGGGCAGGTGCCGCTCGCCAAAGAGCAAGGCGTTTCGGGTGTCGTAGTAGAGCCGCAGCGGGGAATGCTCTCCCCCGAAGGCGGCCGATACGGTGTGCCAGACGTGGGCGCCGGGGACGAGCAAGCTCGGGAAGCCGTGCCGGCGGGCGCGGAAGCACAGGTCCGCCTCTTCGTAAGACAGGAAGAAACGGGCGTCCATGAACCCTACCTGCTGCAGCACCGCAGTGCGGACGAGGAGCACGCAGCCGCAGGCGTAGTCTGTCTCCAGCCCCTGCGGCAAGCCGGTCGGGGCGGCCGATTCAACCGTATCTTTATCCCGATGTTCGAAGCAGAGCAGGTCAGACCGCCATTGCGCACCGGCGTACCAGATGCGCGCCGGCTCGCTGCGGTAGTAGATCTTGGCGCCGAAAAAGCCCGCGCGCGGATGTGCCGCTGCCGCATCGAGCAGCGCGGTCAGTG
>CALFML010000791.1 GCA_937879845.1 uncultured Myxococcales bacterium
CTCCAAGACGGATGCCGCCGGCGCCGTCGACGCGCTCATAGGCGATCTGCACACCTCGGTGCTGAAGGGCCTCGATTTGGCCGAAGGGCATCGCTCTACTCCGAGGCGCGCGGGCGAGGAAAACTCGCGCAATACCGCGCGTTTAATGAATCTAAGCGCCTTGTTAAGCAAAACCGTTATCAAACACGGGTTTAGCCGAGACGGGCGGGCAACGGGCAAACGGCGAGCATTGCAAGAAGGTCACAACCTGACGGTTCTGCAGGTAACTCCTGAGCTTAACGCTGGCGGGGTAGAGCGGACTACGCTTGAAATTGCGGAAGCAATCAGCCGCGCCGGGGGGCTCGCTTTGGTTGCCACCGCCGGCGGTCGTCTTGAGCCGGACCTCAAGACGACCGGCGGCGGCCTAATCAGCTACAACAGCAACTACGGCCAGCCGACCGCCTACCAAGCCCCCCTCTACTTCCGCTTCGGCGGCCGCCTCAGCTTCTAATTATCGGGCGAAGTTTAGAAGCTCGCCGGAATCGTGCCGCGAAAACAGCTGATGGTATTTGGCGCACCAGGCCGTGACCACACAGGCTTATCGTCTTTCACTCCCTCGTCCACCGGCCACGCTGGAGTCTCGCCCGGACCCAAGCTGTGCAGGCCGCTCTGATGCAAGCCGATGATGAACGTATGCCCCGCCGCGCGGCAGCCGAGGAAGTTCGTCCACGCCTGCGCGAACGCCTGCCCCTTCGCCGTACCAAAGGTCGAGCAGGTGCGGAACCACCATAAGCCGGTTCCGGCGACAAGCCGCGCTCGCACCGCCCGCAAAGCTTGATGCTGCGGATGATCCGGCTCTAGCATCGCGCGATCGAGGCGCGTGCTGCCGATCATCGCCTCGCCCCACCGGCCGTGGCCCCAGAACTGCACCTCGGCAAGCGGTTCCGGCGCGCGGTGGCGGCTGAGCCAGTCCAGCGCTTCGGCCCAGCTTTGGGCCCCGTACCAGTCATCGAGCCGCCCAAGCGCCGCATAAGCCCGACCCCCGACCTTCCACGCAGTCACCAGGAATCGTCCCGCAGAGCTATTCCGATCGTAGACCATAAGGCGCAACGCCATGGCTCTACTTTAGACCCGTACCGTCGAGCAAGCCAAGCTTCAAGGGCGCGGCCGAACCGGCTGCCCGCGGCGCCGCGAATAAGATCGTTTTGCCGCTGCGCCGGACAAACTCTGATTCATTATGTCGGCTTATGTAATATAACTTGCAAAAGTGTGCTGTCCATTACACTGTTGCGCCAGGAATTTTTGACCACACCGCTACCCCCTAGCATCCTCTGCTCCTGAGCGAAGTACATTAACCGCTGCATCGGGATAGGTAGGACCGCCTCGGGACAGGTGCGACCGCACGAGATTGGAGGATTACGATGCGACATCTACATGTATTGGCGGCGATTTTTACGCTCTCTGCCTGCATGCCTGCCGAGCCCGAGACGACCTTTGATGAGGGGCAGTCGCCCCTTCATGTCGGCAGTGTCGTGGTTCCTTCCGGACCGGTGACCGTTCCCCTTTTGCCGAGCGTCCACTCGCCGCTTTTGACCAGCCAAATCCTCTGCGATTCCTATCAGATCACCTCGCGCTACGACGATGACGACGGTCAAGGCGATGACGATCAGGGCGACGATGATAACGGCGCGACCGACATCGCGACGCAGTGCGGCCGGACGGCCAACCGGCTTTATAAGGAAGTCCAGGTACAGCTTGTATTTCTGACCAACCCGCTGACGCAGAACCGCGGTCTCGCGGCGCTCAGCGACCAGAGCACCTTCCTGTTCCCCGATGGTTCGTACACGCAGGGGGCAGCCGCCTACAAGACCGCGCATCCCAAGCTGTTTGACGATAAGGCGGTGGTGGCGATCCAGAACAAGTTCATCTACAAGCCGATTAACCGCGACACGGTGATCCTCATCGGCGATCCGACGTACTCCTTGCACGGCGGGACGACGGTGGACAGCGTGCAGTACCATGTCTATACGCGCAAGCACGGCGGCGAGGGCACGTGCCGCTCGCTGTTCAACTTGCTCGGCAAGGTCTGCTGGACCGACGTCACCGGGGAGTGGGTTTACCGCCAGGCGGCCACGGGCAACTCGACGGCGCATCCGGTCAGCACGGCCCGCGCGCAGATCCCCACCGCGCCGACCTACCCCGCGGCGCTGGAGTCCAATCGGATCGTCTGCGACGGCTCCTTCCGCCGGCGCCATGGCGAGTCGCGGACCTGCGAAGATACGGTGCGCGAATTCTATAAGGAACTCCAGTTTCAGATCCTGACCCTCACCAACCCCGACACGGTCGGCAGCGGCCTGGCGACTCTCAATGAGGCGACCACGTTCGTCTATCCGACGGGCCTGGTCACAGAGGGGATCTCCGCGCTGGCCGTCTATGCGCCGCTCCTGTTCGGCGAAAACTCCGCCCCGGTGGGAATCGAGAACAAGTTCCTCTATAAAGCGATCGATGCCGATACGATCCTGTTCATCGGCGATCCCACGTTCACCATGTTCAACTTCGCCACCGGCGAGCTCCGCTCCGTGGAGTCGGTGCAGGTCAGCCTCTACCGCCGCAACGCGACGCCGCTAGGCAACTGCCGCTCCGCCGCAAACCCCGCCGGCGATGTCTGCTGGACCGAGATCGCCGAGCAGTGGGTGTACGGCCAGCCGATGCTCGCGCACTAACTAAACTACGCCTCGCATCAGAGCCGCCGTTTCGGGCTTCGCCGCGGGGCCTGTCACCTGCGGCACCCCGCTGCTGGCGCAGCAGGGCCCCCGCCTCCGGTGCCATCCGCTCTCTAGGCAAAAACTTTGGGTTTCACCGGAGGCGTGGTTTAGAAGCGGATGATCATGATAGGGGAGGGCGGGGGGAGCCAGTTGCGGTCGGCCGAGCTCGGAGTCGTGGGCGCGGTCGGTGCAGTGGGTGCGATGGGTAGGAACTCGATGCCGACGCGGCGCGGTTCGCTGGGGGCGCTGGGCGCGCTAGGAACGGTGCCGGTCAGCTCGGCGGTGGAGGGGGTGGAGCCGGCGATCCCGCTCGGCGGCAGCAAGTTAGGTTGTTGCTCGACGCGAATGCGGCCGATGAGCTCGCGATCGCGGCTGATCCAGCGGATGAGATAGGTCTTGAACTGCGGATCGGTCTCCAAACGGTGGCGCAGGAGGCGCTCGGCTTGATCCCGATGCCCGAGCTCGACCGCAATGATGGCGCGATTGAGCAGCAGCTTCACGCCGGTGCGAAAGTCCTCGATGCCGATCTTTTCCGCCAGATCGAGCTCACTGGCCGCCTGAAGTAGGAGCGCGTTGGCCTGAAGCTTGTCTTTGTTTGCCTGCTGCTCCAGCGCATAGGCGAGCCGCACGTGAACTTCAGGAATCAACCCAGCCTTCTTCTGGGCGTTCAACGCGGCGGTCTGCTTTTTGGAAAGGGGCTCCAGCCGCTTGATTGCCTGGTCGAGCTGACCGGCATCGATGTAGCGGCTGGCCAGCTCCAAGATCGACTCGGGGTCGTCGGGATCGAGCGCCAGCGCCTCCTGCGCCGCCGCAATCGCGTCGGCGTGACGCGGCGGCGTCAGGTTGGCCAGGGCGTGGCCGCGGCGATCCTTGACGAACGCGCTCCAGGGATTCTGCTGCGCGTAGGAATCCCAGGTCGCCAAGGACTGCTGGTACTGGCCGGCGTTGGCGAAGTGTTCGGCCAGGTAGCCGTACGCGATGAGCATGCCGGGGTGCCGCGCTATCGCTTCTTCTAGGGGGGCCGTGTGATCCTTGGCGGCGGGATCGGCGCAGCGGCTATTTAGCCAGTAGCGCGTCAGGTAAGCGAGCGGAAAGTATCCCTTGTCCAGGTGGACATGACCCAGATCCGCAAGGACCGCCCGCTGCTGCGCCGGACAGTCGATCGGCGCGCCGGGCTTGTAGCCGGCCAGGGTCAGCGACTGCGCCCGCTCCAGCGAAAGCGCGGTCCAGGCGGCGTCGTAGTTCGGGTCGGCCTTGACCGCGGACTCACAGTGGCCAAGGAGCGTGCTGTGGAACTCGCGGCTCGTGTTGAGCACCGGCGCGCCCGCGCGGATCGGCTGCGGCAGCACGCCGCTGTAGCAGCGGCTGAAGGCGGCAAGCGCCGGCTCGCTGCGGGTGGAAAGGATGCTCGCCTCGCGCTCTTTTGGCAGCGTAACCCCGTCGAGCTCGGCGAGCCGGCGGGCGAGCAGCGTCCCGCCCTGCCGCAGCACCTGCGACAGGCTGCCGTGCAGCTCCAAGGTCGCGTCCTTGGCGGCCGGCCCCGCGCTGCTGCCGCCGGGATATTGCAGCGCGCGGGCGGACACGGTGAGCGCGTAGCCATCGCCGCGCGCGACCAGGCTGCCGAACACCACGCGCTCTGCGCCCAGGCGGCGGGCGGTCTGCAGGGTGACCGCGGCGTTGCCGAGCTGCTCCTTTACGTGCTCACGTTCGACGAAGCGCAGGATCTGCTTGATGTGGATTTCGTCATAGCGCCCGCTCGCCTCCAAAAGCTCCGCCGCATAGGCTTGCATGAGCAGGGCCGCGGCATCCGCGGTGGTCGTCGCCGGGGGAAATACCGCCGCGACCAGCCGCTTGGCCGCTGGCGGCGCCGCCTGGGCGTCCGCAGCCGTTAGCGCGAAAACTCCCCAAAGAAGATTCCTCAGTCGCCGCGTCGTTTTGTGGGCCATCGCATTGTCCCTTCCGTCTTGCAGATCGTGACAGCGGGTCGGAGTATCCGTAGGTCCCTGTCATTTTAGCAAGTTCCCGCGCTAGCCGAGCATGCGCCAGAAGGCGGCGGCGGCCAGCGCCAGGTTGATGAGGATGACCGCGCGCTTTACCACCGGGATGCCGAGCCACAGGGCCAGCCGCGCCCCGCCGTAGCCGCCGCCCACCGCGGCCAGCATCATCAAAAGCGCCGGACCCGGCTGCACCGAGCCGTGCGAAAGGAAGATGAGCGCCGCCGGACCGTTTATGCAGACCGCGGCCACATGCTTTAGCGCGTTGCGCCGATAGATGCTAACGACCCCGGCCAGACCGAACGTGGCCAGCATCAAGATGCCCATGCCCGAGCCGAAGAAGCCGCCGTAGATCGACACGATGAGCTGGAAGAGCGCCACGCCGAGGAGTGCCGCCGGGCGCAGCCGTGGGGCTGCGGAGTTTTGCGCGGGTTCTGGCTTTTGTTCTGGCGTGGGCCCCGCATCGGGCGGCGCCGCGCCCTTCCGGTTGAGCAGCCGGGTGAGCGGCTCTTGCGCCATGAACAGCGTCGTCGCCCCCAAGATGAGCCAGGGTACAAGGTAGGTAAACCGCGAGTTGCCCAGCGACAGCAGCAAGACCGCGCCCAGGATGCCGCCGGCCAGACTGGGAACCGCGACCGTGAGGAGCAGCCGGCGCTCGCCTTTTAGCTCGCCGCGAAAACCCCACAGGGAGCTGAACGAGCCCGGTAAGAGCGCCACCGTGCTGGTGGTGTTGGCGACAAGGGGCGTCACGCCGCCCAGAATCAGCGCGGCGAAGGTCAAAAGCGAGCCGCCGCCGGCGATCGAGTTGACCGCGCCCGCCAGGAACGCGACCCCGAACAAAAGAGCCGTGTACGTGGGTGACAGGATCATCGGGTCCTTCCCGGCTCTTCGCTGAGAAAAGCATGCAGCCGCGTAAGCTCCGCGGGGCGCAAAACCTCGGCGAGCCAGGCGATGAGCTCGGGCCGGGATTGGAATGCCCGGCGGGCGGGGTTATTGGCCTGGCGGATGATGCGACCGAACTGCAGCGCCAACAGCGCCTGACCGGGGGGCAAGAGGAAGGCATTGCGGGTGAGCCCCGGTCGCGAGCCGCGCAGCAGGTTGAGAAAGTCGTCAGCCTGATTGGGCGGCAGCAGCTGCACCAGGCTCAGGTCGATGCAGACCACACGGTCTTGACCGACGACCCGCATCAGGCGTTCGCGCTCGCGCTGGAAATCGGCCCAGTCGCTGCCGGCAATCGGGGAGATGAAGCGGGTCTCGATGAGGCGTCCGACGCGGTTCTCAATGGTGATCATCGGCGAGCCGGCTCTACCCTGCCGCTTGGATCATAGCTTCATAGGCCCGCCCGCGGCGATGCCTAATCGAGCCGCCGGTGCTCTATGGGGCGGTGGTGGGGGAGCTCGGCGCGGACTCCTGCGGTTCCGCGGACTTGGACGCCGGGGCCGGCGCGTTTTGCGGGGAGAGGAGGCGCTTCAAGACCACCGGCAACACCACCAGCATGAGCAAGGTAGAAGAGAGGATGCCGCCGATGACCACGGTGGCCAGGGGCCGCTGCACCTCCGCTCCGGCGCGGGTGGACAGGGCCATCGGCAGAAAACCGATGGCGGCGACCAGCGCCGTGGTGGCAATCGGCCGCAGCCCGCCGCGCGCGCTCTCCAGCAGCGCTTCCGTGAACGACTCCCCGTCTTCGGTCCGCCGCTTCAGCTCCGACGCCATGACCACGCCGTTTAGCACCGCGACGCCGCACAAGGCGATGAAGCCGACCGCGGCGGGAATCGAAAACGGCATGGCGCGCAGCTTCAGCGCCAGAATCCCGCCGACCAGTCCCAGCGGCACGCAGGCAAACACCGCCAGCGCATAGCGCACGTTGCCGAACATCAGAAACAGCATCGAGAAGATGATGCCCAGGGCCATCGGCAGCACCAGCAGCAGGCGGTTCTGGGCGCGGGTGAAGTTCTGGAACTGGCCGCCCCACTCCAGGTGGTAGCCGGCCGGCGGGCGCACTTCCGCGGCGACCCGCCGCTGCGCTTCGTTGACATAGCTGACCAGGTCGCGGCCGCGGATGTTGGCTTCGACCATGACCCGGCGCTCCAGCCCTTCGCGGTTGATGACCGCCGGGCCTTCGCTCTCGCGGATATCGGCGACTTGGGCCAGCGGCAACAGGTGCCCGGTGTGCGTGCCGACCAGCAGGTCGCCCAGCGATTCCGGCGTCAGCTGCGCCGGCGGCAAGAGCAGGGTCAGGTCGAAGCGCCACGGTCCTTCGAACACCTTGCCCACGCCGCGGCCCACGCGCGAGGCTTCGACCAGATCCAGCACCTCATCGGCGGGAATGCCGTAGCGCGCCAGCCGCTTGCGATCCACCTTCACGTTGAGCAGCGGCAAACCCAGGACCCGCTGCACC
>CALFML010000792.1 GCA_937879845.1 uncultured Myxococcales bacterium
CACCGCTGCGAGCGGCGCCGATCAGCTTCGCTCAGGCGCCAAGCGGTGGCCGAAGCGGCAGCAGCACCAGCAGATCCAGCCCGAACAGCACCGGCCACTGGCCGGAGCCCGTGTCGTGCTGCTTGCCCAAGGTCAGGGTCAGCGCGGTGAGCGCGAAGCAGGCAAGGAGCTCCAGCGCGGCGGCGACGCGGACCAAGCGCTGCGAATCCGGTGCTGCGGCGGCACTGGCGGCGTCTGACTGGCTGCGGCGCCGCTTCAGAAAGCGCGCAAGGCCGAGCAGGCCGAAGAAGAGCAGCACACAGCCGCCCTCGATTAGTGAATACAGGTTGATATTGCTGCCCAGGAGCAAAAGCAGTCCGAGCCCCGCCCCCACGCTGCCCACGATCGTGAACCAGCGGACAAGGCCGAGCAGATCCGTGGCCGTGGTCGGATAGCGCTGACTTAGCTGCTGGCGCTGGTCGGCGGTAATCAGGTTCAGGCGCTGCAGGGTCAGCAGCTCGTCTTGGATCGCCCGGTGGCGGCGGCGGATGTCAGCCGACATGCTCAACCTCCGCCGCGGCGGCGCGGGGCTCTTGGGCCGCGGTCACCGCGACCGGGCTGACCGCTTGCGTCGCGCCGGCCGCGGTCCGGTATAAGCGCTCCAGCACCAGACCGGCGCCGAGCAGCGCGCTGCCTCCGAGCAAAAAGAACAGCCCTTTATCGAACTTGTCCCAGAACGTCTCGAAGTACCGCGTAAACAGGTGGATGGCGACGAACGTCAGCCCGTACCCGGTGTAAAGCTGCTGCTGCAGGCGCGCGCCCAGGATGACCTGGCCCAGGCTGGCAAGCAGGCCCAAGGCGACGTAGAGGTTGCGCAGCTCATCGCGGTGCCAGTCGATGCTCAGGATGAGCAGCGACATGTTGAAATATAGGAGGCTGATGCTCTCATACGCCGTCGCGAACGTGCCCGCGTGCGGCCACGGCGCCTGCCGCTGCGCCCGCCCTGCCAGCATGCCGAAGAGCGCGACCCCGGCCATGACCCGCGGATCCTGAATGGCGAAGACGTAGGTCGAGTGGCCGATCATTCCGTTCAGGCTGCCGATCCAGTGATACACGCCGAGTATCGCCAGAGTCAGCACGAACCCGTTGCCGTATTTGTACGCCAGACCGAACGCCACAGGCAGCCACAGCATGCCGCACAGCACCACCGACGTATTGGTAGATATATTGCCAACAACCTTGCAGAAAAGCGCCAGGGCCCCCATCCACAGGAGTAAGCCTGCGGTAAGCAGCATCCGGGCCGACTGCGGGTAGCGTCCCGCCGGATCGTTGGCGAAGCGCAGACCCTGGGCCAGACAAGCTCCGGCTAACACGACGCAGAGCACCATGGCGAAAGTGGCGGAAGAGGCAAGAGCGGTCAGCATCCCCAGCACCCCGAGCAAGGTGAACACCCCGCCCATGATGCCGAGGTAGCGCAGCGCCAGCGCCACCCCCAGCTTGTTTACCTCATAGCGCTGGGCGAGCTTGTCGTACGTGCCGCGGTCGATATACCCCTCGCTGAGCCACTGCGAGATGTCCAGGGCCAGAAACTCTTTATCTTGGTTGCTGAGCATTGCAGTCCCACGCGGCCATGCAGCGCGCTTGGATTTAGTGTCCTTGCCGACGAAGGGCACTGTCAAGCGGGAAGCCTGGGCGGTCCGCGCCGCGCCGCCCACGGCCGCGGACGGCTGTGCTATGGTCCGCCCATGCGCACCCGGCCTACTTTGGTTCTTGCTCCTGTTTTCCTTGGACTTTCTCTTTTTGGCTGCGCGCCGCCCGACGCTGAGATGATGGACGAGCCGCCGCCTCCGGACCTGGCCATGCCGCCGTCGTGCCATGACGGCAAGCTGGCGCCGGTCGGAGAAAACTTTTTCGCCGATATCTCGGAGCAGAGCGGCATCCGCGCCAACAACTATGTCCCGATGCCGCCGATGGCCATTCCCATAAACGATCACAGCCGCCTCGGCTTCATCGATCTCAACGGCGATGGCTATGACGACATCGTCATGCACAGCCTGTTCCCCAACCCGCAAAAAGGCGTGCCGTTCGAGCACCTTGTCTTTCTCAACAACCGCGACGGCACCTTCCGCGACTTCAGCGATGAGTCGGGGCTGCGCCGCATCCAGGCCGGCTTCTTTGCCTTCGGCGACATCGACAACGACGGGGATCAGGACGCTTTCGCCGGCCTGGACATCCCGCTCGCCGGGCAGACGCACGCCATCCTGCTAAACGACGGCCAGGGGCACTTCACGGCCAAGGCCGGCTCCGGGGTGGAGACGGCGATGGGGGTGGAAACGGCGACCGAGATCGGAAGAGCACACGTCTGAACTCCAGTCACGCCAATGTATCTCG
>CALFML010000793.1 GCA_937879845.1 uncultured Myxococcales bacterium
CACCCGGATCGGGTCCTGACATGGGGCTCTCCATGCAAGCCAGGGCTTGCGCTAAGGGGGGACCCCGGATAGGCTTCCGCCGTTCCAGCCGGGGCTCTCCGGTTGGGCACGCTCTCCACCGTGTGACAGCACGGTGGAGAGCACTTGTTTTGATGGGCCTACGCTCGCTCTAGTTTTCTCGTCCCAGCACGGTGACAGCGCCGCAAGGACGCCAGCAGGATCACTCCCTCAACGCACGCACGAATCCAGCCCGGGCTCTAGATTTTTGAGTCCGTGTGTGGAATGGTCTGCGGGTTTTTCGTGGTGACGATCGACGTTCGACTAAAGGTAACTCTTCACTAAAAGTGAAGCCAGCGTGCCAAAGCGGCTGGCGAAGTCAAGCAAAAAAGTATCCTCATGAAACTCTTGCCTGCACACGTCGCCGGTGCGCGTGGAATGCTAAAGATGACGCAGGCTGAGCTTGCCACTGCGGCAGGTGTCTCAGCTCGCACGATCATCAACTTCGAGAACGAGCTCAGTGAGCTCCGGCCCGAGACCGAGCTCGCTATCGTCGCAGTCCTAGAGAGCCGCGGGATTCGCCTCCAGAACGGTGGGCAGCCGACGGTAACGCTGATCGACCCCAAGAGAAGCTGAGGGCCGCAGCTCGTCTGCTTTGACCAGGGGGCGGCAAGTCTTTTTCCCTCGGTGTCTCGCGCCCCGGTGCTTTCGTCGCGTCAGTCGTAACGCTAAGCTGATGGGACGGAGGTGAGTTCCGTCAGCGAGCAGTTGGCCCGCGACCATCCCACCGACAAGGAGTATCCATGCAGGCAGATCACGAGGGGCAAGACTGGGGCCGCCTGTTTGTAACCCGAAGGTGCTGCGGCGTCGGGATCTGCCGCAACGTGGCTCCGGAGCTCTTGGGTGCGGTCGTCCCCGCCCAGGAGCTGCCCGGCACGGCCCCGCGCAGGCTGACGGTGCTACCCGATTCCTTTGAGGAAGGCGCCTTCACCGGCGTGCTGCGCCAGCCGCGCAGCCAGGCCGATCTCGTCGCCGCGCGGACCGCGGTGGCCTCCTGTCCACTCGGGGCTCTGCGCCTGCAGGGACCGGCGGGCGAGCGCCTGCGCGAGCTCGGCCCGCCCTGGCGCGACTGGCCTAAGCGCCTGGAGGACAACGTCTGGGCCGTCGGCCATCCATCGAACAAGAACTTCGGCGCCATGGCCTACTTCATCGAGCGGCCGGACGGCGGCATCCTCATCGACCCACCCCGGCCCAGTGAGGAGCTGTACCGGTGGCTCGCCGAGCACGGCGGCGTCCGCTGGCTGTTTCTGACCCACCGCGACCACACTCACCACCACGCGGAGTTCGCGCGTCGCTTCCCCGGCTGCCAGCGCATCCTCGGGGCCGCGGACGTAAACCGGCGCGAGTCGGAGCACCGCCCGGCGACCGATGATGTCGAGTTCAAGCTCGGCGATGCGCTGGCGCCGCTCTCGCTTACGGGGGAGCCGCTTCCCGAAGCGGCGCTGGCGGAGCGCGAGCTCGTGGTGCTGCCGCAGCCGGGGCACACACCCGGCTCCCTGTGTCTTTTGTACCGCGGCCGGTTCTTGTTCAGCGGCGATCACCTCGGCTATGCGCGCCCCCTCGGTCATCCCGTGGCCCCGCGACTGCAGTGCTGGGAGGACTGGGAGCGGCAGAGCCGCTCGGTGCGTTACCTGGCCGCGCTGGCGGCGGCGGGCCACCTTCGCTTCAGCTGGCTCCTGCCCGGCCACGGCGAGTGGCACCGCTTCCCCGGCGACCCAAGCGCCGCCGCGACCGCCGACGTTCTTTCCCAAGCGCTGTCGTGGATGGAGCGGCAGCCTCCGGGTCACGTACCGCTTGTCAGGTGGGTGCTGTTCGCGCAGAGCCGCATGCAGCCGCGCCGTGCGCTCAGCCAGGTGGTGCGCCTCCTTGGTGGGAAGGGCTCCGGCAGCGACGCCTGGATCCTGCCCAAGAGCGTTCGCCACTTGATTCCGGACTACGATCCAGCGCAGGCCGCCGCCACGGCCCGACGGCGCGCGCTGCTCGGCGCCGCCGCGCTTGGCGCCGTCGGGCTGGCCTGGCTCGGCGCGCGCGCGGTGAGAGCACGGCTCGTGCGCGTGAGCTAACGCATGAAGAATGGCACATAGAAGCTGGCGGATTCGGTCACGTGTTCCGACTGCGACCCACATGACAAGCGCGGGTTCTTTTTGGGGGATCCACCAGGACGGACCGCGGCAGTTCCTGCTCCCCGTCGAAGTATGAAGTGCTTGTCACCGCTTCTGCCAAATCGAGGCGACCCAGCGCTGCTCAGCGCGGTCAACGTTTCTGGGTCGAGCCTCGCAGCCTCGCTCGCGGAAGCCGGCGGTGCGGAGCAGCCGCCGCCAAGCCGCCAGGCTATGGTAGGTGCAATACCTATCCCCGGCCCAGCCGCTCTGACCTCGTCCGCGTGGGTTCAGCGTATACAGAATCCCCTCGGCGCGCAGGGTGGTGTAGATGCGCGCCAGCACCTCCGGCAGGGCGTCGGGCGGGACGTGGAATAACGAGGCGCTGGCGAAGATGCCATCAAACCGACTGGCCCTTAGGCGCAGCGACAAGAAGTTCTGGTGCAGCACAGGGCAGCCCGCGTACCGCCGGGCCATCTTCACCATGGCGAGTGAGCCGTCGAGCCCGACCGCCCGGTGACCGCGCTGCCGGAGCTGAAGCAGGTCCCGGCCGGGTCCGCAGCCCAGATCCAGCAGGTCCAGAGGTCCGCGCTCGGGCATGAACGATAGGAACCAGTCGTAGTCGGCGGCCAGATCCTGATCTTTTGTCCAGGCCCAGTAGTCCTCGGCTGCGCGGTCGTAGTCGCGCAGCGTCACCGCTGAAACTTCCGCGGCATTTGCAGGAGGCTGCATGCCGCTGGATGTAGCGCAGGAGGCGATCGTTGGCCAATCGTTGTCGAATCGTTGTCTGATCGTTGTCGAATCGTTGTCTCGATCCCGGCCGATCGTTGGCGCAGAAACAACGATTTTTCTGCCAAGCGGCAATCGTCCGCGGTCAGCTCCGGTGCTACTCTAGTCGCGGGTCGCAGTCACTGCGACGGCAGGGGGATCATGGCGCTGTTTGCTTTTGGCGACTTTGTGCTCGATACCGCCGAGAAGCGGGTCTTGCGTGACAATCGACCGATCGAGATCGCCGGCCAGCCCCTCGCTGTGCTCTGCTATTTCATCGAGCACGCCGCCGACGGCCGGGTCGTGACCAAGGACGAGCTACGCACGCAGATCTGGGGCTGCAAGGTCGAAGACGTAACCATCCGCTCCAGCCTCAGCGGACTGCGCGAAGCGCTGGGAGACGCGGGCAATCGCCCGCGCTACCTACAAACGCACGGCAAGGAGGGTTGGCGCCTCCTGGTACCGGTCTTCCCGCAGTCCGGTCAGACGCGCAGCATCATGCCTCCGGCCCCCGGCGGCGCTTATGACCCAGCGTACTCTGTCCAGCGATCCGAGGAAGAGAAGACTGTAGGCGCCTTGAGGTCCTCGGGGCTAACGGTCGTCATCTTTGGACCGCCGGGCTCGGGCAAGCGCACGCTGATTGAGCGCACGCTCGAGCGCGCCGCTCAAGAATCGCCCGCGCTGATCGGCCGCACGCTGCATGTAAGCGTCCGCTCTGCCGTGGAGCCGCCCGCAGCTTCGCTCGACGCGCTGCTGCGGGAGATCGGTCGGCTCCTGCTTCAGGCCAGCGGTCGGCCGGAGAAGGAGTCTCTGCGGACGCTCGATTCCTTCTGGAGCCCCCCGATCCTGGCCAAGGAGAAGCTTCGCGAGCTGATGATGCACCTTTTGTCCCCGCAGTCCTCGCCATCGCCGGGACTGCCGACGGTGCTGGTGCTCTATGATGTCGAGCGTCTGGCGAGCTGCCCGTTCCAAGACGACGTGTTCAGCATGCTTCGTGCATGGCAAGAAGATCGCTTCCTGGAATCGTTGCGCCTCGTGCTGGAGACAACCATCCCGCCGCGGCTTTTTCCTCTGGGTGGCAACTCACCGCTATGGACCAAGGTAAACCGGATCGATGTCTCACGGATCAAGCTGAAGCAGCTCACCCAGCTGGCGGATCTGCATGGCGTCCAGTTCTCGCAATCGGCGTGCGAGCGCTTGGGCGAGCTTGTGGGCTGGAACGTGTACCTCTGTCGGGTTGCGCTCTTTCATGCTGCGGTTCATCGCATGCCTCTCGACGGAGTGCTGGTTCAGTATCAGCCCAAGCAGCAAGAGTATGGCGCGTTCACCGACCATCTGGAAGACCTCAGCCATGAGCTAGACCGCCTCGACGCAACCGGCGTATTTCCAAAGCCCATCGGCGTGCTCCTGAAGGAAGCTGCCGACGGCGTGTCCCTGCCTATCGAGACCGCCTGGCGCCTCATGCGAAAAGGCGTGGTTGCAGAGACCGAGACGCGCAACCGCTACCGCATCCTCCGCCCGCTCTACGCCGACTACTTCAACAGCCAGCCGTCATGAGCCTGCCCACGCTCTGCACCTTTGGCTCGGTCAAAGAGGGCAACCTCTATATCGAGCGCCCGGCTGACGAGGATCTGCTGCGCACCCTCCAGGGCTGCGACTACGCTTACGTCCTGGCCGCACGCCAGACCGGCAAGACGAGCCTCCTAGGACGCACCCAGCGCAAGCTCACGGCCCAGGGCGTCCGCTGCGTCCGGATCGATATGGGCGCCTTCGCTTTTGAGGGAACTCTGGCCCAGTGGTACCTCTCGCTCGCTCGCGAGATCGCCAGGTGGCTCGATCAGCCTGCTGAGTTTGCGGAGGCGATTTTTGCCCGGTACGAGCGCCGAACCGTGATCCAGCGCTTCACCCGCTTCCTGCAAGAAGCCCTTCGCCTGAGCGACAAGCCGCTCGTCATCTTTCTGGACGAGGTCGAAAACTTCCTCAAGATGCCCGGCCCGGTCGCCGACGGCTTCTTGACCGCCATCCGCTCCTACGTAAACGATCGCGACTTCACGCCGCTGTACCGCCGCTTGAGCTTCTGCTTGATGGGGGTATGTACGCCGACAGAGCTGATCCAGGACGAGCGGCGCACCCCGTTCAATGTGGCGCGCGGAATCGCGCTCGAAGACTTCGACTGGGAGTCGGTACGCGCCGGCTTCCTCCCGCTCATGGCGGAGCGCGGTCCTGATGGCGAAGCAGCGCTCGAACGCATCTATTACTGGACCCAAGGACACCCCTACCTGACCCACCGGTTATGCAAAGACCTGCTCGAGCGCGACCCGGAGGATGGACCGCTCAGCCCCGCGGCGGTTGACATCCTGGCCCGCGGCATCTTCCAGGGGAGCCTGGGCCGTGAGCAGGAGAACCTCCTCGAAGTCGAGCGTCGATTCTGCGTCGGACCTCCGCATCGGGTACAGCGCCGCCTGGCTCTATACCGCAGCCTGCTGCAGGGCGACAAAGTCCCTGCCCGCGGCTACGACATCATCCACTTGGAACTGCGCCTTACGGGTCTGGCCAAGGAGCAGCGAACCCCGGGCGAGATGCCTTGCCTGGTCGTCCGCAATCCCATTTTCTCGTCCGTGTTCGGTGCAACATGGGTTCCTCAGACGCAGCCAGCCAAGCTCGACCCAGCCCTTTGGCTCAAGGAACAGACCCAGCGCTGGATCGAGTTCGGCCGTAAAGACGCCTTCGTCCTGTACGGTGAAGAGCTGCGCGAGGCGCAGACCTGGACGGAGCAGCAGCCGCTCTTGGAGCCGCTAAGCGAAGAGTTCTTGCGCGCCAGCCAGCGGGTCGATTCCCGCGAGCGGGGACTCCGGCTCAACAGCCTGCTCTTAACCGTGCTCCTCAGCTCCTTTGCCAGCTTCCTGCTCAGCCAGATCATTCCGACCTACTGGCACGAGCGCCGCTATCCCTTCGACGGGGCGATCCAATTTCTCTACGGCCTGGCGTTCGTCCTCGCCCTGCCCAGTGGGATCCTGACCGATCGCCGTCGCATCGAATCGGTCTCCGTGTCCTTGGGCGGCTTTGGGCTGATCCTGACGGGCGCACTCCTGCTGCTGGCCGACTGTTTCGTCCGTTCCAGCGCGCTCGCCATCGCCGCGGTGAGCCTGGTCGCCGGGGGCCAGTCGATCTGCCGCCCGCATCAGGCCGTGCTCCTGGGCAGTCTTTTTCCTCAGGCCGACCGGCGGCTCAGAACCGCGTTCATGGCGTTCTACTTCCTCGTGAACGCCGGAGCCTTGCTCGGCCCCATGGTCGGCACGGCCTTGCTGCGCACCTACGGATGGGGAGGCCCCATCTTGACGGTGTGTGTCGGCTATACCATCGCGATCGGGCTCCTGACTACCGCACGACACGCCTTTGAGCGAACCCACCTACTTCACCAGACTGCGGCTCACTCAAGGTCCAGCTTCCACGGTCAAACCGAGGAGCGAAAGCGGCATCTTGCGCTGCTCGGACTCGTATCCTTTTTGTTTTGGGTCGGATTCTATGCGTACGGGCACTGGAACCAAGTAGATCCGAAGGTTCCCGCTGCCGGTTCCTTGAGCGGCATGAACATCCTTCTTCAGAGCCTGTCTCTCGATACGCTCACCACCCTATGCGTCCTGATCCTGGCGCCGGTGTTCATGGTGTGGGAGTGGTTTGCTGCGCGCAAGCGAATGCAGTCCTACGTCACCCGGCGAGTGATTCTTGCGCTGGGCCTTCTGGGGTTTCTTTTCTTCCGCATGCTTCTCCATGCGAAGGGCATGTATCTAGAGGGGTATCTCCTTCTTACCATCGCGGAGCTCCTGATCGTCCCCATCTCCATGAGCCTGGCCTATGCGCTCTCCCCACCGGGCATGCAGTGCAGCACGCTCGGGACGTACTACTTCCTCATCGGGATCGCCGTCTGGATCCCCAAGCTGCTCGCAAGCCCCTCGCGGGGACTGGCGCTTGTCCTGGCCATGGGCGCGGTCCTTCTGATCGGTCTTGTATATCGAGCGGGCTGGGATTCGATGCTAGGGAGAATTCAGGGGAACCGAGACGCGAGCCTTCGCGGCTGACCTTCAGCGCGGGGTCCGCGGATGAACCTGCAGGACCGGCAAGCCGTTCCAAGGCCCGCAGCCACACTTCATCTCCGTCCCCTGTTTATGACCCTGCCCGGCGTCCTGCTTCCGCCGACTCTTCACTCGTGCAGTTAGTGGAGTGAGCGACGCCCGAGCACTCACGGGATGAGAGAGCGGCTGTTTTGGTGGGGACTGCATAGGAACCTCCTCGGCAAGCGGACACAACTTAAGGACTTGTTCACATCAACAAGCTATCTCACCGCAGACGTTTCCATTGACAACAGGCCAAGTCAAGTCGGTTTCGAGGGTGATTCACCTCGAGACTACAGTCCTGTTCGCTCCGGATATTTTGTAACTAATCTAATTAATCCAAGCGGTTAGCAACTCATTCTGGCGTCGAGGCAGACCTTGCCTCATCCGCGAGGACGCGGCTTGAAGGTTCGATCGCCATCGGACAACAGAAACCGCCGATCGACCTGCTCGACAGCGATGGTAAAGCGGGGGCCTCCGATCGGCTGGCAAAGCTGGTCCAGGTACACCACGGCGTAGGTGCCCGGCAGCGGCACCGCGGGCCACTCGAACGGATCGAGTAGGAACATCGGCGGCGTACGGAACCGGACCGGTGGGAACCAGCGCATGAGCTGCTTGCTGCCGTGCTGAATGCCCACGCGATAGCCCCTCGCATCGGCCGGGGAGCGACCCACCAGCGCGAGCTGACTCGCCACGAGGAGCCGTTGCGGATCCGTCGCCGGCAGGATCTCCTCGGCATCGGGCGGCAGCGTCGCCAGGGGAAGCTGCTGGGCCGTGCTGCTCAGAGCGATGCTGCGTTGCCTCCAGGCGCGCCAGATGCAGCGCTTGTTGCAAAACTGCCCACGATGCGCAGGTGACAGGAGCCTCCCACATTGCACACAGGTCCGCTTGTCCATGCTCCTAATCTTGACTCAAGGACACGCGAGCGATCGTTGATCTTGCGTTGGCAAATCGTTGCCAGATCGTTGTCTGATCGGTGCCGATCGTTGTCTGATCGTTGTCTGGCCTACCGCCGGCGATTTGCGGCAAATCGGACGAGCGGTTTGCCGACGTCACCTCAGTCATGCTTGCCGGCAAGCCCGCCGCCGGATTTGCCGGCAAATCCGGATCTGGATTTGCCAGCAGGATCGCGCTGCCAACTTGTCCAGGAGGCAACTCGGCTGTGAATTCAAGGAGTTGAAGTCGCTCTCCGGATTGGCCAGACCGAGTTTGCCGGCAAGTCAGAACCCGGATTTGTCGGCAAATCGAATTCTGGATTTGCCGGCAAGTCCGCGACGGCGATTTGCCGGCAAATCCGTCTCGAGATTTGCCGCAAACCGCCGAGCCGTCCCCTCGAACGATTTGCCGCAAATCTCGGCAACGATCCGACAACGATCTCTTGGGGCGAGACAACGATTCGACAACGATGCAGCCCGATCGGACAACGGGAGACAACGATTGCCCGTGGTCCGCCAACGATTTCTCCTGATCGACAACGATTCCTCCCGATCGGACAACGATCCCAACGATCGCCCTTTTCGAAACAACGCAAGTCCAACGAGCTTCCGCGCAGAGCTGACTTATTGTTTTTTTCATGACGAACATCGGCGAGCGCATAAGGGCTCTTGCGACGGGCCAAGCCGCCTTCTTCCGGCTCAAGATGCAGCTTACGAACAACAACGTTCGTGTCTTTCCTTCGGAGGAAGGCGGCTATTACAAAGTCGGCGAGTCGCCTCACCCGATCCCAGTCGGAGCGTACCTTTTGTGTTTTTACGACTCGGAGCTGCGGCCGATCGTGAACTCGGAGCAGCGATTCATCGTGCACCCGCAGGCCGATCTGCTCCGTGGCGGGCAGGCCCAGCTGCCACTTAACTTCAACCTCGCCGGAAGCCCCAGCGGCGCGGGAGCCGCCAGTGCGACCGCTGCTACGGGAGCGCCCGCGGCGACGGTCTTTGTCGCTCCCCCGCCCGCTTCTACGCCCGCCGACAAGCCGAGCGAATCCGCTGCCGCGACGGAGGTGGACCTGGAGTTCCGCAAGCACCTGCATGCCATGGACATGGAGGATCGCCAGCAGGACTTCATCCGCAACTCGACCTATATCAAGGAGGTCGGGGAGATGTTTGTCCTCAATCGCCTCATGCGCCGCGACATGATGGAGATGCAGCGCAGCATGGTGACGCACGCGCAGCAGGCGTTTCGTGACATCGAGCAGGTCAAGACGACGCTCCAGAGTCTGATCGATCTGGAGATCAAGGTGGTCTCGCACGCCGAGAGCCGCATGAGCCGACCGGCGGCGCCGCCCCCGGACTATGTGGGGCTTGGGAACTCGGCCATCAACCTGCTCAAGGAGGTCAGCGTGGCGCTGATCCAGCGCGGACAGCCTGAGCGGGCAAATCCCCCGCTCGCCGCGCAGCCGCAGCTGCCGCCGGCAGCCAGTTCCACCCTGGAGCCTGAGGCACCTGCCGCTGCGGAGCGCAAGCCTGCAAGCAGCGTGCTCGAGCGAATCGACAAGAAGCTTCGGACGCTCACGGAGATGGAGCTGGCGCAGGCCATGAGCTCCCCCGAGTCCTGGGCCGCGCTCTTTCAGAGCGTACTACGGCCCGAGGCTTCCTCCGAAGAGGGAACGAAGCCGACGATCTCGATCCCCGCCCCAGGAGTGGATGGGTAGCCCATGGAAAATCAGTACGTCATTCTAGGCATCAGCCCGCAGGCCACTCCGGATGAAATCAAGTCGGCCTACCGCCGCTGCGTGCGCGAAACGCATCCGGACCATAACGGTACCCGGGAGAAGTTCCACGCGGTGCAGGGGGCGTATGCGCTGCTCAGCGATCCGGACAAGCGCGCTCGCTACGACGCAGAGCGGCGGGCCTGGATGGCGCGCATCGGTGCGGTGGAGTGCCGGCAGTGCGGCCATCCGAGTCGCCTCACGAGCCGCCCGCCTCCGGGATACCAGGCGCGCTGCTGGCATTGCAAGGCGCCGCTTGTGGTGCGAGACGAACAG
>CALFML010000794.1 GCA_937879845.1 uncultured Myxococcales bacterium
CAGGTCGTGCCGGTGTTCAACCTGTATAACCCGCGCTGGCCGCTGCACACCTGGATGCGCTCGCTGCCGCCGGCCAAGTTCGTGTTCAACGAAGAGAGCCCGAGCGGCACCCGGCGCATGGGCTTCGCCACCGATTCGCTCATCAGCGAAGGCTGCATCATCTCCGGCGGCCACGTCGACCGCAGCGTGCTCGGGCCGCGGGTGCGCGTGAACAGCTTCGCCGAGGTGCGGGAGAGCATCCTCCACGAGGGCGCCGACATCGGCCGCCACTGCCGCATCCAGCGCACCATCATCGACAAGAACGTGCGCATCCCCGCCGGCACCGAGATCGGCTACGACCTCGAAGCCGATCAGCGCCGCTTCCAGGTAAGCGACGGCATCGTCGTCATCCCCAAGAGCCACGACTTCGGCTAGTCCCCCCGCCCTTATCTGATTCGGGTCGTAGAGGACCTGGGAGACCCCGGGCAGGCCCGCTTTATGCACTGAGCCCCATGACATGGGTGCTCGGGCGAATAAACCAGTCGAACGAATCGCGCCCTCGCGTGAAAATAACCAAGAAATTTTTCGACGGAGGAGACGCGCATGGGGGCAGCGATTCGACGCCGGGCGTTCCTGGGCGTGCTTTGCGGGGCGGTGCCGGCGGTAGCTTTAGCGCAGCCGAGCCCGCAGCCGCTTCTTTTGGTCAAGGCGGGCCGCCTGCTGGATGTGCGCACCGGAAAAGCGCAGCAGCGGGCGGCGCTGCTCCTGCGCGGCGACCGCATCGCCGAGGTCGGCCCCGAGGCCGCCATCCTCGGCCGAACGCCCGCGGGCACCCAGGTCCTGGATCTGGGCGGCTTCACCGTGCTGCCGGGTCTGATCGATGCGCATACCCACCTGACCTACGGGCTCAACATCGGCAGCCCGGAGTCGCTCGGCATCTCGGTCCCGCGGGAGGCGCTTTTGGGGGCCAAGAACGCCCGCCTGACCCTGCTGTCCGGCTTTACCACGGTGCGCAACCTCGGCGCCCGCGGCTATGCCGACATCGCTCTGCGCGATGCCGTAAACGAAGGCGATCTGCCCGGGCCGCGCATCCTGGCGTCCGGCCCGGCGATCGGCAGCACCGGCGGCCACATGGACTGCGGCCTGCTCGCCCCCGAGTTCAACTACCGCGCCGAAGGCATCGCCGACGGCCGCGACGCCGTCATCCGCAAGACCCGCGAGGTCATAAAGTACGGCGCCGACGTGGTCAAGGTCGCGGTGACCGGCGGCATCCTGTCGCGCGGGACCCTGCCCGGCGCCGGCCAGTACAGCGATGAGGAGCTGCGGGCGATCGTCGAAGAAGCCCATCGCCTGCGGCGCCGCGTGGCAGCGCATGCGCACGGCGCCGAAGGGGTGCTGCAGGCGGTGCGCGCCGGCGTCGATTCGATCGAGCACGGCTCGCTCATCGACGACGCGGGGATCCGCCTCATGAAGTCGCGCGGCACCTACCTGGTCCCGACCCTTTATGCCAGCGAGTGGCTGGTCAAAAACGGCAACCCGCCGCTGGTGCCGCGCGACATGCTGGAAAAGGCGCGCGAGCTTTTGCCGGTGGCCCGCTCGCACATAAGCCGCGCCCTGCGCTCCGGGGTGAAGGTGGCGTTCGGCACCGACTCATCGGTGTATCCGCACGGCGAAAACGGCAACGAGCTGACCGCCCTTGTGGCGTGCGGACTGACGCCGCTGGCGGCGCTGCAGGCGGCGACCATCCATGCCGCCGATCTGCTCGGGTGGGGCGACAAGGTCGGGGCGCTGCGGCCGGGGTTTTTCGCCGATCTCATCGCCGTGCCGGGGGACCCGCTGGCCAACATCCAGCTCTTGTCGCAGGTCCCGGTGGTCATAAAAGGCGGTGAGGTAGTCAAAGGCGGCCGCTGAGTCCTTCCCGTCGCGATCGGCAGCTGATTTCACGAAGTCGGAAGTTGGCGGAAACTTTTCCCCGGCTCGGGCGTCTCTTCTTGTAACGGCTGACGGGCAGCGTCCGCCGCCAGAACAAGGGAGCCGATCGCATGCGAACCGCCGCTAGGTGCTCGATACGAGCAGGCTGTGCAGGACTTGGCTGGGCCGCGCTACTCACCCTCAGCGCTGGGCTGTCCGGCTGTAACCTCGTCGCTGGTGCACTACTTTCCGGAGACGATGCGGGGCCGGCCGCTCGCCGCGCCGGCGCCGTAGATCCCGCCACGCTCGCGGAGCCGGCGGCCCCAGATGCGCGTGAGCTGCGCATCGCGCTGCGGCCGGGCGTATCGCTGCTCCAGGCCGCGGAGCGAGCCCCGCGCGCCGTGTCGGTGCTGCGCGGTGCGGCGCGGCGGCTCGGCAACCTGTCGGTGCTCGATGGCAGCTACCTGCAGGCGGTGAGCAGCGGGCTTCTGGATGAGGGGCTGCTTTTGCCCGGACCGCTGGGCGCGCTGGAGATTCGCACCATCGCCCCGGAGGCGCCGGCCGTGCAAGCGGCAGCGCTCGCGCCGCCGCTGTCGCCGGAGGCCCCGGCCCAAACGGACTGCGCCTCCGCCCGCCCGCTGCCTGAGGTCGTGGGCGCCTACCGCGCCGGAACCCAGCTTCTCCTGTTGCGCGCCGACGGCCAGTTCCTTTTGACCGAGTCACGCAAGGGTCGCGGTGGCCACCCCGCGGGCCAGCTCGGCCGGTACCTTATCCGCTGCCAAGTCGTGGAGCTGCACGCCGCCGCGGCCCCGGCCGTGCGCCTGACCCAGGTCGTCCACGATGGCCTCATGGATGATCGTGGCACTGTGTTCTTTCCGCTCACCGAGCCCAAGCACGGAGATGTCCGATGAACCGCCGCAAGTTCTTCTCTACTGTCTCTTCGGGCGTGGCGATGGCTCTGCCGGCGGCGGCGCTCACCGCGACCTGGCCGGGATTTCTGCGCAGCGCCTTCGCCGAGCGGTCGCCGGATGACAAGCATAGCGAGGACGCGCTCGATGGCCTGGCGGTGGTCTCCGACGGCTTCCGCCGCGCCGCTCGCGCCGGCAAGCCGCTGCTCGTGCTGATCATTCCGCAGGACGACTCGGCCAAGTGGACGCGCGGGCGCAGCTTCGGCGCCTGGCTCAACCATGGCACGGCGGAGCAGCTCGCCCCGCTCGCCCTGTGCGAGGTCGCCTGCGCCCGCATGGATGATCTGCGGCGTCTGGTTCCGACCGTCGGCCTGGGCGACCCGCTGATGGTCCTTGTCGAGACCGATGTGGTGCCAGCCACCGTCACTCGCCTGGACGCCCGGCTTCCTGATGCGTCTTCGCCGAACCGCCGCACCGCCAGCGTCGAAGATTGGCGCGAACAGCAGAAGGAAGAAGAACGCCTCATCGACCGCCAGATCGCCACCCTGGCGCGGCTTTCCCGCCAGGCGTTGAGCGAAGGCGAGGCGACCCTGGCCCGCCGCGCCGCGCAGGCTCGCGGGGTCCTGTCGGCCCAGGTGCTGAACGAGCTCAGCCAGCTCGCGAGCGGCGAGGCCCCCATCGAGCTTGTCGACCGCGGAGCGGCGCTCGTCCTTGCCGCGCCGCTGTCACCCGCCCAGCCGCGGGCGGCGCGCACCAATGCGCTCGCCGACGCCGCGCGCGCCCGGCTCAGCAAGCAGCGCGTCCCCGGCAGCCACTGGGCCAGCAGCCACGGCTGCGGCACCAGGGTCGAAGGCCATCCCGACCAAGGCCTGGGCATCATGTGCGGCATGGGCTATGTCCCCGCCAAGAGCAGCCGCTTCCTGTACTTTTACACCGTCGCCAAAGACCCCCAAAAAAGCGATCGGACGATCTTGTGAGCGGCCCCTATGCCCTCATGAAGAGTCGTGACGCGCAGGCGCGCGCGTAAATGCTCGGCGTCGGCCTGTCCCTGCCGCCGGATGAGGAGTTTCTTGAGCTCGTCGCGCCGCTTTTGGCCGATGCCGTCGATTACTTCGAGATCGCGCCGGAGACCACCTGGTGGGAGCCGCCGGACTCCGGCGCCGAGCCGGCGCGTCCGCGGGCCCTGCCGCCGCTTGCGCCCAACGGCTTCCACCATCTCTTCGCGGCGCTCGGCCGGCGCTGCCGCAAGCCGTTTGTCGGCCACGGCGTCGGCTATTCCTTTGGCACCACGAGCCCCGCCGATCGGCCGCGCCGCCGCCGCTGGCTGCAGCGCCTGCGCCTGGACCACGCGGTCTTCGGCTTCCGCTGGTACACCGACCACCTGGGGGCCACCGCCCTTTCCGGCCAGGCCCTGGCGCTGCCGCTGCCGCTGCCCTACTCCGCCTACGCGGCGCAGCTGTGCCGCCGCCGGCTCGCCGCCCTGCAGACCATCGTGCCCGAGGTGGGAATCGAAAACACCGCCCAGTACTTCGTGCTCGGCGAGCCGCTTTCCGAGCCGGCCTTCATCGGCCGGGTGCTGCGCCAGCCGCGGTCGCATCTGCTCCTCGACCTGCACAACGTGCACACCATGGCGCAAAACCTCGGCTTCAGCGCCGAAGAATACCTCGACCGCCTGGAGCGCCACCGCGTCCTGTCCCAGGTGATCGAGCTCCACCTCTCCGGCGGCAGCTACAGCGATGGGAGCTGGCTGCCGAGCGGCCGCTCGCTGCGCCTGGACAGCCACGACAGCGCCATCCCCGAGCCGGTGTGGCAGCTGTTTTCCCAGGTCCTGCCGCGCTGTCCGAACCTGCGCGGCGTCACCTTGGAGCGCATGGAAGGCACTCTCGCCCCCGCGGATCTGCCCCTGCTTGCGGCCGAGCTCGCCCGCATCCGCCGCGCCCTCTCCCCTCGCCGCCCGCCCGCCTAGCCGCCGCCTGTTCCGACGGGAAACGCGATTATCAATGTTTTCAGTCGTTTCTCCGTGCGGCCGGCGCGTGCATGCTAGGATGCGCCGAATCTGTCGTTCTCGGAGGGAACGCATGCGACGTTCTGGATGTGCAGCGCGAGGCCGCAGGGGCCCCTTATCTCCTTTGTCTGGGGCCGCGGCGACGTGTCTGCTCGGACTCGGGGTACTATGCGCATCGTCTTCCGCGCGGGCCGACGACCGTCCGCTGGAAGCCGGGGTCGTCCTCGGTGGACACTTCTTCTCATCCACCAGCGCGCTCGGGCGCAGCGACTACCCGATTCCCGGCAGCGAGATCGCGCACGGGTTCGCGGTGGGCGGCCGGGTCGGCTACGGCTTGACCCGTTACTTCATGCTCGAAGCCGAGTTCCTCGCCATCCCGACCAAGCTCGTCGAACAAAACGGACAAGTGCTGGTCTACACCGGGCGCGGGCATCTTTTGTTCCGCTGGCCGCTCGGCAAAGAGGACCGCTGGCAGCCGTTCATCCTCGCCGGCGGCGGCGTCCTCGGGGTGCGCCCCGACTCCGGGCTGCCGCTCAAGACCGAGACCGCGGGAGCGTTTCACACCGGCCTTGGTCTGCGCGTCAACATCAACAAGTACGTCGGCGTCCGCGCCGAGGGCCGCATGGTCCTTGTGCCGGAGATCCGCACCGCCACCTTCACCCAGGACTTCGAGGTCCTGGCCGGCGTCTACGGCCGCCTCGGCTTCACCCCGGAGAAGCCGCCGGAGCCGCCCAAGCCCGTCGATACCGACGGCGACGGTCTGATAGACAAAGAGGACCGCTGTCCCACCGAGGCTGGCATCAAAGAAAACGACGGCTGCCCGGACAAGGATCTGGACGGCGACTCGGTGGTCGATCGTCTCGACAAGTGCCCGGATAAGGCCGGTCCGGCGGACAACGGCGGCTGCCCCGACACCGATGCCGATGGCGACGGCGTGTTCGACCGCCTGGATAAGTGCCCGGGCCAGCCCGGTCCCAAGGCCAACGCCGGCTGCCCCGACACCGATGCGGATAGCGACGGCATCGTCGATCGCCTCGACAAGTGCCCGAGCGAGCCGGAGACGCTCAACAACTACCAGGACTCGGACGGCTGCCCCGATGAGCTGCCGGAGAAGCTGGCCAAGTTCGTCGGCAAGATCGAAGGCATCCGCTTTGCGCCAAACCGCGCCGTGCTGCTGCCGCAGTCGTTCCCGGTTCTCGACAAGGCCGTCGAGGCGCTGCAAGAAAACGCCTCGGTGCGGGTCGAGATCTCCGGCCACACCGACAACATCGGCCTGCCGGCCCAGAATCAGGCGCTGTCGCAGCAGCGGGCCGAGGCCGTGAAGGCCTACCTGGAGAGCAAGGGCGTAAGCCCGGCGCGCCTGGTCGCCGTCGGCTATGGTTCGACGCGGCCGACCGCTGACAACCGCACCGATGCCGGCCGCACCCAGAACCGCCGCGTCGAGTTCCAGCTGCTCCCCGGTACCCGCATCGTGCCGCAGCCCAAGCCGGCGACCCCGGGTGTGCCGGCCGCGCCGGGTACGCCGACGGTGCCGACGGGCGAAGCCGCGGCCAAGCCGCCAGTTCCGGCGGCGCCGGTCGTACCGCAGAAGCTGGCGCAGTTCATCGGCAAGCTGGAAGGCATCCGGTTCATGCCCAACCAGCCGGTGCTGGCGCCGCAGTCGTTCGCGGTGCTGAACAAGGTCGCCGAAGCGCTGGCGGAGAGCCCGGCGGTGCGGGTCGAGATCTCCGGCCACACCGACAACATCGGTGAGCCGGCGCAGAACCAGACCTTGTCGCAGCAGCGCGCCGAGACGGTGAAAAAGTACCTGGAGAGCAAGGGCATCAGCGCCGATCGCCTGACCGCCGTAGGGTTTGGCTCTTCCCGCCCGGTGGCCGATAACGCCACGGAGGCCGGCCGGGCGCAGAACCGCCGGGTCGAACTCCGCGTCTTGTCCGCCGCTCTCGAGGTGCCGCCGATCCCCGCTGTACCGAGCCCGCTGCCGACCGACCCGTCACTCCCGGTGGTTCCCAGCGTCCCACCGCTCCCGACGGATCAGGTCCCAGCGGTTCCCAGCGTCCCGGTAGCGCCCGTCGTTCCCAGCGTACCGGCAGCGCCGACTGCGCCCGCGGTTCCGACCGTTCCCGCGGTTCCGACTGCGCCCGCGGTTCCCAGCGCCCCGGCGGCTCCTTTTGCGCCGGCGGTGCCCACGGTACCGAGCGTGCCGGCGCCGCCGAGCCTACCTTCGCTGCCCAGTCCGCCGCCCGTGCCGCCGCTTCCTCCCCAAGGCCAGTAGTACTGCCGCGCCGGCGGCACCCGGCTCTCGCTGACCCCTCCCATCTCTCCGGGTTCGACGCCGCACGAGCGGCCCAGAACCGGCCCATCGGCGCCGCGCTCCGGTGCTAACGTAATGTTGTGCGCCGTCGTAACGCCAGTTCACCCAAACGGAGCCGGAGGGACCGTGCTGCGGCGGTGGTTCAGCTCGGCGATGCCCCGCAGCCGCCGGCCGCGGAGCCGCTCGATGCATCGCCGCGGCGGCTGACTCCGGCGCAGGCGCAGGCCAAGCTGGAAGCGGTCTTGGCCCAGGCGATGCGGTCTGCGGATCCGCTGGCTGAGCTGCGGCAAGCCGCCGCCGACCCCAGCCTGCCGGCCGCTCTCCGGCGCGCTTTGGCGAGCGCTGACGGCGACGGCGTGCGGCTTGCCGCCCTGCTTGTCTGCAAGCTGCGCTTCGAGCGCCTCATCCGCGCGTGCGCGGAGGCGGAGGAGCTATTTAACGCCGACCCGGAGCAGTTCGCCGCGACCTTCCGCCGCTACCATGAGGCGGTGCCGCCCACAGACTTTTTTCCGCCGCGGGAGGCGCAGCGCTTTCGGCTTTTTCTCGCCGGCGACACCGCGGCGCCGTCAGAGAGTGCGCAAGAAGGAAAGCAGCGCCCGCCGGTCGCGCGGCGGTAGGGTCAAGCCGAAGCGGTGGCCGGCCGTCTCCGGCCGCAGGAGCCGGCTCGGCGCCTGTAGATCGAGCAGCTTTTCGAGCGTCGCGACCGAGCCGTCATGCAAGTAGGGAGCGCTGCGGCTTATCCGCAGGAGCGACGGGATTTTATACCCCTCGGAGCTGTTGGGGAGCACGGCGGAGACGCGCGTCACGTCGGTCGATAGCTCGGGCTGGGCGATGATCTCGCCGGTGGTGTAGGCCGGCGCGGCATGGCAGCGCTGGCAGGTCCGCTGGAAGATCTGCGCCCCGGCCGCAACCAAGCGCTCGGTGCCGACGGCGGGCGCGGCCGGTGGCGGCAAGGGCAGCTGGCGCAGGTACGCGGCGACGAGCGCGATCACCTCCGGCGGCGCCGAGTGCGACGATAGATTGCGGTCGATCTGCACCTCCAGCGTCGGCGTATCGCCGTTCCAGCGCACCGGCCCGCCGACCCGCAGGCCGAAAAGGGACGGAATCTCCGTCGGATTGTGCACGCCGTCCGAGGACGAGTCATTGCGTCCCGGGCGATAATCGAGCAGCTCCATGAGGTTGCGGTTGCCGGACTTTTCGTGGATCGGCTGATCGACGCAGGCCGCCAGCAAGAGCCCCTGATCGTAGGTACGCGAAGGCAGCCCATCGCGGCGGAGCCCTTGCTCATCGACCTGGGCGTGGCACAGGGCGCAGGTCACGCCGTAGCGGCTGCGGTCCGGGCTCGGCGGCGTCGGCGGCGGACCGGGTTGGGCCGGCGCTGAAGCGACGGTCTTGACGACGCCGACGAGCAACTGACCGCCGTCGCGGGTCCGCTCCGCCAAGAGGCCCAGCGCCGGCAAGAGATCCTGGTTATTGCCGGAGAGAAAGCTGCGCAGGCAGGGATCGTAGTAGTCCTCGGAGCCGAACGGGTAGCTGGCGAAAAGCTCCGCCCCCAGGGCGCGCGCCGCGGCGCTGTCCAGACCCGGACCGCGCAGCACCGCCGCCGCCTGCGCCGCCAGGGCCACAGGGGAGACGCTGCGTACCGCGAGCTGACCGGAGCGGAGTGCCGCCGGGGTGACGGACGCCGACTGCGCCGCGGCCGCCGCAGGGCGCCGCGCCAGCTCGGCTCGTACCGCCTGCCGCGCTGCCGCGATATCAATCGGCGGCGTAAGCGAGCGTCCCGCAGGCCCCAGTGCGGCCAAAAACACCCCGGGCAGGTTGCCCAGCGCCAAAGCCTGGCGCAGCGTCGCCGCCGCCGCCGGGTCGCGGCGCCGGCTCTGAACTTGCGCGAGCAGAAACTGCGCCGTGGCCGATCGCGGGCTCGCGGCAGCGACTACCTGCGCCAGCTGGAGCGCCTTGGCGAGCGCCACCTGCTCCCGCGGCGGCGGCAGGGAGAGCAGCAGATCGACAAACGAGGGCATGAGCGGCAAAAGCTCCACCACTTGGGCGGGCGTCAACACCGCCGGTATCTGCAGGGTCGTGGGGTCCGCTGCCGCCTGCACTGCTGCGGGCGCCGATCGGAGGGGCGAAGCCTGCCCCGATCGTCGGCTGGAATCTGACGGAAGCTCCTTTTGCCCCGCGGCGGCGCCTCGTTCTGCCGGAGCCACGAAGCGCTCCGCTGGCCCTCCTTGGGTCGCCGCTGCTGCGGGTTCGGCATCGGCTCGCGGCGCCGGCGTGGCGCTCGGCTGCGCCAGCTGAACGCGCAAAGCCGAGAGCAGCGGTCCATCCAGGGCCTCATCGCGGGCCAGCGTTGCCGCGAGCACCGCCTGACGACGTATGAAGCGGCTCGAGTCTGCGAGGCCGGCACGCAAAAGCGTCCGATCCAGCTCTTGTTGCTTGAGCAGCGCGGCGGCATCAAGACCGGCGCGCTCATGCGCGGGAAACAGCGCCCCGAGGGCGAACAGGGCCTGTCCGCGCCGCCGCTCGGCGACTTCGTCCGCCAGCAAAAGCCGCAGCTGCGCCACGGCTCCGCCGTCGTAAAGCGCTTTCTGCGCCTGTGGCCAGGTTGCCGCCAGAGCGCCGAGCGCCGCCAGCACCGTGCCGCGCTGCCAGCCGGTGCACTCGGTCAGCGCCGCAAGGACGACCCGCGCCGTCGCCTGCGCCCGCGCATCGGTCCAAAGGGCGCGATCGCGCGTGGTGAGCAGCGAGGCCAGCTCGAACAGCTCACCGGTGCGCTCCGGACGACAGGGCGGCGGTTCCGCGGCCGTCAGCCGGCGGAGCAGCCGATCGACTGGGAGCTCCGCGGCCAGCGGCGCGGCGGCGGCGGGCACGGCAGCGGCGGCGGTCGCGGGCGCGGCGGCGG
>CALFML010000795.1 GCA_937879845.1 uncultured Myxococcales bacterium
CGCGCGCTACGCCATACCGCGGCGCTTCCGCGGCGTGCTGGCGACCTACAAGCCGCACGGCGTGAGCAGCTTCCTCGACGATCCGGAGCAGTACCGTTACCTCGTGCAGATGTTTCGCGGCGGGCGGGTGGTGATGGTGCGCGGCGATCTCACGGTGGGGACATGCATGTCTTCTATCGCTGCGGCGCTGCGGGGCATAGGCGCCTCGGTGCGGCTCCTTTATCTGTCAAACGCCGAGCGCTACTTCACTTATAATGACGCCTTCCGCAAGAGCATGCTGGCTCTGCCCACCGATGAGAACTCGCTCGTTCTGCGCACCCGCGCGCGGCGCGACGGCAGCTATGAGTACATCATGCAGGAGGCCGACAACTTCCGCGCCTGGGTCAGCCGCCGCGCCATTTCCATATCGTTTCAGTACACGCACCTGCGCGAGCCGGCGCAGACGCTGCCGAAGAGTCACGACAAGGAGCTGGACAAGGAGGAGGTGCTGTTCGCCATAAAGCGCCTCCCGCCCAGCGCCAATCCGGGTCCGGCCGCGGACCCCGGCAAACGCCCGCCGGCGGGGGCGCCGGATAAAAAACCCGACGCCAAGCCTGACATAAAGCTCGATACCAAGCCCAGTGTCAGACCGCAGGCCGCGCCGCAGCCGCCGAGCAATATCTGAGCTGCTACGCCCCAACTCGCAAGCCCAAGGAGACACGATGAAGCCCATCTACACTGCCATCGCCACCGCCCATGGGGGCCGCTCCGGCCAGGTCGCCTCCGCGGACGGCAACCTCGCCCTTACGGTGGTCATGCCCAAGGAGCTTGGCGGACCCGGCGGCGCCGGCACCAACCCGGAGCAGCTGTTCGCCGCCGGCTACGCCGCCTGCTTCGAGAGCGCCCTGCGCCTGGCCGCCCGCACCAAGAAGCTGGCGCTCACCGATGCGCGGATCCGCGCCGATGTCTCGATCGGCCGCACCGACGACGGCGGCTTCGGCCTCAAGGTCGCGCTGTACGGCCAGATCGAAGGCCTTTCGGAGGCGGAGGCCCGCGCGCTCATGGAAGCCGCGCACGAGGTCTGCCCCTACTCGCGCGCCACCCGCGGCAACATCCCGGTGTCGCTGGGACTCATGTCGGATCTGGCCGCGGCATCGTAACCGGCCTGTCCTTACCTGGCCTGGCCTGCCCTGGCCTGGCTTGCCCTGCCCCGCGCTGACCGCCGTCGCGCTGGCGACCGCCGGCCGCAGAATTCCGCTTTCCGATCCGCGCTCCCAAGCGCCGCTTCTTGACACGCTCCCCGAGCCAAGTCCACCATCGGGAGGACGTGGCGGCCTTTGTGGTCATTTTGGCGATTGTGGCGCACCGATTCCTGCGCCTGGATCTGACAAATGATCTGGTCGCCAGCCTCCACCCGCAGGCGCTGCTCACGGTGCTTTTGGCCCTGACCCTGGGCTGGAACGTGCTGACGCGCAGCGTGTCGCTGCGGCCGTCCGCGGTGCTGCTGGTGCAGTGGGGCCTGTGGGTGTGGGCGATGCTCAGCAAGGTAGTCGCCGACGGACCGGGTTGGTTCTCCGACTTCCTGCGCGGCGACTACGCCAAGGACATGCTGTTTGCGACGCTGGTGAGCATGACGGCGACTTCGCCGTCGCGGCTGCGGGCGACGAGCTGGGTGGTCGTGGCGACGATGGCCTTCATCGCCGTGATCACCATCCCGCAGCACAGCGGACCCAAGCAGTGCTACCACTACAAGCTCAACGGAGAGCTGAACTACGACGAGCAGACCGACGGCCGGCAGTGTGTCGGCGCCGCCGACTGCTTCGACGTACCCAAGGGCGAGGAGCACCTGCGCGAAGAGGGCTGGGCCTGCGAGCGCACCGGCACCTGGGGCCTGGCGACCGTGCTGGAGCGCATCCACTATGTCGGCAACCTCGTCGATCCCAACGCGCTGGCGCTGGCGCTGGTGATGGCGGCGGCGCTGGGGTTGGGGCTTCTGACGTGGCCGCGGCCTTCGGGGAGCTCGCTGCTGCAACGGTTATTGCTCTTGGGGGCGGTGGTGCTCTTGGGGGTGGCGGTGGTGTATGCCGCTTCGCGCGCGGCGCAGCTGGCGCTGGCGCTGGTGCTGCTGTGCTTTTTCTATGTGCGCTTCGGGCTCGTCGGCATCGTGCTCGCGGGGCTCGGCGGCGCACCGGTGGTGCTGATCAGCAACCGCAACGCGGCCGAGGCGGCCTACTCCACGCTGACCCGCATCATGACCTACATGAACGGCTACGATGCGCTATGGCAGCATCCGCTGTTCGGCGTCGGCTTCGCCAACTACGAAAAAATCAGCTTCATCAACGCCCATAACAGCTTCTTCCAAGCCATCACCGAGACCGGACTAATCGGCGGATCCCTCTACCTGCTCGGAATCTACCTCGCGTTCAAGCTGGTCATCGGGGTGGCGCTGTGGCCCGGCAACGACGCCGACCTGGAGGCGGTGGAGCTGCGGCACCTGGCGCGGACGCTGCTGGCGATGCTCGTGGGCGTGGTCTCATGCGTGTTTTTCTTGTCGCTGGCGTTCGATGTGATGTGGCTGTTTCCGGTCGGCATCATCGCCGCGTTCCACGGCGCGGTCCGCCAGCAGCTCCCCGAATACGAGCTGCGGGTGCGCGGCATCGAGCTGCTCGCGGTGCTCCTGTGCGGCGCGCTGCTGCCGGCGGCTTTTCTGTTCTTCGTTACCCGCAACTACTGAGCGCCGCGCTCCGGCGCACCCAGGCTGCGTTATGCTGAAGGTATGGGTGAGCCACTGCAGCCTCCACCACCCGAGCGCTCGCGGCGGTGGATGGCGATGCCGCTAGCCGTGGCGGGTCTGGCGCTGCTGTTATGGTCCGCGCTCGGGCTGCTGCGGCTCACGATCACTGGCATGGAGCCCGGGCACACGCGCGGCGGCTCCGCGACCTTGGTCGAGCGCTGCAGCCGCAGCCTGCCGGCGGATCTGGCCAAGTCCTGCATCGAAGACAGCCTGCGTCGCGACGCTGAGGTCCGATGGCGGCTTGGCCTGGGGGCGGGCGGCGCGGTGGTGCTGCTCGTTTTGGCGATTCAGCACGGTCGGAAGAGCCGTCGGGCACGGTCGGCAGGAAGGGGCGTTTCCTAAGATGCGCGTCGGCGTAAACTACGCATGGCACAACTACGCCTGGGACTTCGGCCTGCCGCCGCGCCGCGACAGCGGTACGCCTTGGGGTCCGCGCGCCGCGTTCCTCGCGACCTTGCAAGACGATCTGCGCGCGCTGCGCAGCCTGGGCCTGTTCGCGGTGCGCTGGTTCCTCCTGGGCGACGGCACGACCTACGGCATGGACGAAGCCCGGCCGCACCGCGACGCGAGCGCCAGCGAACAATGGCGCTTCGACAACTGTCCGGAGCTCAGCCCGGAGTTTCTTTCTGACTTCACGGCGCTGCTCGCCGCTTGCGCCGCGGCCGACGTGCAGCTTGTGCCGTCGCTCATCGACTTTCACTTCTGCTTTCCCGGCCTCGTGATTCCGGGCTCTGCGGGGGTCGTGAAGTGCGGCCGGTCGGATGTGCTGGTCGATCCGCGCAAGCGCCTCCGTTTTTTTGACCGCGTGCTTGCGCCGCTCCTAGAGGTCGCCGCCGGCTTCCGCGACACAATCTACGCCGTGGAGCTCATCAACGAACCCGAGTGGTGCACCCGCCAGCCCGGCCTGAGCATGGATCAGTTCGACGCGAAAAAAACCGTACCGCGCGACGACATGCGCCTGTTCCTGCGCGAAGGGGCGATGCGCATAAACGCCGCCGGCTTCCGCTCGACCGTGGGTTTCGCCAAATACGAAACGGTCGCGCTCTGGGACGCTGTCGACCTGGGCCTCTCGCTGCATCAGTTCCACTACTATGGCGAGCCCGACGTGGTGCCGCGCCAGACCTACTCGCCCGACTGGCCGCTTATCGTCGGGGAGTTTGCCACCGCCGTGCATCGGCCCTGGCCGGAGCTCGGCGCCAGCCAAGATGTCTTGTCGCGTCTGCGCCTGCTATCGGCCAAAGGGTACCCGGAGGTGTTCTTGTGGTCGCGCAACCGCGCCGAAGAGACGGCGAGCGAGCCCGCCGTCGATTGGTCCGAGCGCACCCGCCAGCTCATCGCCGAGTTCACCCGCGGCTGAACCGCCTAGCCGCAGGCGGCAGACCGCGCGGCCGCACTGCGACCGGTCGCCCGCGACCGCCGCGGTGCCGGCTCGCCCCGCCGCGCCTTCAAGGCCTGGCCCGTGGCGGTGTTTTCGCCCATAAGCTCTGCCGGGGTCCCCGTAAACACGATCTCACCGCCCGCATCGCCGGCTTCCGGCCCCAGCTCCACCACCCAGTCGGCGGCGGCAATCACATCCGGCTGGTGCTCGATGACGACCAGCGTATCGCCGCGGTCCACAAGGCGCGCAAGGACGCTGATGAGCCGCCGCACGTCTGACAGGTGCAGGCCGGTCGTCGGTTCGTCCAGAACATAGACCGTCGGCTCGTGCGCCGCGCCCGCCGTAAGCTCAGCCGCGAGCTTGAGGCGCTGCGCCTCCCCGCCCGACAAAGTATTGGACCCCTGCCCGAGCTGCAGATAGCCGACCCCGAGGTCGCGCAGCGTCTGCAGCGGCCGCACGATGCGCGGGTGGTTCTGGAAGTGCGCCACCGCCTCATCGGCAGACAGGTGCAGGATGTCGCCGATGTGCAGTCCGCTGTAGGTAACTTCCAGCGTCGCCGGCTCGAAACGGGCGCCGCCGCAGGCCTCGCACGGCGTAACCACGTCGGGGAGGAACGACATCTCGCTGACGATCGCCCCTTGTCCCTGGCAGGCCGGACAGCGGCCGCCGCTCGGGGTGTTGAAGGAGAAGCGCTGGGCCGTGTACCCGCGCACCTTCGACTCGGGCAGGCTGGCATAGAGCCTTCGGATCTCATCCCAGACACCCAGGAACGTCGCCGGCACCGAGCGCGGCGTACGTCCGATGGGCGACTGATCGACGGCCAGAGCGCGCCGCACCGCGTCCACCCCTTCCAGCTTCTTGAACCCGAGCGGCGGCGGCGCCACCAGACCCAGCGCCTGCCGCAGCGCCGGGTAGAACACCTTCTGCACCAGCGTGCTCTTGCCCGAGCCGCTCACCCCGGCGACCACGCACAGCCGCCCCACCGGGACGCGGAAATCCACACCTTTCAAGTTGTGGGCGCGGGCCCCGCGCAGGACCAGATGACGTGCGGCGACCGCTCGGGCGACTGGCGTCACCGACTCCGCAGCCAGGGCTTGCGCGGTCGGCGAATCGGGGCGGCACAGGACCTCCGCTGCGGCGCCCTCAGCGGCAACGCGGCCACCGAGTCGTCCGCCGCCGGGCCCCAGGTCGATCAGATGATCCGCGGCGCGGATCGTCGCTTCGTCGTGCTCGATGACCAGTACGGTGGAACCCGTGCCGACCAGAGCCCGCAGGTTGTGAATCAGCTTGTCGGTATCCCGCGGATGAAGGCCGATCGTCGGCTCATCCAAGACATAAAGCGCCCCGGTCAGCCCGGAGCCAAGCTGCGCCGACAGCCGCAGCCGCTGCATCTCCCCCCCCGACAGAGTCGCCGCCGAGCGGTCGAGCGCGAGATAGCCCAGGCCGACCTGGTTGACGAACTCCAAGCGCCGCAACAGCTCGGCGCGCGGCGCCTTGGCGATGATCTGCTCCTTGCCGTGGAACTGCATCCCGGAGAGGAGCTCCAGGGCGCGGCCGACCTCATGGCGCGACACCTCGGGATAGGTCAGGCCGCACAGGCGCACCTTGCGCGGGATCGGCGACAGCCGGGTTCCGTTGCAGGCGCGGCACACCGTGCGCTCGGCCGGCGGCGCGTCGGCCTCGTCTTCCGCGCCTTCGAAGCCGCGCCCCAGGCAGCGCTCGCACTGCCCCTGCTTGGTGTTGAACGAAAACCACCGCGGATCGAGCTCCGGTACACCGGTGCCGCAGGCCGCGCACGCCCGCCGCGTCGACAGCACCCGCTCATCAATCGTCGGCTCAGCGGTCGGCGCACCGCGAGCAACGCGCAGGCTGCCATCGCCGAACCGCAGCGCGGTCTCCAGCTCCGCGCGCGACAGCTTCGCCGGCGTTCCGCTGTACACAACCAGATCGATCGTGTGCTCCCGCGTCTTGGCGAGCTTGGGCGGAGGATCGATTTCCATCAGCTGCCCGTCGATGCGCGCCTGTACGAGCCCGGCCCGCGCGGCATCGTTTAGCAGATCCAGATACACACCTTTACGCGCTCGGACCGCCGGAGCGTAGACCGTAAAGCGTCCGCGCTCGGCCGTCAGGGCGGCAAGCAGCGCATCGGCGGAGGTCGCCACCACTTGGGTGTCGCAGCGCGGACAGTGCGGCGTTCCGACCTTGGCGAACAGCAGGCGCAGGTAATGGGCCACCTCCGTGACCGTGGCCACCGTTGAGTTGGCGCCGGCGCGGGCGGTGCGCTGCTCCAGGGCAATCGCCGGTGGAACGCCGCCCACGTGATCGACGTCGGGCCGCGGCAAAGTCGGCAAGAACTGCCGCGCATAGGGCGTCAGCGTCTCCATGAAGCGGCGCTGCCCTTCGGCATAGACGACATCGAAAGCCAGCGACGATTTGCCGGAGCCGCTCGGTCCGGTGACCACGGTCATCGCCCCGTGCGGGATCTGGCACGAGACTTCTTTGAGGTTGTGCTCGCGGGCGTGCTCCACGGTGATCGCCGTCACTTCAGCTCCATCGACCGGAGCTCTGGCGGCGATCTTTTGCGGGGCCGGCGTACCGGCGGCGCTCCGCCTGGTGCGCAGCGCCTCCCCAGTCTTGGTTGCTGCGTTTGCAAGCTGCGCCGGCGTCCCTTGCGCCACCAGCCGGCCGCCCTGCGGTCCGCCGCCGGGTCCCAGGTCTATCACCCAGTCCGCCGCGGCGATGACGTCCAGATCATGCTCGACGACTACGACGCTCGCGCCCTCATCGACCAGCGCATGCAGCGCCGCGACCACCGGCCGGACATCTTCGGCGTGCAGTCCGGCGCTCGGCTCATCGACGACGAACAGGGTTCCGGCGGAAGGCTCGCTGAGCGCCCGCGCCAGCTTGAGGCGCTGCGCTTCGCCGCCCGACAGAGTAGAGAGCGGCTGCCCGAGCGGCAGGTAGCCGAGTCCGACCCGCACCACCGGCGTAAGCGCCCGCCGCAGCGCCGCATCCGGGGCGCTCGCCGGCGACAACCGCGCGAGCGCCTCCTCCACCGTGAGCTCCAGCACCTGCGCTACGGACAACCCGCAGTGCGTCACCGCCAGAACTTCCGGCTTGAAGCGCTGGCCCTGACAGACCGGACACAGGAACGACACGTCGGCCAGGAACTGCATCTCCACCGTCTCATAGCCTTCGCCGTCGCAGGCCTCGCAGCGGCCGGTGGCGACGTTGAACGAGAAGTGACACGCCGTAAGCCCGGCGCGGGCCGCAGACGGCTCGGCGGCGAAGCGGGTGCGTAGGCGGTCCCAGGCCTTGGTATAGGTGGCCGGGTTGCCGCGCGCCGTTCGTCCGAGCGGCGACTGGTCGACCAGCACCGCCCGCCGCAGCCCATCGGCGCCGCGCAGCGCGGCAAACTCCTCCGGCCGCTCTACTTTCGTGTCGCCGGTCAGGCGTGCCACCGCCCGGTACAGCACTTCCTCCACCAGCGTCGATTTGCCCGACCCGCTCGGCCCGGTCACCGCGACCACAACGCCGAGCGGGAAATCGACGTCCAGCCCCTGCATGTTGTGCACGCGGACGCCGCGCACCGCAATCGCCTGCTGCCAGCGCCGCGGCGCGATCGACACGGAGTCATCGCGCCGGCGCTGCCAGGCGCGGCCGGTCGGCAGGTCGGGACGACCCAGAAGCCCCGCCGGCGCGCCGTCATACAGGACCTGACCGCCGCTCGCTCCCGCTCCCGGCCCCAGCTCGAGCACGCGATCACAGTCCTGCACCAGCGACTCATCGTGCTCCACCAGCAGCACGGTGTTCCCGGCCCGCGACAGCGCCTGCATCGCCGCTCCGAGCTTGGGCACGTCGCACGCGTGCAGACCGACGCTCGGCTCATCCAAGATGAACAGCGTGCCGGTGAGGGCGGCGCCAAGCGCCGTGGTAAGCCCGGCCCGCTGCGCCTCTCCCCCCGACAGCGTCCGCGCCTGCCGATCCAGCGTCAGGTACCCGAGTCCGACCTGCTCCAAGTAGCGCAGCCGCGACTCCAGCGCCGACTGGCATAAGCGGCCCTTGGACGATCCGGCGCTCAGCTCCTGCACCTTCGCCAGAGCCGCGCTGACGCTCTGCGCGTGCCACTGCGACAGATCCAGGCCGGCCACTTTGTACGCGAGCGCCGCGGGCTGCAGCCGCGCTCCGTGGCATTCGCCGCACAGCGTATACGCGCGGTAGCGCGACAGCAGAACGCGAACGTGCATCTTGTAGGTCCGCGTCTCGAGAAACGCGAACCAGGCGCGCACGCCCGGATACTTGCCGTCGTCCCACGTCCCTTCGCCGGTGAGGACCTGCTCTTTCTGCGTCGCCGTCAGCGCCCGCCAGGGCTTGTCGAGCGGAATGCCTTTGCGCCCCGCGAACCGCACCAGCGCCGCCCGCTCCCACTGCGAAATCTTGCCCGACCAGGCGCGGATGGCGCCGTCGCGCAGGCTCTTTTCGGGATCGGGGATGACCTTGTCCCAGTCGATGCCGATGACCCGGCCGAAGCCGCGGCACGCCGGGCAGGCCCCGAGCGGCGAGTTATAGGAAAAAAGCCGCCCGTGCGGCGGATCGAACGCCCGCGTGCACGAAGGGCAAAACAGTCCGCGGGCAAAGCGCAGCGCCGGACTGCGCGCCACGTCGGCGGCCGCGCTGCCGGGCGGCTGCAGCTTCACCTCGGCGGTGCCGCCGCGGCTCAGGCACTGCTCCAGCGCATCGATAAGCCGCGCCCGCTCCGGCTGGGCCACGGTCACGCGGTCGACGATGATCGAGACCCTTTGGCCAGTGAGCAGACCCGGCTCGACCTCTTCCAGGTCGCGGGCTTCGTCTTCGATCAGCACCCGGCGGAAGCCGTCTTGCAGCAGCAGGTTGCGCGTCTGCACGGCATCGTCGCCCGGCCCGAGCTTGAGCGGGTACGAGACGATGGCGCGCGCACCTGCGGCCTGGCCTAAAAGCCGCGCCGCGACCTCAGGCGCGGACAGCGCCGCGGCGGCGACACCGCAGCGCGGACACAGCGGCACCGCCTCCGCCGCGAATAGCGCCGCCAGGTAGGGTTCCAGATCCGCCAGCGTGGCCAGCGTCGAGCGGCTGGATTTCACCGGCGCGCGCCGATCCACCGCCACCGTGGCGGCGATGGGGTCGAGACGGTCGACATCCGGGCGCTGCAGCCGCTCAAGGAACTGCCGCGCATAGGGGCTGAAGCTTTCGACGAAGCGCCGCTGCCCCTCCGCGTACAGCGTATCCATGGCGAGCGACGACTTGCCGGCGCCGCTTGGCCCCGTCAGGGCCACGAACTGGCCAGGCTGCAGATCCAGATCCACCGACCGAAGGTTGTGCGTCCGCGCGGCGCGCAGACAGATGGGAAGCATTCGTGACAAAACCGTACCTACCGAGCTGAAGTTTGAGACGGTGCGCCGGCTCGTACGCCGGCTGAAATGGGATGGTCTGGCACATTGCATAACTCGTGCAGCTGCGCCATGAAAAATGACGGCCTCCGACGAGCCAAAAGAGCTCGCCGAAGGCCGCAGGGGGGACTTGGGGAATTTACGAGCGCGCGGCTCGCGGGACTATGAGCTCGGAACGCTGGTCGCGGGGCCGCTCACCGCCGGCAGCACATCTTGCGGCGGGACCAAGCCGGTCGGATCCGCCGACCCGGACGAAGCGAACAGCTTGCTGCCCGGCGTGCGCTCCAGAACCGTATCGAGGACGACACGGACGTTGTTCACCGGCACGAACGTCAGCTCGGCACGCACTTCTTCGGGGACCTCGATGAGATCCTTTTGGTTGCGCTCCGGCAGGATGACGGTCTTGATGCCGGCGCGGTGCGCGGCCAGCATCTTGGACTTGATGCC
>CALFML010000796.1 GCA_937879845.1 uncultured Myxococcales bacterium
CGCGGCCGGCTACATGACTCCCATCCTACTTCTGACCGCTCGCGATGCGGTTGCCGACCGCGTCCGCGGCCTCAATTTGGGCGCCGACGACTACCTGATCAAACCGTTCGCCTTTGCGGAGCTTTTGGCCCGCTTGCGGGCCCTGTTCCGCCGCGGTACGCCGCAGCGCCGCTCGCTCCTCAGCGTGGGACCGCTCACCCTCGATCCCGCCGCGCACGAAGTCCGCGTCGGCGAGCAGCGCATCGATGTGACCCAGAAGCAGTTCGCGCTCCTTGAGTACCTGCTCCTCCATAGCGGCGAGATCGTCACCCGCTCCATGCTCTTGTCCGCGGTCTGGGGATACTCTTTCGATCCCGAAACCAACCTTGTGGATGTCCACATCGGTCAGCTGCGCCGCCGCATCGAGCAGCAGAGCGGCCACCCCTGCCCTATCGAGACCGTGCGCGGCGTCGGCTACCGCATCGGCCCCGCCCTTGCCGGCACACCCCAAACATGACCCGGCCTAGACCCACGAGCGCGCTGCGAAGCTTCTTTGGGACCCTGCGTGCCCTGCGCGTCCGGCTCGTGCTGTTTTTTGCCGGGGTGCTTACGGCGGCGCTTTTGGTCTTTGGCAGCGCCGTGTACTTGGCAGCCGTTGCCGCGGAGGCGGTCGAAGACGAGCCCATACAAGAAAAGGAGCGCGAGCTCGCCGCGGTCCGCCGGCTGCTCGCCTTGGCCCTGCTCGCCGGAATCCCGATCGCAGTGACCACGGCCGTCGGCGGCGCTTACCTGCTTAGCCGGCACGCGCTTTTTTCCATCGGTCAAATCGTCCGTACGGCCAACACGCTTACGTTCGAGCATCTGGATGAGCGCATCCCCAACGACCCCGGCGCCGGCCGCGAGCTTGAAGAGCTTGTCGAGTCGCTCAACTCCATGCTCGATCGCATCGCCCGCGCGGCCACCAGCCTGCGCCGCTTCACCGCGGATGCCGCGCATGAGCTGCGCACCCCGCTGGCCGCCCTCTCCAGCGACATCGAGATCTGTCTGCATCGCCCCCGCGAGCCGCAGCAGCTGCTCGACACGCTCGGCGCGACGCTGGAAGGGCTCAGCCGACTCAGCCGCTTGGTGGATCTGCTGCTCACCCTGGCCCACTCCGATGCCGATGAGCTGCCGGTCGCTCCGACCACGGTTTATCCCGCTTCGCTCCTTGCCCAGATCGCGGCCCCCTTCGCAGAGGTCGCCGCCGAGCGCGAGGTCTGCCTCACCCTCGCGCTGCCCGACTCGGCGGACGACGACTGCGCCATCTACACCGATCCGCTGCTCCTTGGCCGCGCGTTTGCCAACCTGCTCGATAATGCGTGCAAGTTCTGCCCGGCCGGCAGCACCGTGACCGTGCAGCTGCGGCAGGCTCAGGGCGCGGTCGATATCGTCGTACGCGACAGCGGCCCCGGAATGAGCCGAGACGAACTCGCCCGCGTCTGCGACCGCTTCTATCGCGGCTCCGGCCACCGCAGCACCACCGAGGGATTCGGCCTTGGTCTGGCGCTGACCCGCGAGTTCATGCGGCTGCTAGGCGGCCAGCTCGTCCTGCGGCCCGCCGCCCCAAGAGGCCTTGAGGCGGTCCTGTCTCTCCCAAGCGCGATGCCGCGCGGCTAGAGCCGCCGGCTTTGCCTATCGCAGTTTCGCAGGCGCTACGGCAATATGCGCCGCCATGCACGTCACACTACGCCAGCGCTTTCGCCGCCTTTTCGGCCGCCGCTTCATCTTCGCGCTCGGGGCACGTCTATATGCATGGATGACCTGGGAGCGCACCTTTCGCGACCATTGTGCGAGCCTTGCTGATTCGTTCCCGCCGGCTAAAGCCGACGGCAGCCCGCTGGCCGTCCTCGACCTGGGCATCGGTCCCGGCATCTCGGCCATCGGCCTGCTCGATCGCCGGCCGGACCTGTTCATCATCGGCCTCGACTTTGCGAAAACGATGCTGCGGCAGGCCCAGAAATACCTGCGCCGGGCCGGCTGCGCCGTGGAGCTTGTGCACGGCGACGTCAACCGCCTGCCGTTCGCCGACGCCAGCTTCGACGTCGTCACCCACCACAGCTTCCTCTATATCTTGAACCAGCGCGAGGCGGCGCTGCGCGAGATCGCGCGCGTGCTGCGCCCCGGCGGCGCCTACGTCATCTTCGAGCCCAACGCGGAAGGCAGGCTGTACAAGC
>CALFML010000797.1 GCA_937879845.1 uncultured Myxococcales bacterium
CGTGGCGCTTACGCCCGAAGGCCGCCCGCTGCCGGTGCCGCAGCCGGCGCCCGGCTTTCCCTGTTCGGTGAACCGCCGCCAGTTCCTGGTCGGCGGCGATCCCTACTTGGTCGAGCCGGGCATGAAGGGCCAGTACCTCGACGAAGTCTCGGCCGGGTTCCTGGTCGATGTCGGCTTCGATTTCGTGCTCGGCATCGGTTACATCTATCGCAACCTCGGGAATGTCGTCGAAGACGTAGGGTTCGACGGCGGCGTCTCATCCATCCTCGGCAACCCCGGCGCGCCGCCGGACTCGGCGCAGGTGCAGAAATACGAGCAGCGGATTGCGGAGCTGCAAGCGGACAATAGCCCCCTTTCGCAGGCCGAGCTGGCCAAAGCGCGCGCGCAGCTCGCTGGGTATCGCGCCATCACTAGCGGCGTCAATCATGCGACGCGCACCTACCAGGCGCTGGTCCTCACGGCGCAGAAGCGGCTGTCCAATCGATTCAGCCTGCTTGGGAGCTACACCTACTCGCGCACGATCGGGAACTACCCTGGTCCGTATGACGCGCACACAAACGACCTGGCTCCCAACATCTCCCTGGCGTTCGATCTGCCTGACCTCATCGCCAACCGCAACGGTCCGCTGCCCACGGATCGGCCGCACAACTTCAAGCTGCTCGTCACCTATGTCCAGCCGCTCGGACCGCGCGGCAGCCTGACGCTCAGCCTGACCGGGACCGCGTACTCGGGCCGCCCGGTCAACGTCCTTGGCGGCCACCCGCTATACGGACCGAGCCAGGTCTTCATCCTGCCGCGCGGCTCCGGAGGCCGCACGCCCGTGGTGACCCAGCTCGATCTGCACGCCGCCTACGAACACAAGCTCGGCCGACAGGTTGCACTTATGGTCTTTGCCGACGTGATAAACCTGCTCAACCAGCAGCAGGTGACCAGCGTCGATGACGACTACACCTATTCGGAAGTGAGCCCGATCTTAAACGGCAAGATCCCCGACCTTGCCCACCTGCGGGCCGTGGAAGGCCAGACCCTGGTTCTCAACAGCAACTACGGACAGCCGACCGCCTACCAGCTTCCGCTCTACCTGCGGCTCGGAGCGCGGCTCTCGTTCTGAGGGCCGGCAAGCGGAGCGGCGCTCCACGGCAAGCGGGGATGCCGTCGCTACCGCGGTTCGCCGCCGCCGCCGCGAAAACCTCCGGCAAGTGGCGCGGCCGCCACCTCGCGCTTGTTGCCAAACCTTCTTTCTTGACTTATTCGTATTGTCTCGATGATGAAGTGATATAGTTCTCGGTCCGCTGCGACCGCGTATGTTCCATGGACCGAGGAATCACTCGGCCCCACCAAGGCAAATGTCACTAGAGTATTATCACCAATGCCTTTATCTTTCTCTGTAAAGACGAGTCAGCGCTCGCCCCTATTGATCGAACAGCAGCCTGGTGCGCAGGAGAGCCACGCCGACTTGGCCGGCCCGGTGCGGAGCGGGCTCACGGAGCGCGGCGCCGTACTCCTGCGCGGCTTCCCCATCCGCTCCGCCACCGACTTCAGTAAGACGCTGGCCGGACTGGACCTGGCGGCCTGGGACGACTACCTGTTTCGCGAGAAAGGCCGCGATGTCGTCAGCGACAAGGTCTTTACGACAGATAATGGCGCGACGCTGCGCGCGCACGGCGGACTCCACACCGAGAACTGCTACTCCCCCGAGCGTCCCCGCTGGATCGCATTCTACTGCCAAGAGGCGCCGAGCCGCGGCGGTGAGACGCTCCTTTGTGATTCTGTCGAAGTTTGCGCCCAGCTATCCGGACGACTGCGAAGAAAGTTCAAGACTGCTTCCCGGGAGTGCGACTACATCGTTGGGGAGAGCGACTATCAGAAGGCTTTTCGCACGACGGACCCGTCTGAGATCCGCAGCCGCTGCGCACGCTCCGGCTGCAGTGTCTATCAGACTGAGCGCGGCGGCGCAGCGACTACTCGGGTCATATTCAATCATCCTTATGTCGTCAAGGTTCCAGAGACGGAGCGAGAGAGCCTGCTGCTCAACATCAATGTATGGTCGCCCTACGGCCCAACGCAGGTGTGGCGGCACTTTCGCGACCGGCACTCCCGCGCGGACTGGCTGGCGGTGCACGCAGATTATCTATCGTCCTCCCTATTATGGACCTGCTTCAAGCACGCATATGCCCACCTGCACATAGGCGGTCGCCGCGTGCGAGAGCTCTCTTTGACGTCTGCCGAGCAGCAAGAGCTTGGCTCTGCCATAGCGGATCAGCTCATCGCGTTTCCCTGGCAAGACGGCGACGTCCTGCTCATTGACAACCTGCAAATGTTCCACTGCGGGCTTCCCTGGCACGGCGCGCGCACTCTGCGCGTCATGATGGGTGCATTCTCGGACCCGTGAGCAGCACTGCGTCCGGCTTCCGTTGGAGAAGCGAGAACGCAACCAGCGGTGCGGCTCGGGCGGCATGCGGAACGCGGCGCGGCGCGCTTTGATAATGCTCCCGCGGGGCCGCGGTCACGCCGCCGCCGTCCTTCGACATTCCTGATAAGATACCGCGCTGATGGCACGCGCTCGCTATTCCTATGGCTGGATCTGCGTCGGCTTGGCTGCGCTCGCGATGGTGGGTGCGCTGCCGGGACACACCCAGGGTCTGGGTCTTATCACCGCGCCCTTGCTCGACGATCTGCAGATTGATCCGCTGCGCTTCGCGTGAAGCGCATCTCCGTTGTTCCCTTTTAGTCGTCCTCCACGTCGTGTATACTCAATAAATGCCGTCGATGGCTCTCGCCTTCGTGGTCATCATTTTTGTGTTTCACCTCTCCGAGTTAGCTTTTGTCTTCTGGTTTCATCGCGAGCGTCTCTCGTGGGAGTCCCTGCTGCTCTCGCCGCCGTACCTTGCGATGCTCGCGCTCGCGCTCGGTGAGTACTAGCTTGAGCAGAGATTCGTACCGTGGATCAAGGTCGAGGCGATCTCGTGGTTCGGTGTGGCGCTCGCGGTGGCGGGAGAACTCGTCCGCAAGTCCGGGATGCTGACGGCTGGGCGTGCGTTCACACACACGATCGCGGCGAACAGGCGCGACGGACATTTGCTCGTCACGCACGGCATCTACCGCTGGGTGCGGCACCCGGGGTACCTGGGCTGGTTCTTTTGGGCGATCGGGATACAGCTCACGCTCGTCAACCCGGGAACCACGCTGCTCGCCGCGGTGGTGGCCCAGCGGTTCTTCGCTCGCCGCATCCCCAAGGAGGAGGCACTGCTCATGCAGTTCTTCCCGGCCGATTACGAGGACTACCGCCGACGTACACCGACCCTTCTGCCGTTCATCCCCTGAGGGGCGATTTCCGATGGGCAACGGAGGACGACGTTGACCTCGTCTTAGGGTTGCTCACCCCACAGCATTGGTAGATTCGGCCGTGCCTACGCGGTCGATCAGCAGACGCTGGTCGAGCCGACAAGCATCGATCATGCGCCGCAGCCCAAAGCCACCTTCAGCGCTACGCTTGGCATTGACAAGTTCCGCGTGCGCTTGGGCACGCCAGAATTCAATACGTGCAGAGGTACGCTCTATTACTCCGTCGGCCACCATCCGGCGACAGACCTCGATGCGCGCCGCAACGGACACACAGGCTCGTTCTAGCGCAGCTACTCGCTCGGAGCGTGTGTCCTCACCCTCCAGCCAGGTCGCTATCGGCCAGGTACGCGTGCCATTTTTGAGGTCGCGGCCCGCTTCTGGGTCCGCGAAGAGATCCAGGCAATCAGAGCCGAGCTGACGCGCGATGCCGAAGGCACACGCCGCCCGCTCGTAGGCGACTATCTGTGCTTCAGTACCTCCAGCAAAACGGGCAGCAAGCACCGAGTATAGCGCTCTCCGCTCGCCGGTCTTGCCGCGGACCTGCTGCTCGACCATCAAGGGAGTCGGCCCCCCCCCTGACATTTCAAGGTCTGCCTGCTGTCCGTTACCAATGCGGATAAGGCGCGTACTCAATTCCCCGACTAACTCACACACATATCGACGGACGGAGCCTTCGCGATGTGCCCACCGCAGCGCTGCCGCTGCGCGACCGCGACCGCATCGCCGTGGCGATCGCGGACGCGCTGGAGGTCGCGCACGCCGCGGGCGTGGTGCATCGCGACTTGAAGCCGGAGAACGTCATGCTGACGCATGCGGGGCAGGTCAAGGTGCTCGACTTCGGCATCGCGCGCATGGAGCGCTGGGACGATCTGGCGGCGGAAGCCGCGTCGGCGCCCGCCAGTCCGCCGGCGATGGGAACCGGCCCCGAGGTCGCGGCGACGGGAACGAGTCCGCTCACACACAATGGTCTGATCCTCGGCACGCCGCACTACATGTCTCCGGAACAGGCGCGCGGGGAACCGATCACACCCGCGTCGGACATCTTTTCGTTGGGACTGCTCCTTTGCCCGCCGCGCGCGCGACCTTCGAGCGCGCCCGCACCTTATACGGCCAGCTGCAGCGGGCGTCCACGGGACCCAAGCAGCGGTTCTTCCGCCATCTGTCCAATGAGATTTCACGCGCCCTCGCCGAGACCGAATACTACGCGGCCCGCCTCGACGCCGCGCTCGCCGCGGCGCACGACAGCATTGACGGCTTCACGAGCCTGACGCTGGAGATGCCCTATCTGGCCGATATGAAGGCGCATCTCGGCGAGTCGTACCTCCTGCTCGCCCGCGTGCTGCAGGGGCAAGGAGATCTGGCCGCCGCGCTCGCGGCGCTGGAGAAGTCGCGCGGCATCCTGCTGCCGATTCACGAAGCAGACCCCAATCACTCCCGTTGGTCCACGCTGCTCGCCCGCGAACAGCTGGCGCTCGCGCGCATCAGCCGCCAGCGCGGCGAGCTCGCCGCGGCGCAGCGCGCGCTCTCCCTCGCAGACACGCTCACCGCCGGGGTCACGAGCGAATCGCTGCTTCTGACGCAGGATGCGCGCGCCCAGACGCTGCTCGAGCTGGACCGCGGAGAAGCTGCCCGCCCGCTGCTCGAGCATCTGCGCTCGCTCGGCTGGCAGGATGATCTGACCCACCGCGACTTCGCAAGGCTCGCGGCGCAGCAATGACTGCCGTGACCCGGCCGAACGACCTGCGCGCTGGGCTGCCACCCTCTTGATGCAGTCTGGGATGCTCGGGCCCCCACGTTCATCTGCAGGCTCGCCTCCTTGAAGCGGAACCCGCACGAGAACACGGGCAGCTCTTACTGTATATCCATGATCCCTGCAAGCTGACGGCGCGCCGTAGCCACTAGGCCGTGGTCGTTGCGAGCGACTGAGCGAGCGTGTTACGGTGTTGAGCGGGTCGAATCGCACGGCTTTTCTTCGCAGAGGGCAAATGGACTTGAAGCGTCTTTTTCGGCCACTGCTGGCCACTGCAACGCTTTGTCTCGCCTGCGGAAGCTCCGAACTCGCCACTCGGACGGCACCACCCGACATGGCGAGCCATCCGGCGGACGCATCGAATCTCGCGGCCGTGCTCGGAATGAGCCCCAAGAGCGTGTTGTGGGTGGGCGCGCATCCCGATGACGAGGGCTACGTTGCGCCACTGCTCCTTGATGCGTGCAATCGACAAGGAGCCGCGTGCACGTTCCTCGTCGTAACGGACGGAGGCAAAGGCCACTGCAAATTGGGGCCCGGCGCGTGTGGGACCGCGGACAACGGCGGCGCGCCGCCCGGCAGCGTCGGCGCGTTCCGCGTGGCCGAAATGCAAAGCGTCGCGGCGTCGTACCATGGGACGCTCCTCGAGCTCGCTCTGGAGGACACGGCGTCGGCGACCGTGGCCGGTGACGCGCAAAACTGGAATCAGACCTATAGCCACCTCCCCAACGACACGAGCGTCGCGCTCATCCAACAAAAGTTCGCGGACGTGCTCACGACCGTGAATCCCGATGTCGTCCTGACGTTCGACCCGCGCCACGGCGTCTATTGTCACCCGGACCACCGCGCGGTCGGGGCGCTGACGCTGTCTGCGGCGCAGCAAGTCGCGTTCGACTACAGGCGAGTCTTCCTCGTCGAGAACACCGAGATTTACCTCGGCACCGACGGCGGCGTGCACGAGCGCGCGTGGGTTCCGGGAGATTCGCTGCTGCGAGCCTACGACGCAGCTTCGGCAGGCACGTGGCACGCGCGCATCGACGATTACTTGGTTCACAAGAGCCAGTATCTGCCGAGCGATCTCATTGGCTACTCGCTCGTCGCGCCCGCCGAGCAGACCGTGTCGCTTCTTCAGCTCTCGACGCTTGTCGTCGGCGGTATGGTGCCGTCAAACCCCGCGTACGACGCGATTTGCGCGTCCGAGAATGCGTGGTGGGACGGTCACGGCGTGTGCCCGAAGGGCAATGACACTACGGGACCTTGCTTTTAGTCTCTCGCCGCCGTCCGTCGCTCGGAGGCTGGCTATTCCGCAAAAAGCGCCTGCTGGTCCTCCTTCGTTCCGCGGAAAGCTGCCTTTGTACTCCGAGTGCGGTAGACCCCCCCTGTCTCCGACAGAGCCCAGGCATTTCGTACACTATCTCACACGGAACTTGGTACCCAACGGCGGCAGCATACCGCTTGAATTAAGTCATATACCATCGCTGATAGAAAGGTTCTTGACAGGATCGTGAAGTGGGACGGCACTGCCTGGAAGACCCAGACTGCCGGCTCGACTCTTTACCTCTACGGCATCTGGGGGACCGATGCCAACAATATCTGGGCCGTCGGTCTGAGCGGAATGATCCGGAACGGGGATTATGCCCCTCCCATCCGTACTCACACGGACCTACGGATGAAGATGTCCTGCCAACGATCCGCCGTCCCAGCCACGTAATGTCGCTGTTCCGCGCCTTCCGCGTCCAGCGTGAAGCGCGGCCGCTTGTCAAGCGGCGGAGCGGGCATTTTAGCCCAGCGAACCGCTAGCCGCCGAGGCTGCGCCAGATGAGATAGTTGGCGATCTGTCCGCCTAGATCCTTACCCGCGAGCTGCATACGGCCGCCGCTGGTGGGATTGTATAGGGTGGCCGGTACATCGGAGCGGAAGACTACCTCATCGATGATCTGGCCTTGGGCGCTCAGTACCTGCACAGAGATCTGGACCGTGGTCGCGGTGTTGACGAAGCCATTGTAGTTGCCGGGCTCAAAGAACGTGATGGCTGGGCGGAGATTGAATGCGCCCGGGGCTCCGCTCCAGGGGATGACTTGAATGCCGCGGCTGCCCGCGCGGGCGATTAGCTGCTCGATCAGGTTCTTGGCGGTCTCGGTCTTGTCGCCTTCGAAGCTCTGCCGCGCGTCTTCCTTCTTTTCGGACAACCACGCGGCTTCCGGCTTGTCTCCGATAAGGAGGTTGGGATAGGTGACGGCCTCGATGACGAACTGGCTCTGTCCGTGAAGCGGATTAGGCGCCGCCTGGCGCACGACCACCCAGCGAGGACCCCCGCAGCCGGTCCCAGCCAGCGAGCCAAGGCAGAGCGCCACGAGAACCAGGATCGGCGTAAACCAGCGCCGGGATAAGCCTAGATGAAGCATGAGTTCCTCCTCGCGATGAGCTGGGCAGCGGCCACCGACCCGCTTGGGACAGGCCGGCTTGCGACCGTATTACCCTATCACGTCGCGGCGCCGCAGCGCACATACAAGTCGGAACCCCAGGTCCCAAAGAGGCTGCTCCGGAATCGCGGCGACCGGCAGACGCTCCGTCCACCGCTGCGTGCGTGCGGCTGCCATTTTCACGCCGCCGCGCCCGATGCAGCGCGCGAAAAAAATGCGCCAATTGCGCTGGGCCGCGCAGACTTTGCCGCGTCGCGGCATGATTTCACTTGTTTCGCTCTGGCTTGCCAATTGCACAGCTCCAACTTCATGAACTCAATCGGAAGCACCACGGTCCAGAGATTTCGTCAGCTGCTGATACTTGTCATTGTCGGATCCTTTTCAGTCTTGCTATATGCCGGCCATCGCATCCAGCAGGAGGCGCCGCCGATTCCCCAGCGCGTCGTCTCTGCGGCTGGCGATTTGCTCATCGCGCCCGAAGAGATAAAAGACGGTCAGAATGTGTGGCAGGCGATGGGCGGCATGCAGGTGGGCTCTATCTGGGGGCACGGGAGTTACGTGGCCCCCGACTGGACGGCCGACTACCTGCACCGCGAAGCGCGCAGCGTGCTTGAACAGTACGCCCAGCAAGCCGGCGGCGCGCCGTACGACGCGCTGAACCCGGAGACCCAAGCGGCGCTGCGCGAGCGGTTGCGGCTCGCCGTTCGCACCAACACGTATGATCCCCAAAGCGGCACCCTGAGCGTGTCAAGCGAGCGGGCGCGCGCCTATCGCGAGCTTTCGGCGTATTACAGTCAGCTGTTTCGCGAAGGCCGCCGCGAGTTCGCCATTCCCGCCGGCACCCAGCGCGATGCGCGCAAGATCCACCAGCTGACCGCCTTCTTCTTCTGGTCCTCCTGGGCCGCCAGTACCGACCGCCCGAGCACGCCCGGCGTCTCCTATACGAACAACTGGCCCCACGAGCCGCTGGTGCAAAACCGGCTGACTGGCGACGCGGTGGTGTGGACCGGCGTCAGCATCATCGTCCTATTGGCGGGCATTGCGGCGATGGTCTTCTTCCGCGCCGCGCGCAAGCCCGAGGACACAGCCAAAGAGCCGCCAAACGACGATCCGCTGCTGCGCGCGCAGCTTACCCCGTCCCAGCGCGCATCGCTTTTGTATTTCGGCATCGTCGTCGTGCTGTTCCTGCTGCAGATCGTGGTCGGCATCGTCACCGCGCACTTTGGCGTCGAGGGCGACGGTTTCTACGGTGTACCGCTGTCGCGCTGGCTGCCTTATGTGATTACGCGCACCTGGCATACCCAGCTCGGCATCTTCTGGATCGCCACGGCCTGGCTGGCCGCCGGCCTCTTCATCGCCCCGAGCATCGGCGGCGCCGAGCCGCCGGGTCAGGCGCTGGGCGCGCACCTGCTGCTCGGGGCGCTGGTCCTTGTGGTCATCGGCTCGATGGCCGGCCAGTGGCTGAGCGTCATGCATCGCTTCGCCGATGACACGATGCGCTTTTACTTCGGACACAGCGGCTACGAGTACATCGACCTCGGCCGCGCGTTCCAGATCGCGCTCCTGCTGGGTCTATTCCTATGGGTGGGCCTGGTCCTGCGCGCCGTGCTGCCCGCGCTGCGCCGACCGGATGCAAGCCGCGGCCTGCTGTTTCTGTTCGTGCTGTCGGCCCTGGCCATCGCCGGCTTTTACGGGGCGGCGCTCGGCTACGGCCACCATACCCACCTCTCCATCGCCGAATACTGGCGATGGTGGGTGGTCCACCTGTGGGTCGAAGGCTTCTTCGAGGTCTTCGCCACGGTGGTCTTCGCGTTCCTCTTTGCGCGTCTGGGCCTGCTTGAGCCGCAATCGACCGAACGTGCCGTGGTGCTGTCCTCTACGATCTTTCTCTCCGGCGGCATCATCGGCACGCTGCATCACCTCTACTTTGCCGCCGCGCCGGCGATGATCATGGCCCTGGGTTCGGTGTTCAGCGCGCTCGAGGTGGTGCCGCTTGTCTTTATGGGCTACGAGGCGTGGGAAAACCTGCGGCTTACGCGGCACCGCAACTGGGTGCGCAAGTACCGCTATCCGATCTATTTCTTCGTCGCCGTCGCCTTTTGGAACGCGGTCGGCGCGGGTCTTTTCGGCTTCATGATCAATCCGCCGGTTGCGCTTTACTTCATGCAGGGGCTAAACACCACGCCGGTTCACGGCCACGCCGCGCTGTTCGGGGTTTACGGCATGCTGGGGCTCGCGCTGACGCTGTTCTGCCTGCGCGCCGCGGCGCCCGAGCGAAAGTGGAATGAACGACTGCTCGGCACCGCGTTCTGGCTCATGAACGGCGGATTGCTCCTGATGCTGCTGTTGAGCCTGTTGCCCGTAGGGCTGCTCCAGACTCGCGCCGCCGTCGAGGTGGGCTACTGGTTCGCGCGCAGCCCGGAGTTTTTGCAGACGCCGCTCATGAACACGCTGCGCTGGCTGCGCGTCATCGGCGACTCCCTGTTCGGTCTGGGCGCGGTGGCCTTCGCCGCCTTCGCCGCCAGCTTGCTCCGTCGGCCACGCGAAGCGTCAGAGGACAGCGGCACGAGCCGCTAGCGGGAATCGGCCGGTACGTCGGCGGTGCGAATCGAGGAGAGTCGCTTGCTCAGGGGAATCCGATCGTGCGCTTCAAAACCCAGCTGCTTATAGAACGCGAGGGCGGCCTGGTTATGGCGCTCGGCCTGCAGTTCCAGCGCTCCGATTCCTTGCGCGCAAAGCAGCTGCTCGGCGAAGCGCAGCGCGGCCGAGCCGAGTCCGCCGCGGCGGTGCGTCTCCTTCAGAAATAGCTCGGTGATGGTGGCTTGGCGTCCGCCAAACTCTAGATCGAAGCCGTAGGTCAGCACGAAGTAGCCGGCGGGCTCGCCCGGCGGGTCGCCGCCAGCATAAATCAGCCAGACGCCGCCGAGGACCGGATGGGCGAGCAGTTCGCGCAGGCCGCGCTCGATGGCCGCTTGGTCAAAGGAGATGCCGTCGTACATGTAGTACTGCGCCACGAGCGCCACCAGGCCCTGGAGGTCGGCGGTCGTAGCTGCGCGGATCGTCGGGGAAAGGGTCGCATCGGACATGACAATCGGATGCTTGAAGGCAGGCCAGGGTTACAAGCTGTCTTTCAGCCCGCCGACCTGTGGACTGCAAGGTCCATGGGTCGGCGGGCGGAGCGAATCAGCACCAGGCATCATGTCGCGTCGCCCTCGCGAGCGTGCGCAAAAGGAGTTATCCGGTGCGGTGGGTATCGGTGATGGTGCCGTTCCACAGCGAGCCAGCGCCATCGAAGAAGATGTTCAGGTTGCTGGTCCGCGGGTCGAAGAGGCCGCGCAGGCGGTCGGTATATTGGGCGTTGAACTTCGTATAGGTCCAGATGTACATGCTCGCGCGCGCCGGCGCGCCGCCGGGTCGGGTGAAGGTGACGACGCCCTCGGGAGAGATGTCCAGCTTGCACGCTCCGCCCAGACCGGAGACGTTCATCTCGTAGCGACCGGGCAAGAGGCTCGACTTGGGTGTGGCGAGCTTGTCAAGAGCGCTGGCATCGACCCCGGGAGGCCGCGGCAGCGCCGCCGTATCGAAGGTGAAGGTGGCGCTATACTGGGTGTAATAGGCGTCATAGCGCACCCCGGCGGTGGTCGCATTTTTGACCAGCGGCGTCGCTCCGGACAGGAGCTGGTAGTCGATGTAGGCTTTCAGATCGACATGCTCATCGACGGTCGCAACTTTGGGCAAGGAGGCGCGGTAGCTCCCGATGCGCGTGCCGCCGGACCACACCTCAGCGACGACCGTGCCATCAAACTCCCAGCTCAGCTCACCGCTGACCAGCCGCTCCGTTTCGCTGTTTATGTCAAGGAGGAGGAGACTCTGGCCCGGCAGCAGGTTGAGGACGGCGCGCGAGGCCCGCCGCGCATTTAGGTACACATCCAGGCTGCTATCGGAGGAGCCGCGGAAGAACGTAGCGCTCCGCGTCTCTTCATAGCGCAGGCTCTGCTCGACATCGAGCGTCACTCCCCCCCAGGTGGCGACCGTATTTTTGAAGCTGAAGGGAGCGGGCACCTGCAGCGCATACTTGAGCGTCGTACCTGCGCGGGCGATAAACAGCTGCTTGATCGCCTTGAACGCGTCGATCTCATCGGCCGTCCACGGATCGGGATCGGTGAGCGGATCGTCGATGTCCGCCTCGGTGATGGACTCGCCGTCGCCATCGCTGTCAACGATCATCTCAAGGCGCCGCGCCGGCGTCTGCAGCGCGCTCGGCAGCGTGGTGATCCCGAGCTTGGCCGGTTTGATCGGCTTGGTCGCCGGAGACGATCCATCGACCGGCGTGAAGGCCGGCAGGTTCGGCACGTTCACCGGCGTCGGATCGAGCGGCGTCGTCTCCAGCAGCGCCCACAGCGCCGGCAGCGCGGCCCGAGATCGGAAGAGCACACGTCTGAA
>CALFML010000798.1 GCA_937879845.1 uncultured Myxococcales bacterium
GGACATCGAAGCAGCGCAGGGCGATAAAGTGCCAGAGCAGCAGCACGGCCAGGTGCGGTAGCCGCACCAGCATCGCCCGCGCGTGCCCCAAGAGGCCCGCTTCCATAAGCGGCGCCCAGAGCTTGCCGATGATGCGCCACAGCCGATACCACACGCGGCGCCACAGTCGGACAAACAGCGGCGCGGCGTCCGCCGACTGACGATCCGCCCCGCCTGGCGCGGCGGGCGGGCCCTGGCGCAGAAAACGCGGCGGCCAGCGCAGCAGCACCGCATAGACCAGGAGCCCGAGCAGGAACACGCCCAGGATCGGCGCCATGGCCTGTGCCTTGGCCCCCCCCAGAACCAGGCTGCCCCCGGCAAACAGCAAGAGCAGCCCGACCCATACCCCGACGATGAATAAGATGTAGGCGCTGGCTCGCGGCAGCGGTACGCGGCCTACCCGGTGCAGGTAGCCGATAATCCCCAGCTGGCCAGCGTGGTAATTGATGACCGCCAGCGTGTAGGTCGCGGCGCGGATCGTATAGAGGTCAAAAAAGCGCAGGTGCAGACCAAACCAGCGGAAGACATAGAACATCGCCAAAGTGTCCGCCGCGCAGTTCAGCACTGCCATGAGCGCTGAAGTGACGAGCAACAGGCCCATGGGTGCGTGTTCCATCGCCGCCCTGAGCTTGGTGAGATCGGTCCCCCGAACAGCGATAAGCAAGGCGAAAATCGCCACGACCAGCGGCATAAGCCGCCGCACAAATGCGAGCATCGCCGCTAACTTAGCAAAAGCCGCCCGGCGCTTAGGCAAAAAACCCGCTTCTTGATTCGCAAGCCGCCGCGGGCTATTTTCGCCGCAGCTTTTCTCACATCCGCAGCCGCGTCTGGCTTCGTTAGAGGCTCGTATAGGCTTGTCGCTGCCAGCGACCCACGCTGCCAGCAAACTCCATAGAAGAGGTAGAGAGGCGCTCGTGGCCCGTAATGCAGACAAAAAGTCTTTGAAGATTGCCGGGGCTGCGCCGGATGCAGCCGATGGCGCAGCCGACGATAACGATGGCGGCATCGCGCCGGGATTCCAGACGGAGTCGGAGGCCGACGGCTACAAGCAGACCCGCCGCCAGGTCGCCCGCGGGGATAAGCCGCTTGAGAGCAAGACCAAGGCCGCTCCCGCCGGACCGCCGCCCACCGCGTACCAGCAGTTCATGGAGCAGCACTGGGACAGCTGGTTGAGCCAGGTGCTGCTCATCCTGCTCTTTGGCGCCGGCGTCGCTGGCTACAAGCTGGAGTACCTGCACGAATCGATGGTCGGCATCGTGCTGTCCGGGGGCCTTGTCGCCTCCGCCATCTACATGACGGCGATTCCGGCCTACGATCTTATTCAGCACAGCACCGGGCGTCGGCTGTTCGCCGTTTTGTGCATCATCTGGGCGATCGCGGCCGGCTACCCCACCCTGCGCAAAGGCATGACCCGCAAGGTCCTAGCGCAGACCATCCTTACCGAGGAGAACAAGTCGGTCAAGCTGCCGATCGGCGAGGGCCAGGTCGGTCCGTTCGATGTCACCGTCTCCGGCACCGTCAAGGCGGAGGCCGCGCAGAACGCCAACATCTCCTACGAGCTGACCGTGGCTGGCGAGGGCGGAGCGAACACGGAGCTCAGCGGCGAGTTTACTTCCTCTGTGCATCAGTCCCGCGTGCGCCGCGGCAGCACCCACTGGACCGAGCAGCGCAACCAGATCGAGCACCGCCTTCCCAAGGACATCCACGGCGCGGAGCTGACCGTCTCCACCGAGCGCGTCGAAGATACGCTGCAGGATGGCCTGCACGTCACCATCCATCCCCAAAGCTATGACCCCAACTGGTTCTTCGCCGCCGGGCTGCTGGTAGTCCTGGCGATGATCTACGTCGAGAGCCGGGTCGGCGACAGCAAGACCAAGACCCACCTCATCATGGCCTCGGCGAGCACGCTCGTGTTCTCGTTCCGGTACCACATGGAAGCTACCTCGACGCGCATGGTGGCGCCGACCATGGATGCGGTCCTTCTGGCGGCGGTCATCGGCGGCATTGGCGGAACGTTGATTGGCGCAGTGGTTCGCCGCGCCAGCGGCCGCGATCGCCTGAAGCCGGCGGTCGATGAAGAGAAGTCCGAAAAGGCCGAAGAGTCCACCTAGTCAGATCCCGCCCCGCAACCACCGTCTCTCTCGCACCAGCGCAGAACCTGGACACTCGGCCTCTCTGATCGGGAGTGCTCAGCCTCTCGATCAGAACCTTCGGCTTCTGAACTGAAAAGCTAAGCCTCTGGCTTGGGTCGTCCAGCCTCAGGCTTTAGGCGACAAGCCGATGCCGTGAGACATCCAGCCCAGGGCAGGAACCGCTAAGCCCAGGGCCTGAAGCGTCCAGCCCTGGATATGACGAGTCCAGCCCAGGGCCTGAAGCGTCCAGCCCTTGCCGTGAATCGTCCGCGCTTGAGGTTAGAACGACTAGCGGCTACTCGGGAATGCTCAGCAGCCAGAATGAACCGTCCGGCTGCGGCCTTGATGCTTCCGCCGCCGACCTTAGAACATCGCGCGGCCGGCGGATGTGTCGGACGATGAGCCTGAAATATCCTGCTTCTCGTCTAGAACTTCGGCCCACCGGTCTGAATCTTCTAGCTGCCGGTCTAGAACTTCCGTCATTAGGATTAGAACGTCGGACGCCTGTCCTGAAACATCAGAGAAGCAGGTGGAAGCTCTTCGGTAGTCCGCCAGCACTTCCAAATTCAACCTAAGAGCTTGAGCGGCACCCCGTCAGCGATAGTCGGTAAGTCCCCGTCGACTTTGACCGCGCCGCGGATCCTTGGCCTTCTGGCACTCCGCGCACAATGTCGCATAGGGCAGTAGAGAAAGCCGCCGGTCGTCGATGTCTTCCTCGCACTCCTCGCACAGGCCGACCTCTTCGGGGGCCTTTTCGATCTTGGCCAGGGCGTGGTCGATCTGGTGCAGCAGCTCCCCCTGCTGGCGATTTCTTTGCGAGGCCAGCGTTTGCAGCATCTCGGACAGCGCCTGTGCGTCTTCATCGGCGACGCCCACGGTCGCGGTGTCCGTGCGGTTCGGCTCAATCTTGGCCGGCCCTTCGCTTACGACATCGGCGCGCAGCTTCACTAAAGCCGCTTTGTGCGCCGCGAGCTTCTGTGCAGTCATCGTCATTGCTTCTATTTCCAGCTGAGTCGCGGCCGCGCGGCCCGATGCCGGGGCCGGCGGCCATTCTGAGGCAGGGCGGCGCTACTTCTTCTTCGCCGCCTTGTTTAGCAGATCTCCGAGGGTACCAAAGCGGGCCGGGGCGTTGATGGTCGGCGGCGGCGCCTCTCCCCCGTCATCCCCGCCGGCCGATCCCGCCAGCGCCAGCGAGATGCGCCGCTTTTCCCGATCCACCGCCTGCACCACCACTTCAACCCGCTGCCCTGCTTTGACTGCCTCGCGGGAGTGGCGCAGCGGCCGGCCCTTGCCAAGCTCGCTGATGTGCAAAAGGCCCTCGATCCCGGGCTCCAGCTCGACGAAGGCGCCGAAGCTTTCAAGCCGCGCCACGGTGCCATTTAGCCGCGAGCCCTCGGGGAAGCGCTGCTCGACCTCGCCCCACGGATCTTTTTCCAGGGACTTGAGCGACAGCGAAATCTTCTCCGGCTTGCGCGGGTCGTCGACCTTCTCCAGCTTGATGATCTGGACTTCGATCTCCTGACCCAGCGTCAGGATGTCGCTCGGGTGCCGGGCGCGCTGGAACGACAGCTCGCTTATATGGAGCATGCCCTCGATGCCGCCCAGATCGATGAACGCCCCGTAGTCCTTGATGGCAGCGACCTTGCCGCGCAGCACCGCCCCGACCGCCAGCCGCTTGCGCAGCTCCACGGCCTGCGCCTTGGCGTCTTGCTCCAAGAGCACGCGCCGCGACAAGACGACGTTGACAGAGCGTCCCGTCTCCTCGCAGCGGGTGATCTGGAAGCGGTGCTTCTGACCGACAAAGCCCGCCGCGTCTTCGATGTGGCGCAGATCCAGCTGCGAGATCGGGCAGAAGCCGCGCACCCCAGCCACTTGCACCTCGACGCCGCCTTTGACTACGCCGGTGATCTGCCCTTCCACGGGGATGCCGAGCTCGAAGGCCTGCTGCAGCTCCGCCCGGCCGTCCGCCCCCCGTCCGAGCATCCGCCGCAGCACGACTCCGCCGGAGCGTCCGTCCATCTCGACCACGCGCGCGGTGACTTCGTCGCCCACCGCGACCGTGAGTTGACCGTCCGGGCCGCGAACTTCATCGACCGGAAGGATGCCGTCGTCCTTGCCGCCGAGATCGATGAACACCGATTCGCGGCCGATCGATAGGACGCGGCCTTTGACCTCTGCCCCGATCTGCGGCCCGCGGGCCTTCTTGGACTTGGGGCGGCTGGCGCCGGGCTGCTCGCGCTCAAACTCCGCCAGCATGTGGGCGAAGTCTTCACCGCCGGCGGCCGCCGTGCCAGAGCCGGCGGTCGAAGTGGATTCCTTGGGCGTCAAGCGCCCGCTCAAATCGTCACGATGCGACATGGAGGCGTAGTCTACTTGAAGCGGAGGCTGAATTAGAACAGGAAGAAATACGCAAGCAGCCCTATAGCGCTAGTGATCGTAAAGACCGCGATCGCCAGCAAGATGGTCATGTTGCGCTGCCGCTTCACGGCCTGGGCGGCCTGGGTGGCGATGATCGTCTGCTGCAGCGAGGCGCGGACCTCCCCGGTCATCTTGCCGGTCTCCGCGTACGGGTCGACGCGCGTGGCCACCAGCTGCGACTGCGGCGCGTTGGCCTGGATGCCGCGCAAGGTGGAGACGATCGCCGCGGCGCGCGGCCGCCAGACCGCGATGCTCAACTTCACGGCCGGCGCGCGTGGCCTGACCTTGCGCCTGGCTAACCCACCAGCGAACCTGATCAGCCTGGCAGCGCTTTACGGCGTGTCCGAACTGCTCCCGCTCGCCTGACCGCGGGCGCCGTCTCGTCGCCCGCCACTGTGCCATGAGCATTGCCGTCGCCATCGACCGGGTCGAAAAGCACTTCGCTTCCGTCGTGGCGCTGGCCGGGGTTTCGCTGCAGATCGCCGAGGGCGAGTTCTTCGGTCTGCTCGGCCCCAACGGGGCGGGGAAGACGACGCTGATCTCCTGCCTGGCCGGTCTCGCGCGTCCGGATACCGGCAGCCTGACTGTGCTGGGACATGATGTGGTCACCGACTACCGCGCCGCGCGTCGCCTGCTCGGCGTCGTACCGCAGGAACTGGTCTTCGACCCCTTCTTTTCGGTGCGCGAGAGCCTGCGCATCCAGTCGGGATACTTCGGAATCCGCCACAACGACCAGTGGATCGACGAGATTCTCGCCAACCTCGACCTGACCAGCAAGGCCGACACCAACATGCGCCGTCTGTCCGGGGGAATGAAGCGGCGAGTTCTCGTCGCCCAGGCACTGGTGCACAAGCCACCGGTGATCGTTCTCGAC
>CALFML010000799.1 GCA_937879845.1 uncultured Myxococcales bacterium
TGGTACGGCGTGCGGGTGTTCCTCCAGCACCTGGCGCACCACCCGATCGCCGCGGCGCTGGAGCGGCTGCCGCAGCCGCTATCGCGCTCGCTGTCGGCGCTTCTGCTCAGCGATGTCCCGGATCAGACCCGGCGCGATGCCGAGCGCCGCCACTTCCATCTGCTCATGAACCACCTGGCGCAGCTGCACGATCGCGAGCTCGCCGCCCTGAGCGACAGCAACCCGGAGGCCGTCGCCCTGCGTACGATGCTCGTCGAGCTGCGCGATCAGCGCGCCGATCCGACGTGCCCGCCCGACTCCTCCGGAGAGCTTGGCGCCGCTCCGGTCGCCGCGTCCGGAACCAAACCGAGCGCCTCCTGCGCCACCGACAACGCCGAGGACCGCCGCATGGTCCGCGCGGCGCGCCAGGTGGTCCAGATCCTCAAGCACTTCTGGGCCGCGCGCCCGCTGCTCGGCACCGTGGTCGGACGCGGCGAAGAAAAGCCGAGCATCGCCCCGGCCAGCCTCCCGCCGACCCACAACACCGCGGAGAGCTACCTGCAGGTGATGCCCGACACGCTGCACCTGTGGCTGCGCCTGGCGGAGGATTTCATCTCCATCCAGGTCGCCTCCTACGTTACGCGCCTTTTCCCCCATCTGCGCAACACCATGCTGTTTGTCACCGTCAGCATCCTGCTCGTCCTGGGGGCGATCTTCACCTATCCGTTCCAGCCGCAGCGGTTCCTTCTCATCTTGGTCTGGGTAGTGATTCTGGTGACCGGTCCGCTGACTGTTTTGACGCTGCTCCAGATGAACCGCGATGAGGTCCTAAGCCGCATCGCCAAGAGCGAGCCGGGCAAGGTCACCTGGGACCGGCACTTCATCTCGCAGATCGTAATTTACGGCGTGCTGCCGCTGTTCAGCCTCATCGCCTCGCAGTTTCCCGAGGTGCGGGGGGCGGCGTTCTCCTGGCTGGAGTCGCTGCTGAAGACGCTGAAGTGACGCCCGGCGATCGCGGCGGTACATCTGCGACAAAGTGCGCTACGATAATCTGAGGAGCAGGAGCGGTGATCGACCAGCGCGTTGGCAGCTACCGAATCGTGCGCAAGATCGGTGAAGGCGGGATGGGCTGCGTCTACGAGGCGATCCACGATGAGATCGGCAAGCGCGTCGCCATCAAGGTGCTCCACGCCAACTACTCGCGGGAGCCGGAGCTCCGCGCCCGGTTTCTCAGCGAAGCCCGCGCCGTCAACATGGTGCAGCACCCGGGCCTGGTCAGCATCTTCGACTACGGCTGCACCAATGAGGACGCCGCTTACCTCATCATGGAGTTCCTAAAGGGCGAGACGCTGCGCGCCCGGCTGGAGCGGCAAAAGAAGCTGGCGCTCAAGGACATGCAGCGGATCCTGCGGCAGATCTTGGACGCGGTGGGGGCGGCGCACGAAAAAGGAATCGTGCATCGTGATCTCAAGCCGGAGAACGTGATGCTGGTCGCGGATCGGGATCTGGTCGATGGCGAGCGGATCAAGATCCTCGATTTCGGGGTGGCCAAGATTTCGCAGCAGGCCGGCAGCGCGATGACTCAGGCGGGGGCGCTGCTGGGAACGGCGGAGTACATGGCGCCGGAGCAGTGTCTGAACGCCAAGGCGGTGGATGAGAAGGCGGACATCTACGCCCTTGGGGTCATCTGCTATGAGATGCTCTCCGGCGCGGTGCCGTTTAAAGGAGAGGGGCTCGGCGCCATCATCCTCAAGCATCTGCAGGAGCCGGCGCGGCCGCTGCGCGAGGTAGTGCCGGAGGTGCCCGAAGAGCTGGCGGCTCTGGTGATGCGCATGCTCGCCAAGACCCCGGCCGAGCGACCGAACGTGCGCGAGGTGGCGCAGCTCTTGGAGAGCGGGCGCGGCGCCTATGTCTCGCCGCAGACGGTGCCGATGCAGTCGATCGACCGGGCCTCGCTGCCCAAGCAGCCGGAGCAGGGGCCGCAGGCTGTCTCGTTCGTGCATCGGGGGACGGTGGCAAATACGGTCCTAAACTACGCCTACCTTGATCATCCGGGGGTAAACGGCGACGCGGGGGCGATGCTGCTCATCACCGCCAACTGGAATCCCGGCGGGCAAGGCAGCACGTACAACAACCACAACACGGGGGTGTGGTTTGCGGGCAACGGCCGCTGGTCCATCTACAACGAAGACCTGCAGGCGATGCCGCCGACCGCGGCGTTCAACGTGCTGTGCACCAAGGGCGCCTTCGTCCATCGCGCGCTGCCGGGAAACATCATCAACAACTGGACGCTCATCGACAACCCGCAGTGCAACGGCAAAAAGGACGCGCGGGTGCTGGTCACCGCCAACTGGAACCCGGGCGGTCTTGGCGGCACGTACAACAACCACACGCTCGGGGTCTGGTACACGGACGGCCGCTGGTCCATCTTCAACCAGGACCGCATGCCGCTGCCGGTCGGCGCCGCGTTCAATGTCTTTGTCGCCGAGCAGACGTTCTGCCATCGCGTGACGCCTAACAACTTGCTCGGCGCCAACGGCACTTGGCTGGATCATCCGGCGGCGACCGGCAACCCGAACGCCGTCGTGCTGGTGACCGCCAACTGGAACCCGGGCGGTCTTGGCGGGATCTATCACAACCACCCGATCGGGGTGTACTACTGCGCCAACCGCTGGGCGATCTTCAATCAGGACATGTTCCCCATGCCTCCGGGGATCGCCTTCAACGTGTGGATCGCGGGCTAGACCACGCCGTGCAAAAGACCTGCAGGTTCGGGCTGCGCCGCGGGTCCTGTCCCCTGCAGCACCCCGCTGCTGGCGCAGCAGGGCCCCCGCCTCCGGGGCCACCCGCTCTCTTGGCAAATACTTCGGGTTTCAACTGGGGCGCGGTTTGATCACTGCACTTGTACGGTCTGCTGCAGGACGGCGACGCCGCCGCGGCTGTCGCGGAGGACCGCGAAGAGCAGTACCGTTCCGGGAACGGAGGGAGCGGTCCAGTCGTTGGGGATGGCGGCGCCTTGGACATCGCTCATCGTGGTCGCGCGGTCATAGCTTCCCTGATCGGCGAACCACGAAACGCGCAGCGCTTCTTGCTGCGTGCTCAGACTCTGGTCGCCGGGACTTGCGAGCACGAATGACTCGGCGCTGCCTTGCTGCGGCGTGAGGCGCAGCGTGATCTTCGCCCCGGCCGGGAGGCGCTGGAGCGGGAGCGGCGAATCGCCATCGCTTGCCTCAAGAGCCAGGATCTCTGGGTTGCGGTTCGGGACGTACTGCATGCGGTAGGCGGCGGCGAGCTCGGGGGTTGCGCTAGGCAGGCCGCACAGGATGCGGACGCCGGCGAGCGCGGTGAGGCCAAGCTCCGGAACGCGCACCCGCACCGGTTGGTAGTATCCAAGGGTGGTATCGGGCTCACGCGGGCGGGCGGGCGGCTGCCCGGGCGGCTGCGGCGGCGTCTGCGGGCCAAACAGGGCGCAGGCATCGAGCGGTACCGTCACATCGACTTGGGTGCCGCGGGCAGAAAGCGCGCTCACCGCGCTGTCATCATGCAGGCAGCGCTCACTTATGAAGTTGTTATCGACCGGCGGCTTGGGCGAAAGGCACAAGGCCCACTGGGAGCTACGCAGAGCTGCTTCGCTGTTGGCGGACAGCGCGTTGCCGGGTTCCGCCGCATACAGCGTCAGACGGGCCACGTCGCCGGGAGCGACTTCCGGCGGCTCCACCCGCACCGCCAAGATCCGCGGGGCGACAAGCAGCGACTGCGGCGGCCCTATCTCCGGCACGCAGCCAGCGCTTAGGAGCAGCAGCATTCCAAGTGGCACCGGCCGCAAGTCAGAACTCAAGCCGCGCCCCTGCCACCGCAAGCGTGGGGAGACCGGTGATGTAATCGGCACGCTGAAAGTCCGGGCTGTAGGCAATCTCTTCCGCATTGTCGTGGTGAGTCAGGTTCTGCACTTCCAGCTGCACGCCCAGCCGCACCCGCGCGCCGAGCCGGAAGGTATAATCAAGACGCGCATCCACCTGTACGAAATCGGGCAGGCGGGAGCTGTAGATGGGGCCGAAGATCGGCTCGTACTGATCGGCCAAGGCATTGTAGTAGCTGCCGGTGACCGGCGTGCGCGGCAAGCCCGTGGAGTAGCGCAGGCGGACCGCGATTCCCAGACCGAAAACGCGAGCCTGCAGCGCCGCTTGCAGCGCGTGGGTTTGGTCGAGCGCGAACAGCCGCGGCGGCGCGGCGGGAGCATCGCGGCGCTCGCTGCGCGACAGCGCGTAGCTCACCCAGGCGCTCAGAGTGCCGCGGCGAAACCCCAAGGGTCCAAAGCGCAGCTGGACTTGGCCGCCGTAGCTTAGGCCGCTGCCGTCTTGCGTCAGGACGCGGGCGAGCGGCGGCGTGGGGAGCGGGCTGCGGGCGACCAGCTGATCGAGAAAGCGCACGTATGCGGCGGCTTCGATGCGCCAGATCGCGCGAAGCAGGATCTCAGCCGAAAAGCTGCCATGGGCGGCGCGCTGCAGACCCAGGGTCGGATTACCGAAGACCGCGCTCCGATCCGCGGGCGCCGGCGGCTGGTGATAGAGGCCGCCGGCCAGGGTCAGGGTCAGCGGGGCCAGCGGTTTTACGTGCAGCGCCAGCCGCGGGTCCAGCACGAAGTCGATGCGCCGCGCGCCGAGCGGCGGCGCGGCGCCGATGGGCGGCAAGAGCCGGCTGGCATCGAGCAGAGTCGCGCCGATGCGCAGGCCGGGCTCGATGCGCAGCCAGCGCAGGCGCAGCGACAGGGTGGCAAACAGCGCCGCGTCCAGGGTGTGGACGGCAAAGGAGTCGGCGTTGACCTCGCTGCCGGGGCGCTGCCCGAAGACCGCGAGATCACCCTCGCGCGGCGGCCGGGTCAAGGTGCCTCCGCGCTCCAGATCGGACTTTTCGCCCAAGAGATCAAACCCGAGCCGCAGCGCGACCGTCAGCCGGCGCGCGGCCCGCAGCAGCGAGTAGCTGGCGCGCAGACCGTACAGAAGATCGTCTTGGCTCTGCTGCGCCGGCGTGAGCCCGAACGCGGCCGCATACTGCTGCCGATCCAGACCGAGCCACGGGGAAAGCTGCAGCTGCGCGCCGCTTTCGGAGCGCTGCTCATACTGCACGCCGAGGCGGTAAAAGCTGCGCTGCCAGGTCTCGCTCTGCGCCTGCCCCGCATCGCCGGCGGCATGAGAGCGGATCATGGAGTCGCCGCTGGCAAGAAAAGTGGCGCGCAGCTCGGCGCGCGGCGAGCAGCGCAGGCTCGCCTGAGCTTGCGCGTCGTAGTACTGCGGCAGGGGAAAAAAATCGCCCAGATCGGGCCGCGAAAGGAGTGTGAGGACCCGATCCAGATAGCTATACCGCCCCGCCGCCGCCACCTTCAGCCGAGTCCCCAGCGCTGCGGTGAGCACGGCGCTGGCGTCCAAAAGATCCGCCGCCACTGCGCCGTGAAAGCCCTCCGGCACCGCGGCCGGAGCCAAAAGGACGAGCCCGCCGAGCGCGCGCCCGAACTCGCTGCCAAATGCCGCCGGGATGAGCGTGAAATCGCGCAGCAGCGCCGACTGCAGCACGCCGCGCTGGCCGCCGAAGTGATAGAGCGCGGGCAGCTCCATGCCCATATACAGTATCCGGGTGTCCGCGGGCGCCGCGCCCCACAGCGAGAGCGCGCCGGAGCCCAAAGGCGGACGCGCCACGGCCGGAGCGGCATCCACCACCCGCAGCGCATCGCCCAGGCTGGAAGCGACGTTTTGCGCCTCCGGGGTCTGCACGGTCCACTGTCCGGGCACAGGATCTGCGGCATGCGGATCCGAGTCGGCGCGCACCACGGTCGTAAACGCTCCGCCCGGACCGGCAGCGGCAGCGGCGTCGCGGCAGAACGCGGCCGTGCCCAGCGCCAAACAGAGCCGGCCGGCCAAGCGGAGGCGGGGCCGCGGCAGCAGACGGCCGCTCAAGGGAACGAAAACTCCAGCGCCTGCACGCCGGCTTGCGCGCCGTGACTGCCGCGGGTATCGGAGGCCAGACTCTGCCCGCTGGCGCTTTTTTTCGGCTGCGCTGCGCCGCTGCGGTACACGTCCACAAACCAGTAGGCCGCGGCCTGCCCGCACAGCGAGAACGTATCGACCAGAACGCGGTAGCGCCCCGGCGGCGGCGGAAGCGAATAGATTACCTGCTCGCGCTGCCGACCGTCCAGAACGCACGCCGCGTTGGAGTCCAGATCAAGGACGCCGACTCCTTTTCCCGCTGCGCCGGACTTGCGCCGCGACCAGATGATCTGTCCATCAGGTTCTTCGACATGCAGATCCAGATCCACCGGCCGATCCCAGCGCAGCGCGATCACAAGCGGCGCCAAGGAGGGCGGATCGGCGCCGGGCTCGGCTACCGCATCCAGCTGCTGGCGCAGCGCCGGACCGTAGGTCCCATCGGCGGCGATCGCCTGGATGGAGAGCTGCTGCGGCCCAAGCGGCAGCGCGCGTGCAAAGCCGAGCCGTGCGGCGAAGGTCGGCTGCTGCGGCGCCGCCACATCGGGGGCCTTGGCGACCACGATGTAATGCACCCGATCGCCCGCAAGCGCAAGCGCCGCCGCGGTGGATCCTTCCTGCAGGACCCCCGACAGCTCCTTGCCGACCTGACCCGGCCAGATGCGCGTCTCAAGAAGGGAGATGCCGTGCACCCGCGGACCGGCGGCGTCTTGCGGCGGCGGACCGTTTACGATCTGCGCCGCGTCCACGCGCAAGAGCGCGGTGGCGCTCGATGCCGAAGAAGCTGCATCGCAGCCTAAAAGTAGGAACGCGCCGCCCAGCGCCGCCTGCCAGAGCCGCTTTGCAGCGCCGCGCATCAGAACACCACCTGCGCCCGCGCCAGCACCGCATCCCGCCCGAGTGTTGTCGGCAGCCCAAAAGGACTGCGGCCGAGCGCGTTGCGGTTGTGCTGGTACTCCAGGCTGATGCGGCCGTAGCGCGGATGCAGCGCCGCCGCCGCCACCGTCAACGTCGAGTAGGAGGCCGACACCGGCACGCGCTGCGCCCCCAGCTGCTCCTGCCGGTCGGAATCGGGATCGTAGAAGTCATAGCGCAGGCCGACCTGCGCGTAGGGAGAAAGCTGCTGCGTGAGCCCGAGGTAGTAACCGAGCTCGCGCAGGTCGCGTCCGGCGCCGATCGGATCGGCGGGAGCGATGCCGCGGTCGAGGTTGCGCGCCCAGATGAGCTCTCCGGCGAGCTGCATCTCTCCGACGGCCGGAAAGCGCAAGGTCAGCTCGAAGTCCAGGCCGAACCCATCGCGGGTGAAGTTCTGCGAGGGCACGGCGGCCTGCCCGCGCACCGCGAGGATCTCGCTTGGCTGCACCAGGCCGTCTTGGTTGTCGTCGCGCCACGCCAGGGTGTCTTTGGTCGCCGGCGCGCCGGGACTAAACCCCGTGCCGTAGGCCCCGGAGGCGCCGGCGCGTACCCGGCCGCGGCGCCCGAGCTCGGTATCGGTCCCGAATCGGGCGATGAGATCCTTGCTGCGGTTCGGATCGCGCAGGGCGAACATCTGCTCTCCGGCCGGCGCGCCGTTCATCACCGCCACGGCGTAGCGCAGAAACCGCCAGCCGCCCTGCAGCCGCGCGCCAAGATCGTACTCGCCGGGAAACAGCGCCTGCACGACGCGGCTACGCTCCGTGAACAGGCGCTCCGGATCGTACTGCAGCACCTCGCGCCCAAAGGGAATCTTGAACAGTCCGAGCGTCGCCTGGATGTAAGGCACGGTCGCGCCGGCGGCCGGCCACTGCGCCCACGCCTCCGCCCCAAGGAGCCGCACCTGCGCGCTCTGCACGGTGGCGCCGTCGATCTCCAGCAGGGCGCCGACATACGCGGTCTGCGCCTGGACGCGCAGCCGCGCCCGGCGGATGAGGAAGCGCGTCTCATTTAGCGGCTGTCCGGTGGCGTTATCCAGCTGATCGTCGGCGTCTTGGGAATCCTGCCGGTACAAGTACGCATCGGCTTGGACAAAGCCGGAGAGCTGCAGCGCAAAACCACCGCGGTCGGCCGCGCCCGCGCCCGGCAACAGAACAAGCGCGCCGAGCACGAGCCAGCCTCCCATGAGACCCCGCCGGCGATGGGAGCGGGCCGGCGCTACGCTTGTTGTCGCGGGCACGGGTGGCACTTCGCTCACGCGAGTGCCCATAAGTCAAGCCGGGCGTTGGGGATGCAGGCGCAGAAGAGCGGCGCAGAGCTACAGAGCGTGCTGCAGCTGGTGCACTTTCTGCAGATACTTGTTCAAGATGTCGTGCTTCTTGTCATCCATGCCGAGGAAGCGCAGCCCCATGTCGCCGGGCGCGCTGCGGTTGGCCCACACCACCTGGGCGCGGCACGGCAGCTGGGCGCCGATATCGGGGAAGTGCAGGAGCAGCTCGACCTCGGTGCCGACCGACTCGGGCGAGTCGCAGCGGAAGCAGATGCCGCTGAGCGAGATGTTGAGAAGCTTGTGGTGCAGGTAGACCTCGGTGCCCGCGCAGTCGATGTAGGCGGAGACTTCGTAGCGGGGGCACTTGCGCTGCTCGGGTCCAGCTTCGGGTCCGGCTTCGTGGGTCAGGTTCTGGCTCATGGGTTCCTCGGTGGGGTCCCTCGGACATTTCGCCAAGAGAGGGCCGCCCCGAATCGTACCACAAGCGCTACAGCGCGGAAAAGACCCGATATTGAGCATTTTCAGGCACGCCTTTTAGGAAAAGTCGCGAGCGCCGCTTTTAGGCTGTGCGCGAGCGACACAAGTGAGCCAATCCGCCGCGCACGTATTTTTCCTCCTTCTGGCTCCTTTTTCTGGCTTGAGCGCTTAAAGGGACCTTTGGAGCGAGACCGGCGGGGCCGGGGCTTTTTATGAACGCGACGGGAGCGACCAAATCCGGGAAAGACTTGAGACCCAGAGTCTGAGCCTTAGGAGGCAATGGCACAGCGGTTGCTCAGGATTATGGCAACTAAAACTCACGCCTTACGAAAGGAGCTTTCCCATGAACTCCCTCTCCAATCGCGCTGCAGCGAAGATCCCCACCCAGGCTCTGACGATGGCGGCTCTGGCGCTTGGTCTTATTACGGCGAACTGCCATCAGGGCGTAAAGGCGACCAGCGCCGAAGTAAAGTGCAGCCTCGATCGCGACTGCGGCACCGGCAGCCTGTGCCACCCGACGCAGAAGGTCTGTCTTATGACCTATCCGGATCAGCGGCTCCTAGAGGCTTCCTATGAGCTTAAAAGCTGCGCGCTGTCGAACGTCTACTTCGCGTTCGACTCGGCGGAGCTGACGCCGGAGGGCAAGCAGTGGCTCGACTACGACGTGCGCTGCATCAAGTCGCACGCCCAGCCGGTGGTGCTGGACGGGTACTCGGATGCCAAGGGCGAGCCGGGATATAACGTGGATCTGTCTAACCGCCGCGCCATGGCGGTGAAGCAGTATCTGGATCAGAACGGGGTCGCCACGGTGCAGATCGCCGGCAAGGGCGATCAGAACCCGGTCACGACCGGCACCACGGAGCAAGACTACGCCTGGAACCGCCGGGTCGAGCTGCGCTTTCAGTAGCCCGAACCGTTAACTCCGCGCGACCGGTTCCTTAGCGAGCATCGGTGCGAATAGCGCCGTCGCTCGCGGGCAGGCAAGGTATGATGCGAAAAAGTCGTGCATACCCTGCTTATCGTGAAGACCGGCCGGACGTTTGCGGACCTTGCGTCCCGCCGTGGGGATTTCGAGCACTGGTTTCAGACTCACGTCGCCGCCGCCGCTGAGGGCGCGGCGCGTTTTGTCGTCATCGATGCGCAAGCGGCGCCGGAGCTGCCGCCGGTCGAGTCGCCGACCGAGGCGTCGGTGGTCGTGCCGGTGAGGGTGGTGTCGCTGCCCATGCTGCTGCCGCCGCTCTGACTCGCGTCGGTGCCGGCCGGATCGGTGCTCACCGTCGTGCCCGCGGTCGCATCGGTGGTCGCCGCGGTGCCCGAGGTGCCGGTGCCTTCGGCCCCGGTCGCGCTCATGGCCTCCGTGTTCGGCGACATGTCGTCGCCGTCGTAGGGCCCGCCGATGCGGGCGCAGGCGGCCAGCGCGATCATGGCCAGCGCGAGCGCGCCGAGGGCCGCACGCGACCCGTACGCAGGGCTTGGGGAAGGCATGTTGGCAGCTTGTCGCCCGGCGATGCGGCCGGTCAAGCCCGATCGCGCCGGCGCGGGCAAGCTGGTACCTTCGTAGCCGTCCATGAACGAGATCTTCGATCGGGTG
>CALFML010000800.1 GCA_937879845.1 uncultured Myxococcales bacterium
CGGCTGCCTTTGTAGGCTACCGCCACCGCGGCATCAATTACCCGCTCCGAGGCCCGCCAGATATCCGCTCCGGTGCCGTCGCCTTCGATAAACGGGATAATCGGGTGATCCGGGACATGAAGCTTGCCGGTGCTCTTGTCTAGCTCGATCGGCTTGCCGGCGGCAGGGGGAGTCGTGGTCATCTTTAGTTATCTCCAGGGGGTCGAGAAAAATGTGCGGCCGATGATCCTATGTCGCCCCGGCCTTGTAAACCCCCGCTGCACACACTAGCGAACACTAGGGCATCCGCGTCCGCTCTAGGGACAGCGCTGGGCCTCCGGCAGGCGCGCGACCGCGTGCGTCGCCGTCCCGGTACTTTCGTCGCGGCTCTGCGCCTCCGCCCGCAGGTAAAATAGATCCGGCGCGGCGGGCACGGTGAACTCGAGTACGGCCGATCCGTCGTCGGCCAGCGGCAGCTGCGGCAGAAATAGCGGGGTCTGGGTGAGCGGGGCTGGCAAGACGGGGAAAAGTTCGCCGTCCGGTGCCGATCCGCTGCTGGGTCCGCCCTTTTCATCCCCGCCGCGCCGGAGCGGCGAGCGCAGCTGCTCTGGCGCGGCCGCCATGTCGCGCCCTCGTAAAAAAGATCGGCCTGACGACAGCAGCGCGAAGTTCAGGCGCAGCCGCAGGCGGTCTGGCTGGGCCGCGGCACGATCGGCATCCGGGCGCGGCGGATCCTCCGACTGCCAGTCCGCGGCTTGGCTCCCCAAGCTATGAACAAAACCGGCTGCCGGCGCGGCCTCGGCTCGGTCCGGCTCTGAAGCGTAAAGGGCGGTCCGATCCATGCGCTCGGCGCACCGCTCGCGCCGGCAGTCGCACGCATACGCGAATAGCTCGACGGTGCCGGGCCCGGGGATGGCGCCGCTCGCGGTCTTTACGGTGAGCCGGACGCTCTGGCGGGATCCGGGGCGCGCCGGGTCGCGGAAGGGGGCGAACGCCAGCTGCAGCGCCGGCGGCGCGACTGGCTCCGCTTCCTCCACCATCACTCGCTGTTCCAGGCGCAGGAGCTGGTGGTCGCGAACCGCCGTCAACGTCGCGACAAGGGGGCCGCGATCGGTCGGCTGCAGCGGCAGCTCCACGAGCATGGGGTCACGTCCCGCATGCAGCACCCGCGTCTGCACGGTCTGGTCGGCGCGGCGCAGTTCGAGCCACAGGGCTTGGTCATCTATCGCCGAACCGACGGCAAAACGCGCGATCTCGCCGACCCGCACGCTGGCGCGCTCGCGCAGCAGCCAGGCGTGCAGCCCAAGCGCCGCGTCCTGCCGGCCCGAGCGTGGAACCACGATGAGCTCGCGCGCGGTCTCATAGGCGCGGCCGAGCCGATCGCGGCCCTTATAGCGCAGGCGATAAGCACCCGCCGGCAGGCCGGGCAGCCCGAGCTCGACGCGGCCGTCGGCGGCGTGCATAAGCTCCCCGCGGGCGTGCAGGGCGCCATCGGGACGCTCGCGGAGCTGCGCCAGGGCCGCTGACCCGGCTCCGCCCGCCAGCAGCGGCAACGGCTGATCGGTAACCGCCGGGTCCGTTTGAGGCGGCAGACGCAAGAGCTGCCAGCTTGCCGCCCCCGCCTCCGGCCGTCCCTCCAGGTCGTGCCGAATGAGCTCCAGCTTGACCGGTTCATCGCTGCGCAGGAACTCGCGCTCGGAGCGAATCTCCGCCTGCATGAGGACTGTGCCAAGCTCAAAGCTGCGCTGCCCCGCGCCGGAGCGGCCATCGTCGGCCCACAGCTCCACCGCCGCGCGAAAGCGATACGCCGCCGGGCTGCCGCGACTTATACCGCTTTCGCTGTTGCCGCGGTCGCTGCGATCCGGCATCGGTTCAGCGGCAGTGAAGTCGATGGTGAAGCGGCCATCGGCCGGCACCGCTTTCGTCCCGCTCGCGATGACGATCGCCGTGGACGCTGGGCTGGAAGCGGCGGCCTCCGCGCCGGCCAGACTCCGCGTCTGTCGCGTCACTTTATAGCGGAGGAATCCGTGCTGCACGGGACCTCCAGCGCCATAGCGCGCCGCGCCGCACAGCGTCACAGCCTGGCCCAGGCGCGGTGCTTCCGGCCCGGCCAGCGTCAAAACGATGCCGGCCGGCGGCGGTTCTTCGACCCGCACCAGCGACTCGCCGCTGCGCGCGGCCCCCCGCCCAAGGACAAGCCGCCATGTTCCGAGCGGCCGCCCCCGCGGCAGCAAGAACTCACCGGCGGCCGTGCCGAACGGGTTGGTCGTCACCGCGGCGCGAGCGACCTCTTGAAGCTCGGCATCGAGGAGCGCCATCGTAAGCGGCGGCGCGCCGTCCGCATTGTCCGGTGGCGACAGGCTGCGCTCGCTGGCAGATTTGGCGGCGGCGACGCGCCAGCGGAGTTTCTGCTGCGGCTGGTAAACGCTGCGATCGGTTGCGATGCGGGCCGGCGGTGCGGCTTCGGGCTCCTCCGGCTCTTGGCTCGCGGCGATCTCAACCAGTGCTGATTCCCGACCCAGCTGGCCGACCACTGTCATGCCAGACGCGGCGTCGGCGGGCGAGAGCTCGGCGCTGCCGTCGGCACCGGTGCGCCGCCGTTGCAGCGGCGTGAGGGCTCCGCGACCGGATGCGGACGGCGGCGGGAGCGCCTGATTCGCCGCATCGGCCGCCGCATAGCTCGATAGCTCGACGTCCGGGAGCGGCTCTCCGGTGCTGCCGGAGACCGCGGTGACGCGCACCGCGCGCGGCCCCGTCGTCGCCCACAGCACCAAGTCGGAGAGCGTGAGGCGTACCGCCTCCACGTGGTTGTTGGTCGGCGTGAAATCGGCTCGCGGTGAAGCGACGATCAGATAAGTCCCCGGCTCCCGCAGGGGCGGGACCACCTTCGCCCGGCGCAGCCCGAGCTCTGCGGTCGCTTGCAGGGGCGCCGACCAGACGGCAACCGGCTTGCCGGTGCGTAACAACGACTGGAGCTCCGCCCCGCTCGGCGCCAGGCTGCCGTTCCCGCCGGCGAGCAGCCGCGAGAGCGGATCGTAAGAGTAAGCGCGGAAGTGAAGGAGCGTCAGATTTCTGTACGCCGCCTGCAGCGCCGGCTGTCCCGGTGCCGCCGCGGCTTGGCTCTCCAGGTGGAACTCCGGCGCGGTGAGCGACTGCGCGATTCGGCGACAGAGCTGTCCGGCCGCGGCGCCGGGGAAGCGGCGCGCCCCCTGCATCGCGATCGCCAGTGCGCGTCCGAGCAGCTCCGCCGCCTCGGCATCCGGCCCCCGCTGGGCTTCCAGCCGCAGCAGCTGGGCCAGCGTCGCGTGCACCCGCGCGGCGATCGGCAGGTCGCCGGCCTCGGACAATAGCTCCAAGAGACGCAGCCGCACCTGCGCGCGCTGATTCGCATCGCCAAGCTCCGCATGCAGGCGCGCCATCAGCTCCAGCCGCGCTGCGACCCAAGGTCCGACGCGGCCCGCGGTCCGATGCCAGCGCATAAGGTCGCTCTGGACCACCGCCACGGTCTCCAATGGCTGCAGATAGCCCATCTGCGGCTGTGGCCCCTGTACGATCCCCGCGCCTTCGTTGTCGAGCAGCTCCGACACCTGCAGCGCTTCTGTAAAGCGCTGGGCCTCTGGCCGATCGTGCAGCAGCCGCAGCTGGAGATCGACATAGAGGTAGGTGAGAAGGTCGCGCAGGGTGGGCCGCTCTTCCCGTGGCAGCGTCCCCGGTTCGATGTACTCGGGGAATGACGCGGCTGCCAGCGCGCCGAGCGCCGCCCGCTGCTCCCACGCCGCGGCCATCGCCAGCTGGGCCTCCGCGAGCAGCTGCTGCCGGGTCCAGGCTCGCAGGGTGTTTTGGAAGGACAGCTCGGCGGGCAGGGGAGCGGCGCTGCGCTCGCGCCGGCTCACTTGAAACGAATACATCTGCGCGTACTGCAAAAGCGCCTGCGAATAAAACAGCGCCAGCAGCGCCTCCGACGGTGCTGCTCCGGCGCCGGGCTCGGTCCCGGCGGCCCCATGGCTCGACTGCCACTGCCGCTGCCAGGCCAGCTGCTCATGCAGCACGGTGACGGCCAGCTCGTAGTGGCTCAGCGTCATCCGCACCTGCGCAAGCCGGATCGCGGCATGGGCTGCATCGTCGGCGCGCTCGGCGGCCAGGGCGGCTTTGTGAGTCGCTTGGAGGAGCCGGACCGCCTCGGTCAAGCGCTGCCCGGTGATGAGGCGGTTTACTTGCGTCCAGGGCGCCGGTTTGCCGGACGGCGGCACAGAGCGCGGCTGCGCCGCCGCATCGCGGCTGGGCAAAAGCGCGAGCCCCCACAACGCGGTGAGCAGCGCGACCCGGCGCAGCGGCGCTCCCTTTGCGCAGCACCCCTGCGGCTCCCCGCCCCGGCTGTCACCCATCGCATCAGTTTAAGGGGACGCTGGCTTATCGCCGCCGCATTTGTTGCTCCCCGCCTGCAGCCGGCACCGTCCCCAGCGAGCCCTATTCCGGCGGCGCCGCGCCGGTCCGCTTGGGGGCTTGCGCCGCCCGTGACAGCCTTTTGAATCCCGGCTAGCATGACAACACTCATGACTGCCGAGAACAACGTCGAACAAGTCGTCATCATCGGGTCGGGCCCGGCCGGACACACCGCCGCCATCTATGCGGCGCGGGCCAACCTCTCACCTCTGCTCTTCGAAGGCTTCATGGCCGGCGGGGTCGCCGCTGGCGGCCAGCTCACCACGACCACCGAAGTCGAAAACTTCCCCGGCTTCCCCCAAGGCATAAGCGGCCCCGAGCTCATGGACCGCATGCGCGAGCAAGCGATCCACCACGGCACGCGGGTGGTCACCGAGACCGTCGAGACCGTCGACCTGTCGCAGCGGCCGTTTCGCCTGACCACCGACAGCCAGACCGTGCTCGCCCAGACCCTCATCATCGCCACCGGCGCCACGGCCCGCCGCATGTGCCACAAGCAGTTCGCCCGGATCGGCGGGGCAATGAACACACCGCTG
>CALFML010000801.1 GCA_937879845.1 uncultured Myxococcales bacterium
AGTTCGAGCACGCGGATCGCCGGCTCGGCACGCAGATGAAATCGACCGGGGAGGTCATGGCGCTCGGGCGGTCGTTCGAGGAGGCGCTGCTCAAAGCGGTGCGCTCCCTGGAGCTGTTCGGCGTCGATCACCTGGCGCATTCCGGGGTCGCCGCGCTCAGCGAGCCGGAGCTGTGGCAGAAGCTGCAGGAACCGACGGATGAGCGGCTGTTCCAGGTCGCCGAAGCGCTGCGCCGCGGGGCGGACCTCGAAGCGCTGCACGCGCTCACGACCATCGATCGATTTTTTCTGCGCAAGCTGATGCGAATCATCAAGACCGAGCGCCAGCTGCAAGCCTTGGCGCCGAACGGCGATGCCCTCCCTGCAGATCTCTTATTACAGGCCAAGCAGCAGGGCTTTGCCGACATCGTGATCGCCCGCCATAGCGGACGCCCGGAGTCCGCCGTGCGGGCGCAGCGCCTTGCGCACGGACTCATTCCCATCTACAAGCGCGTCGATACCTGCGCCGCCGAGTTCCCCAGCGATACGCCCTACTTCTACAGCACGTACGAACGCCGCCTGCCGCCGTCCCAAAGTCACAGCGAAAGTCACAGCGAAAGTCACAACGAGGCGCAGCGCAAAAAAAGCTCCCGGCGGCGGGTCATCGTGCTCGGCGCCGGACCGATCCGCATCGGCCAGGGGATCGAGTTCGACTGCTCGTGCGTGCACGCGGTGGACACCCTGCGGGCGCTCGGGTACGAGGCGGTGATCGTCAACAACAACCCGGAGACCGTTTCGACCGACGCCCAGCGCGCCGACCGCTTGTACTTCGAGCCGCTTGACAGCGAGTCCGTATTGGCGGTGTTGGCGCAAGAGGCGCCGCACGGGGTGCTCCTGCAGTTCGGCGGGCAGACGGCGCTGAACCTCGGCTACAAGCTGCGCCAGGCGGGTCTGCCGATCCTCGGCACGGCGCTTTCGGACATCGAGCGCGCCGAAGATCGATTCCTATTCGAAGCGCTGCTGGAGGAGCTTGGCGTGCCGCGTCCGCCCGGGGTCGCGGTGAGCTCGCTCACCGAAGGGCTGCAGGCGGCGCAGCGCCTCGGGTTTCCGCTGCTCTTGCGGCCTTCCTATGTCCTGGGCGGCCGCGCCATGCGCATCGTATATGAAGAGGAAGAGCTGCGGGCCTGTCTTGGCGGCGCCCTGCGCGCCTGCGCCGGACAGCCCGTGCTCCTTGACCGCTACTTCATGGGCACCGAGGTCGAGGTCGACGCGCTCTGCGATGGCAGCTCCGTGCACATCCCCGGCATCATCGAACACATCGAGCAAGCCGGCGTCCACTCCGGGGACTCCATAGGAGTGTTTCCGCCGCAGTGGTTGAGCCCCGCGCTCGTGTCGGAGATTGTCGATCATACGATGCGCCTGGGCCGCGCGCTGCGCGTGCGCGGGCTCCTGAACCTGCAGTTCGTACTCTATGAAGGACGCGCCTATGTGCTCGAGGTAAACCCGCGCGCCTCGCGCACCGTGCCGTTTCTGAGCAAGGTGACCGGGCTGCCGCTGGCCGCCCTGGCGACGCGGCTGGCGCTGGGCGAAACGCTCGCGGAGCTCGGACTCGCCGCGGGCCTGCGCCCGCACGCCGCGGTGCCCATCGCCGTCAAGGTGCCGGTGTTTTGTCTGGGCAAGCTGCGCGATGTCGATTCGGTGCTGGGGCCGGAGATGAAGTCCACCGGTGAAGTGATGGGCACCGATGCCACGCTGGAGAAGGCGCTGTACAAGGGACTCACCGCGGCCGGCGTGCAGGTGCCGCTGCTTGGGGCGGCGCTCATCACGGTGGCCGATGCCGACAAGCCGCAAGCGCTGGGGCTGTCGCGTAAGCTGCTCGGGCTCGGGTTCCGCCTTTATGCGACCGCGGGCACGGAGCGATTTCTACGCCAGCACGGGCTGCCGGTTACGGCGGTCGGCAAGCTGCAGGACAGCGTGCGCGACATCCTCGATCTGATCGAAAGCCACGGCGTGCATCTGGTGATCAACACGCCTTCGCGCAAGAGCCGCACCCGCCGCGACGGGCTGGCCATTCGTCGGGCGGCGGTGGAGAGCGGCGTGCCGTGTCTGACCTCGCTGGCCACCGCGGCGGCGCTCATCCGGGTCATCGCCGCCCAGACGTTTTCGCTCGATCGACTGCCGCCGCCCGTACAGATCCGCAGCGCCGCCGCAGTCGGATGAGCGGCGGCGCCGAGGTTGTGTAAAAAGCAGCGCGGCTACCCCTTGGCCGTTAAAAGAGAGCGCGCGATGACGAGCTTTTGGATTTCGCTCGTCCCCTCATAGATTCGCAAGGCGCGGACATCGCGATACAGGCGCTCGATGACCGAGCCGCGTATGAGTCCGCTGCCGCCATGCAGCTGCAGCGCCCGATCGATAATGCGCTGCGCCGCTTCGGTGGCGAATAGCTTGGCCATGGCGCTTGCCGGCATGGCCGGGCCGCCCGTGTCATGCAGCGCCGCCGCGTGGGCGACAAGGAGCGCCGCCGCCTCGCACTCCGTGGCCATCTCCGCCACGGCGAGCTGCGTGGCCTGAAACGCGGCCAACGGCTGACCAAACTGCACCCGCGCCTGCACCCGCACAAGCGTCTCATCGAGCGCCCGCCGCGCCATTCCCACCGCCGCCGCGCCGACCGAGGGTCGAAACACCTCCAGCGTACCAAGAGCGAGCGTCATGCCCTGACCGGGCTGGCCGATGCGCGCCGACTCCGGCAGGCGCACGCCTTCCAGGATCACGCGGCCGATCGGATGATCATCGCAGAGCAGCGCAAGGGGCTCCGTGCGCACCCCGGGAGTTGCGGCAGGCAGCAGAAAGGCCGTCAGACCTTTTTTGGGGTGATCATCGGTGCGGGCGTAAAGGACGTAATGGGTCGCCAGCCCCGCATTGGAGATGAACGTCTTTTCCCCATCGATGACGTAGCCGCCGGCCCCGTCGGGACGGGCGCGGGTGCGGATGCCGGCGAGGTCGCTGCCGGCTTCGGGCTCGGTCAGGGCCAGCGCCGCCACCGCATCGCCCTGCAGCACGGCCGGCAGATAGCTGCGGCGCTGCTCTGCGCTGCCGCACAGAGCCACCGCATAGCTGCCAAGTCCCTGCATCACGAACATCAGATCATAAAGCGGCGAGCGATATGACAGCGCGGCGCGAACCAGACACATCGCCCGCAGGGAAAGCGGCGCCGGCCGGCCGGACTCACCCGATGCAGCGGCAGCATCGGCTACACACTCAGAGAGGAGGCCCGCTTGCGCCAGCGCTCGCAGCGCCCGGGCGGCGGCAGAGTGTACCGATGAAGGGTCATGTGGCGCTGCTGCCGCGCGGTGCTCCGGCGGATCGCTTGGTCCTTGCGGTTGCTCGCCGGGCAGCTCGGGCAGCGCGGCCACCGCGCGCAGCAGCATGGCGCGGCGCGGCAGCTCATGCGTTCCCGCAGCGTCCGCATCTCTTGCCGGCGCGGCCGGAAGGATCGCGTCCAGTCGCTTAAGCAGCGCGGACTCCATTGCTCACCGCCCTTTCCATTGCGGCTCGCGCTTTTCGACGAACGCGCGGTGGGCTTCGTGAAAGTCCTCGGTGTGCATGCAGATCTGCTGCGCCTGGGCCTCGGCTTCCAGCGCCTGCTCCAAGCTCAGGTTCATCTCCTGGCTGAGCATGGTCTTGGTCATGCCCAGCGCAAAGCTCGGTCCGCGGGCGAGCCGCCGGGCCAGCGCCTGCGCCTCGGTCCGCGCCGCCGCGGCATCCGCGACCACGCGATTGACCAGACCCATCTGCAGCGCCGCCGGTGCCAGTACGGGCTCCCCTAACATCAAGATCTCGGTCGCCCGGCCCAGTCCCACCACTTGCGGCAACAGCCACGCCGCGCCCATGTCAGCGCCGGCCAGGCCGACGCGCACAAACAGGAAGGCGAGCTTGGCGTTTTCTGCCGCGACGCGCAGATCGCAAGCCAGCGCGATCACCGCGCCGGCACCGGCCGCGATGCCGTTTATCGCCGCGACCACGGGCTTGGGCAGGGCGCGGATGTTGCCGATGAGCTCTCCCGTCATGCGGGTGAACTGCAGGAGCTCCGGCCCCTTGAGCGCCAGGAGCGGTCCGATGATATCGGTGACGCTGCCGCCGCTGCAGAAACCGCGGCCCTCTCCGGTGAGGACCACGGAGCGCACGTCCGGCTCATCGCGCAGGGCGCGCATGACATCGGTGAGCTCGCGATAAACCGCAAAGGTCAGGGAGTTTAAGGTCTCCGGCCGATCCAAGGTGATGGTGGCGACGCCCTCGTCGAGCTGGTAGCGGAAACTTTTCGGCGCGATCATGGCAGTCAACGTCCTTTGCGAAAATTACGTAGGGCAGCGCGAACGGAAACCCGGCGGCGCGGGCGCGGGCTAGGCAATCGCGGCCAGCGCCTCGATCTCGACCAGCGCCCCGTCTTCCAGCAGATCCGCGATCTGCACGAGCGCCATGGCCGGGTAGTGGCGGCCGAGCACCGCCCGGTACGCGCCGCCTATCGCCTTGGTCTGGGCGAGGTAGCGGCGCTTGTCGGTGACATAAATGCGCAGCGACATGATGTCGCCGACATCGCCGCCGGCGCAGCGGACCACCGTCAGCACGTTGCGCAGCGCCTGCGCGAACTGGGCGACCAGCGCATCTTGCTCCGGCAGCGGCGGCACGAGCTTCTTATCGGCGTCCCAGCCGATCTGCCCGGCGACCGCCAGCAGCCGTCGTCCCGGCGCGGCGAGCATCCCGTTCTGATAGCCGCACGGCGGCGCCCAGTCCGGAGGATTTATCGTCTGGAGACCCTGCGGCGGATTCGCCGGTGCAGCGGTCTTGTAAGGAGGTGCGGACATGTACCAGGAGGTATCATGCCCGGCGCCGCGCGTAAATTCAGAAACTCCAGCGCGAGACCCAGCGCTGCGGCGTAAACGGAGGAATCGGCAGCGCGGTGAGGGTCTCGCCGTGGCCCGGCCGCAGCAGGGCGCGGGTATCGAGCTTCTCACCGGTGCGATAGTAGTGGGCAAGGTACTCCCAGTCGGCATACCACCAGTCGCTCACCCACCGGTCGAGGTCGTGGACCCCGGCGTCATGGAGAAGCTGCAGGCTGAACCGGCTGGCATCGCGCTCATAATCATAGATGCGCTGCAGCTGCTCCTCGCTCTTCCCCGGGTTCGTATCGATGCCGAGTTTTCGGTACTCTTCCGATACGTTCCATTGCACGGTGTAATGGCCGCTCGTCGAGAATTCGTTCCAATTTGTCCCGCATAGAGCAACTTACCGACGGTGTCCCCATCGGGGACAATTTGGAACGGAGCGCGACGAGCCCGGCTCGCACTGCGGCAGGTCGGAGCGAGTAGTGCTTTGCATGCACGTAGAGCACAGGTCGCACTACGGTAGGAGTAGTGTTCTGATGTGCTGCCCCCAAGTCCCCACCTGCAGTGCGCCCCAGCGGAGCTGCTGGTAGAGCCGGACCCGACGAGCTGACACTACGCCAGCTCGCGCGGGTCGATGATGCTGGGACATCCCGGGTGCGGACAAAGGAGGGGCTACCGGCCCAGAGCCGAGCCGGCGAATGCTGCATTAGGTGGGGAGCGACGAGGGCGGGCGGGTCAGCGTCTGCATCCCGCGCTGGAGCTGCGCCCGCTCCACAGTTCCCGGCACGATATAGTGCTGTCGCGTGATGCTGGAGTTACTGTGCCCCAGCACCGCGGAGATGAGATCGATCCGGACCCCGGTGGCGGCGGCGCTGGTCGCCAGGGAGCCGCGCAGAGCATGAGGGCAGACCGTAGGAACTCCGGCGCGCACGCACAAGTCCTTGACCCGATCCCAAAGCCACTGGCGGGTTCGCCGTCCCCCCAGCGTGCCCGGGAAGAGCGGGTCGCCCGGTGCCTTGCCGGCTGCCACCTTCGCCAGCAGCGGCTCCACAATGGGCGGGATCTGGGGCGACCGTCCCGAGCTGTCGGTCTTGAGCCGGAATGCCCTCTCGAGGTTGTCGCTGACGCGCAGGACGGGAACTGCCTCCCCCGTTTCGGGGTCTGGCTCAACGTCGATGTCCCGGACTGTGCGGGACAGAATCTCGCTGGCGCGCAAACCCATGCACACTGCGATCAGGGCAGCGAGCGCTCCCTCGTCCCCCTGTCCCGCTAGCTCCTGGCACGTATGGATGAAGCGGGCCAATTCGCTGCGTGTGAGCTGCGGCTTGCCTCGCTTGGCCCGGCCCAGCACGCGCACGGTCGACCATGGGTTCGCCCTGGTCAGCCCCTCCTCGATTGCCCACGTCCACAGAGCTCGATAGCGGCGCAGGGTTAGGTGCTGGGTCGCGACGGCATACCGGCCGGCGGCTTGGTGGTAGGCGGCTTTTGCTCGCAGGGGGGTGACGCTGGCGAACTGCAGATTGGCAAGGTCGAGGCGGGCGAGTTGATGCGCGGCGCTCTGGATGGATCCGGGCTTGTTGCCCTGGGATTGCAGGTGGGCTAGGTAGCGGGCAGCAACACCCGCAACAGTCAGCGAGCCGCGCGCTTTGAGGCCTTCCGCGTAGCCTTCTGCGAGCTCGCGGGCCTCTCCTTCCGTGCGCCCGCTTGGAGCCCAGCGCGGAGCCCCCGCTGCCTCGGTGACTCTGTAGCGATAGCCCGCTCTGTGCCGGTAGGGCCCAGTGATGCGCACGGATCGGGGTCTAGCAGGCGCCTCAACTCTCCGGCGAGCTTATCGATCGCCTGGCAAATCTCGGCTGCCTTTGCCTGTCGTTCGCGCTCAGTC
>CALFML010000802.1 GCA_937879845.1 uncultured Myxococcales bacterium
AAGCAGGTGCCCGTCCTTCGCATCGAGGGCGATGATGCCTGCGCCGCCTTCTCCGCCGCAGTGTTCTGAACGACGATCGGCACTTGGCCGACAAGCCCCTTGGGGATGATCCGCAGGCTTAGCTTGGCGGCGCGCTGGAGGATCGCTGGATCGGCGAAGCGGCTGGTCACAAGGATGGCTCGGTCGGCGATGTGCTCCTGCTCGATGACATCCAAGCCGGAGAGCTCCTGTCGCAGCAGCTCGTAGTCGATGAGGCCCAGGAACGACCGGCTGCGGTTTTGCGAGAGCCAGCTGCATAAGGCGTGGGCTTCGGTGAAGTGCAGCACCTCGCAGCTCGTGCTGACATGCGGGGTGAGCAGCTGATCCCAGGTCGCATGGATGGCGCGGTCGTCGTCCAGAATGAGTACGACCTGGCCGGCGCGAAGGTCGATCTGGCGGGCGAACCACGACGGCGGCGGCGCTGTCGGGAGCCTGACTTCCACGGTCGTTCCTGCCCCGACAGCCGAGCGGATCGACAGGCTGCCGCCCCAGCGCTCCACGGTGGAGCGGGCCTGATGAAGCCCCAGACCGCTGCCCCCCTCCTTGCCATAGGTGAACCCGCGCTCACCGAGCCGCGCTATGACCTCTTCGGGAATGCCCTTGCCGTTGTCGGAAACGGTGAGGGCAATCTGGCTGCCTTCGCACGCAAGGCGCAGCGTGACCTTGCCAGCACCGGGGAGTGCGTCCACGGCGTTGTCGATCAGGTTGGAGATCGCGCGCTTGAACTCCGAGCCCAGCACCTCGGCGAAGCAGCCGTAGGTGTCTTTGCCGAGCGGCGCATCGACTTCGACACCCATCCGTGAGGAGAGCTGAAGGCGCTTTTCGGAGACGACTTCTTCTACCAAGATCGATAGCAGCTGCACCGCTGGCGCTTCCGGGGCGGCTGCCAGCTGGACCTGGCTGTTGAAGGCGCGGCGGTTCTCCTGAATCAAATCGTTGGCGATATCGCGGATGCGACCCACGGCGCTGCGCAGCATGAGGCGCGTATCCTCGGGGATGTCGGCCGCGATGGACACCATGGCGATGTCGAGCGCCGCTAGCGGTGAACGGATGTCGTGCGCAACCTGGCTGGCGAGCGCGCCCAGCGTGCGCGCTTTCTCAGCGGCGACCAGATCTTTCTGGGCACCTTCCAGGCTCGCGAGGAGCCGGTCGAAGTTCTGGCCAATCTTGGATATCTCATCGGCCCCAGGCATGTTGATGCGCAGGCTGAGATCCTTGAGGCCGACCAGCTCGTCGGTCTTGGCGTTGATCTGCGCGATCCGAGATGAGAGGCGCCGGGCGATGACGCCCGACAGCAGATAACTCAGCAGCAGCACAGGCAGCAGCAACAGCCCGAGCACCAGGCGAAGCGTCCGCGTGTTGCGGTGCAGTTCCTCTAGGGAGACCTCGATCCGCAGGATGTAGAAGAAGCTGGCCGTGGGCGCTGCGACCAGGCCTTTCACCACGCACTCGCAGCAGCTGTTTACAGGGGCCGGGATGCGCTCAAAAACCTCGACCCGATCGGGGTAGGACACCGCGTGGCTGGTGAAGGCGCCGCCGACGTTGAGCGGCTCGCGTGAGGACTTGGAGTTGCCACGGTGATAGTTGCCGATGCTGCGCCCGGTCGGGGTGAACAGGCCGATGTCCAGCAGCTGCTTGTCTCCATCGAACAGAGAGCGAAATAGATCGTCTACGAAGTGGACCTCCATGCCCACGTTGAGGACGTGTTGGCGATCTCCGGAGGGGAGCAGCGAATATTTCCAGACTCGATTATCGACAAGGCTCGGCATCAAGGGCGTTCGATCGTATTGTCTCTGGCCGGTGAACAGGCCGCGATAGTCGTCGCGGAGCGCAAACAGGTTGGGGAGGGTGGCCAGATCGTAGCTGGTGGAGCGGATGAACTGTCCATCGGGTCGCACGAACTCGATGCTGGAAACGGCCAGATCTTGGGCGACTGTGGTCAGCTCTGCGTCCGTCGGCAGCGGCTGCGAATCGGTGCGATATTTCAGCGCCAGCAGAGCCGCGCGCATCATCCCTTCGGTGGTGCGCTCGAGGTTGGAGATGGACTCGGCCATGGTCGAGGCCACGGACTGGTACTTCTCGATATAGCGGGTCGTGACGGTGTGCAGCGCGAAGAGATAGAAGCAGTAGGCGCTGATGGCCAGCAGGGTGGTGGACGTGATGAAGATGGCGAGGAAGATCTTGCGATAGATGGTCATGGGCTTCGACCTCGCTCGACCTCGATGTTCATGACGGCGAATACCATGTTGCCGAAGTCATCGTCTGGGCGGATGACGTGCTTGAAACCGCAGGGCGGCATCAGGCTGGCCCGCTTCAGTGTCCAAGCCGACGACACGCCTATAAGAGCCTGGTATTCAAAAATGGAGTGGACCGAATCGACAAGGACATCGCCCGAGCCGCTGATCCGGTTGGTGAAGGTCGTTGAGCGCGGTGATTGCGCCTCGGCTGGGTCGAGGGAGGTCAGATCGAACTCTAGCTCCGCGAGGACGTGATCCCAGCGGAGACGATTGGCCAGCGAAGGCGGGACGAAGACATTAGTAAAAGCGGTCAAGCGCTCGCCGGCATGAATCGACTCCGCCAGCAGGCGAAACGCATCGCGGGGATGCTCCAGGCAATTGATGACGAACGTGCAGAAGTGCTGCACTTCGGACGCTGGGGCGGTCCGCTCTACATAGGCGCCGAGGCCAGCGTGGCGGACTTCGACGTTGGGCATGGCGCCGAAGCTGGAACTCAGGCGCGCGTATCCCGACGGGCTGGGCTCGACCAGGGTGAGCCGTGCGGGCTGGCGCTTCAGATATAGCGGTGCGAAGCGGCCGACCCCGGCGCCCCAGTCGATCAGGTGGGCATCAGAAAGTCGATCCGGCAGGTGCCGCTCGTACCATTCGAAGATGTTGCGGTCGGGATACAGGTCGGCGTCAGAAAGAATTTTTTGCGCCCCGAAGCTTTCGATCGTGGCGATGGCCTGCGCTGAATAGACGCTCTTATCTTCCGGCGGCGGTGTAGTGTCTCGCGTCATCTAAGTGTCCTCCGGAGTTTCAGTGC
>CALFML010000803.1 GCA_937879845.1 uncultured Myxococcales bacterium
CCGAAAGGGCGCTGCGCGCCGCGTCCGCCGACAGCTCGACCATCGCCATCTCGCCTTGGCCGCTGATCCGGCACACGAGGCGGCTCCTCCGGCACACCACTGCGACCGCATCCTCCAGGGAGAGCGCGCCGGCCACATGCGCTGCCGCGATCTCCCCCTGGCTGTGTCCCAAGACCGCATCGGGCTCTATCCCCCAGGAGCGCCACAGCGCGGCCAGCGCCACGCCGATGGCGAACAGCAGCGGCTGCACGACCTCGATCCGCCAGAGCTGGGAGGACGCCGCATCCGCAGAGAGCTCCGCGAGCACGGAGAAGCCGGCTTCGCTCTGGATCGCCCGGTCGCACGCGGAAAGCGCCGTGCGGAACACCGGCTCTTGCTGCAGCAGCGCCTGGCCCATGCCCAGCCACTGCGAGCCTTGCCCGGGAAACACAAAGACCACCTTAGGTAGCGCTCCCGCAACGGTCTTGCCGCGAACGGCGCCAGCGGGCGTGCCTCCTTTGGCCGCCACTTCCAGCCGCACCTCCAGCTCCGGCACCGAGCTCGCCACCACCGCGAGCCGATGTTCCATCTCACTGCGCGTGGTGCTCAGGCTGTACGCGATGTCTGCCAGCGCGAGCTCCGGATGACGCTGCAGATGCTCCCGCAGGCGCTGGGCCTGGTCGCTCACGGCCGCTTCGCTCCGGCCGGACAGCACCACAAGCTCCGCCGCTCGGCGCGGCGCCGTCTGACCCGGCTCCGTGAGCGGCGCCGCTTCCAGCACCACGTGCGCATTGGTGCCGCTGAACCCGAAAGAGCTCACGCCGGCCAGGCGCCGCTTTCCTTCTTGGGTGGGCCAGGGGCGAGCCTCCTTGGCAACCTCCACCTTCTGCTCGGACCATTTTATCTGCGGGTTGGGGGCACGAAAGTGAAGCGACCGGGGTATCTTCCCATGCTGCAAGCTCAGCACGGTCTTGAGCAGTCCGGCCACCCCCGCCGCCCCTTCGGTGTGTCCCAGGTTGGTCTTGACCGATCCGACGACGAGCGGCGGGTTCTGGTCTCTGGCGTGCCCCAGCACATCCGCCAGCGCGCGGAGCTCAATCGGATCGCCCAGCGGCGTTCCGGTTCCATGCGCCTCGACGTAGTTCAGCTCCTCCGGCAAGACTCCCGCCTGCGTGAGCGCCCGCTGGATTACGTCCTTTTGTGCCGGCCCATTGGGAGCGGTCAGCCCGTTGCTCCGGCCGTCCTGGTTGATCGCGCTGCCGCGGATTACGGCTTCGATTCGGTCGCCATCACGCAGCGCATCGCCGAGCCGCTTGAGCACCACCACGCCGCAGCCCTCGCTGCGGACATAGCCGTCCGCGTCGTCGGAGAAGCTATGGCATCTGCCGGTCGGCGACATCGCGCCCAGCCGGCTGAAGTAGACGGTCGGCTCTGGGCTGAGCAGCACGTTGACGCCGCCGGCCAGCGCCAGGCTGCACTCCCCGCTGCGCAGCGCCTGACAAGCCAGGTGCACGGCGACCAGCGAAGAGGAACAGGCGGTGTCCAGCGCGACATTAGGCCCGCTCAGCCCGAGCCAATAGGAGATCCTCCCAACGCTGGTGCTGGGCGCCGTGCCGACCAGGGAGTAGGCGTCGATGTCCTCCGCATGGGCCATGGTCAGGCGCTGATACTCGCTGCCGCAGATCCCCATATAGACGCCGGTGTTGCTGCCCAAGAGCCGCGACAGCGTCAGCCCTGCACGCTCCAGCGCCTCCCAGCTGGTCTCCAGCAGGAGCCGCTGCTGGGGGTCGATGCTGACCGCCTCGCGAGGGGAGATGCCAAAGAATGCGGGATCGAAGCGGTCGATATCTGGCAGGAATCCACCCCAGCGGGAGGACATCTTTCCCCGCGCCTGCGGGTCCTGGTCGTAATAGGCATCGACGTCCCAGCGCTGCCTGGGCACCTCTTGGATGGCGTCCACTTCCTGCTCTAACAGCCGCCAGAAGCTCTCCGGATCTTGCACCCCGCCGGGAAACCGGCAGCCCATGGCGATGATCGCGATCGGCTCCTGCGCAGATGGCGACGCCGCGGCCGGCAGCACCGGCTCGGTTCCGGCCAGGAATCGGGCGAGCGCGGACACGTTTGGGTAGTCGTAAAGGAGCGTCGAGGGCAGCGGCCGGCGCAGCGCGGCTTCCAGCTCACCGGCAAGGCTCACCGCGTCCTTGGAATCGAGCCCGAGCTGAACGAAAGCGAGCTCGCCGGCGATCGCTTGCGCGGGCAGCCCGCATCGCTCCCCAAGCCGCGCGCTGAGCCACGCCGCGATCTCGGACTCCGTACGCAGAGGGGAGCCCGGCGACGCCGCGGGCGGGGCTGCCGGGCGGGGCTGCCGGGGCAGCGTGGAGCGGGCCAGCTCTTCAAGGCGTTCGGCAAGAAAGTCAGCGCGGCTGGCTTGTCGCATGATCTTCCCGCTGGAGGTCTTGGCGAGCTGCCCGGGCGCGAGGAGTGCGACGGCGTAGACGGCCAGGTCGTGCTCCTCGCGTACTGCCCGGCGGATCGCTTCGACGATCTCCGCCCGCGCCGCCTCGCGCGTCGCATCGGTGGGCAGCGCGCGGGTCTCGACCTCGGCGATCACCACCAGGCGCTCTGCTTCGTCCTGCTCGATCGAGAACGCGGCGGCGCACCCGCGGCGCACCCGCGCGTCGCAGGAGCCCACGGTGTGCTCGATGTCCTGCGGATGGTGGTTCTTGCCCGCGATGATGATCACGTCCTTGATGCGGCTGGTGACATAGAGCTCGCCGTCTTGGGTAAAACCCAGATCCCCGCTGCGCAAAAACGGGCCCTCCCCCGTGTCGGCCAGAGTTGCGCCGAAGGTCGCCGCGGTGTCCTCCGGGCGGTTCCAGTAGCCGCGGGCGACGTTGGGTCCGGCGATCCAGATCTCACCCACGCAGCCCGGCGCACAGCGCATCCGGGTCGCCGGATCTACGATCTCGATCCGCTGATCCGGCAGCGGCACGCCGCAGCTCACTAGCGTGCGGACCGACCGGCTGCCTTCCGGAGCGGGTACCGCCAGACCCTGCTGCAGCCCGGCAGCGTCGAAGTGGACGCACCGGAATGGGGTATCGGGGACTGCCCCCGTACTTACTAGCACCCCCTCGGCCATCCCATAGCCTTGGCTGATGGCATTCGGATGCAGCCCGTATGGCGCGAGCATCTCGAAGAAGTGACGCAGCGTCGCCTCGTGCGTCGGCTCGGAGCCGACGAGCACCTTTCTCAAGCAGGAGAAATCCAGGCCCACGAGCTCAGCGGCCGTCACTTTGCGTACGCAGAGGTCGAGCGCGAAGTTGGGGGCCGGGCTGGCGTCCGCGCGATACTTGGAGATCGCCCGCAGCCACCGCGCCGGGCGTTTGAGGAAGTCGAGCGGCGACATCAAGATCGATCGCCCGGCGTTGAACAGGGGATGCAAGATGGTGCCGATGAGCCCCATGTCGTGATAGAAGGGAAGCCAGCTCACCGCGATGCTGTGCTCACCGCTGCGCAGCCACTCCTTGAGCTGGTGCAGCTGGGAAGTGAGGTTGTCGTGGCCGATCGTGACTCCCTTCGGAGTGGATGTGGAGCCCGACGTGTATTGAATGAACGCCACGTCCGCGGGGCTTGGTCGAGGGGGGCGGAAGTCCCCGCAATCGACGCCGGACCAAGTGTCGCTGGCCGCCCACGGAATCGCGGAGAGGACCGGGGCGTGGGCAAACAGCGCGGAGGCCAGGGTCAGCAGCGGGGACGTCGTCAAGACCAGGGCGGGCTGGCAGTCGCCCACGACCGCCTGCAGCCGAGGCAGCGTCCGCGCGAGCCGGCTGGGGTCGGGTGGATAGGCGGGCACGGCGATCGCGCCGGCGTAGAGGCAGCCCAAGAACGCGGTGATGAAGTCCAAACCGGGCGCGTATAGGAGCAGCACGCGCTGCCCACTCAGGCCCCGCGCACAGAGCTCCCGGGCGACGGCCCGCGCCTGGGCGTCGAGCTCACCCCGGCTGAGCGTGAGCTCCTGATCTTCTCCATCGAGCAGATAAGTAAACAGAGAAGCATCGCGGTTCCGAGAGACCGCATCGTAAAAAATATCGACCAGGGTGACAGACTTTAGCGCGGGCATCTTCTCCTCGGAGTTCTTCTGCGGACGGCCAGGGAATGAAGGCCGGTAGACGACTGCGGCTCAATCTCCCGTCGGCCCGGGCGTGTGCGGAAGATGCAGCACGGCGCCGGGTCCGGGAATGGTCAGCCGGCGCAGCGCTCCATCGCGCCAGGCGACGAACCATAGCGTCGGATCGTCGAGCGAGCGGTCAAACTTCACCGCGATGCGGGTGGGGCGGCCCGCTTGCTCGCTGAGGATGCGGACCTCCGCCCCAAGCAGCGTCACCCGATCTCCGACCTGAAAGCGCTGCGTCGGTCGGCGACACAGCCTCTCGCTGGCGCTCTCGAGCATCCTGCCGTCCCGCACCTGGAGCTCCAGCGTATCCGCGGCGAGCCGGGAGACCTCGTGCTCGCGCTCCGCCATGGAGAGCGTCCACCACGCGCGCATTTCGCGCCCGGTCTGCATCTGGAACACGGAAGAGCTGAACATCCCCACCAGCGGATCCGCCGCCGCCAGGACCACCACGGCGGTCGCTTTGTCGGAAGGGAGCTCCGACGTCTGGGCCAGCCGGGCGCCGAGCCCACCGAGCTGATTCATCTTCGCGACCAAGAACGTGAAGATGACCGGAGGGCGCAGCCCGTACAGAACGACGAGCAGGGCAAACAGCAACTTCGTGGGCAGCCTGCCCGCGCGGGTGCGGCCATAGGCGTGACGGAGCAGGAGGGCGAGCAGCGCCACGCCTCCGAGGCTGGCCGGCAGGAGCAGCCGAGTCCCCGGATAGCCGCCCAGGCTCGGGATGAGGGACAGCGCGGCGCCGGCGATGAGCCAGCGGAAGGTTCGGCGCTGCGCCGCATCGAGCGACCGCCAGGCCGCCAGCAAGATCAGGACCGCCAGCAGCACAAGTCCCAGGCCGAGCGCCGCAGCGAGCGGGCCGAGCTCCGGCCGCGCCGATGCCACATCGGCTGGAGCTCCACCAAGAAAGCTGCCGAGGAGCAAGAGGACCCGCTCGGGCGCGGCGCGCAGGAAGGCGACCGGCTCAGCCAAGGGATCCAGGTACCCCGCCGAGCCCGCAGCGCCGTAGTCGAGGACCTTGTAGATAATCAAGTAGCCAAGGACAAGGAGCGTGGAGGGCAGGAGCGCCTTGATCCGACTCTTTAGAAAATCGCTGCGCCCCAGCAGCTCGTAGGAATATAAATAGGCGAGCATGCCGAGGGCCGTCTCGCCGGCGCACAATCCCAAAGCGTAACAGGGTACGGACAACATCCACCCGGGGCGGAATCCGTCTTCCCGCGCGCGCAGATGAAGCAGCAGACCGCCGAGCATCATCGCCGTAGCGATGACGGCGTGGCGATTGGACAGCCAGGCGACCGCCATCGCATGGGTGTCGCTCATCGCAAACAGGATCGCGGCCAGACCGGCGAGTCCATCCGGCAACGTACGCCGAAACAGCAGCCAGGCGAGGTAAACCAGCAAGAGATACCAGAGGATCGACTGGGCGTGATAAAAGACCGCGTGGCGCGCAAAGACGGCGTGCTCCGCCCACCACAGAGCTCCCGCGAGCGGCCGGAAGAACGCGAGCTTGAGGTGAGAGTCGGTGTACCAGGGAAAGCCGCCGCGCTCGATGAGATGCTGCACTCCCGCGGTCGAGCCGTCGATGAAACGGTACAGATCGAGCGGATGGTGGCTGCCCGGCAGGTGGCCCTCCAGCCGGAGGATGATGGAGGTGTCGTCGGCGCAAAAGCCGCCCCGCAGCGCTGGCAGGGAGAGAAGGAACGCAAGGATCAAGGCCGCCTTCCAGGCCCAGCGTCCCATTGTCGGTGGGGAATCGGGTGTTGCCATGTGATTCTCTCGCGCGCCGACTCGCAAGACCGCAGCGCGGTTCGGCGCGATCGAACTCTGCCCATCGTCCTTCTAGTCAGAGTCTGCTTTTCAGGTGGCGTCTATTGGAGCTGCCCTTCTTGGAAGACGATCCCCGCTGAACAGGGACTGCCGAGCTAAAAAAGGAAGCCGCCGTTTATCTCCAGGCACTCGCCGGTGAAATAATCACACTCGATGATGAAGCGCACGGCCGTCGAGAGCTCCTCCGGCCTGCCGAGCCGCCCGAGCGGGATCCGCGCCAGGTACCCC
>CALFML010000804.1 GCA_937879845.1 uncultured Myxococcales bacterium
CGCCCGCGAGTTCGACGCGCCGTTCGTGCTGCCAGCGGGCCGCTGGCAAGGCCTGCTGGACACGACACAGCCCGACGGACGCTGGGCCGGCGCGGCGCCCAGCGTGACGGCTGGCCGCCGCTGGCGTCGCTGACGCTGCTGGCCGCGATCTTTACGATCATCGTCGTTCGGCTGATTTGGAGTGAGTGGAGTGAAGAGCTACGTCTGGCGCTGGCGGGACGGACGCCCCGGCGTGAGTTCCAGCCGCTTTTGCGCGAAGTCCGCACGCTCATCCAGCGCATCGCCACTGAGCATCACCAAGACATCGAGCAGAGAAACTGGACCCCAGCCATGCTGCGGCACACCTTGACCCGCTACCTCCATGGAGAAAGGATTGTGATTCTGGCCAACCGCGAACCGTACATCCACGAACGCACGGCTGACGGCGGAGTCTCTGTTCTGCACCCGGCGAGCGGTCTGGTGACTGCCCTGGAGCCAGTCATGCGCGCCTGTTCCGGAACCTGGGTCGCACACGGCAGCGGCAGTGCCGATCAATTAACGGTCGACATCCATGATCGGGTTCATGTCCCTCCTGGGCAGGAGTCCTATTTCATACGCCGCGTTTGGCTGAGCAAGGAGGAAGAAGCGGGATACTATTACCACTTCGCCAATGAGGGTTTATGGCCCCTGTGTCATATTGCGCATGCCCGTCCCATCTTTCGCAACGAAGATTTTGAGATGTACCGACGGGTGAACCAGAAGTTTGCCGACGCAGTCTGCGCTGAAGTGGACAGCGACGATCCGATCATCCTGGTCCAAGATTACCATTTCGCTCTGGCCCCGCGGATGATCCGCCAGCGCCTCCCGCGTGCCACGATTCTTACCTTCTGGCACATCCCGTGGCCCAACTCCGAGCGATTCGGCATCTGTCCATTCCACGAACAGCTCCTGGAAGGGCTTCTCGGCAGCAGCATCATCGGATTTCACACCCGGCTTTATTGCAACAACTTCATGGACAGCGTCGACCGCTTCCTGGAGTCGCGAGTCGACCGGGCGGCCAATGTAGTGGTTCAAAATCGCGGCCGGACGCTGGTGAACGCCTACCCTATCTCGGTCGAGTGGCCAGTCCGTTGGTTGGACAAGATGCCGCCTGCCGCGGAGTGCCGCCGCCAGGTCATCGAGGAGCACCATCTTCGCCCAGACGCGCTGATCGGCGTCGGCGTCGATCGCATCGATTACACCAAGGGCATCGAGGAGCGGCTGCTTGCCGTCGAGCGCCTGCTAGAAGTCGCCCCCGAGCTGCAGGGGCGATTCGTCTTTATTCAGCTCGGGGCGCCGAGCCGCACCGTGATCGAGAGATATCGCGAGCTGAACGACAGCGTGGTCAATTTGGTCGCACGCATCAATCAGCGCTTTGGGACCGGGGATGGCTACCAGCCCATCCTCTTTGCGCGGGCTCACCATGAGCCGACTACGGTCTTTCGCTATCTGCGAGCGGCCGAGCTCTGTTACGTCAGTAGCCTGCACGATGGCATGAACCTGGTCGCCAAGGAGTTTGTCGCCGCCCGCGATGATGAACGCGGCGTCCTTGTGCTCAGCCACTTCACCGGGGCGGCTAGTGAGCTTACAGAGGCCTTGATCGTCAACCCGTACGACCTGGAAGAGGCAAGCGCGGCCCTTCACCGGGCCCTGCGCATGCCGCTGCCAGAGCAACAGGCGCGGATGCGGGCAATGCGCTCGCTGGTCGCTGAGTTCAACGTCTACCGCTGGGCTGGCCGCATGCTGGTCGACGCGGCCAACGTACGTCGGCAGGCGCAGCTGCGCGGCGCGCTCGTTTCTTGATAACCGCGGCCAAGGAGTAACGATGAAGCATCTGCTCGCTAATGAAGGTCGGAGTGCCCTTGTGGACTTTGCCGGCCATTTTCCCCTGCTTGGCTTTGACTTCGACGGAACCCTTTCGCCGATCGTCGATATACCGGCGCGGGCGGAGCTTCGCAGGCGCACCCGCGCTCTCCTGCACAAGGTAGCGACGCGGTTTGACTGCGTAGTCCTCTCTGGGCGAGCACGCCAAGATGTCTGCCAGCGGCTGGGCGACATCCCGGTACGGGAGGTGTTTGGCAATCATGGCCTGGAGCCGTGGCATATCTCCGAATCGCTGTTTCAACAAGTCAAGCAATGGGCGACGCTGCTCACAGAGAGCCTGGCGGGTCGACCCGGCGTATGGATTGAAGATAAAGGCTTCTCGCTCAGTGTCCACTACCGCCACTGCACCGATCCGCGCCGCATGCGCAAGGATGCCCTGGCTGTGCTTGCGACCCTGAAGGGAGCGCGGATCCTGCCGGGGAAGCTCGTCTATAATGTGATTCCAGTAGGTACCATCCACAAAGGCACCGTCTTTAGCGCAGCCATGAGCTTTTGCCGGCGTGACTGCGCCATCTATGTCGGCGACGATCAGACGGACGAAGACGTATTTGCCTACTGTGATCGCGTCCGCCTCATGGGGGTCCATGTCGGTCCGAGTCGCCGCTCTCGCGCTGCCTACTACCTCCGCCACCAGGAAGAAATCGACGAGCTACTGGAGCTCTTGATCCGTGTCCCGGCGGCAAGCCCCCACCAAGACGGCTAAGCATTTTTGTCCATCTGTGGCAAAAATGCTGCGACCCGAAGAACGGCCGCTCAGGTACCTTGACTGTAGCGATCCAGCTTGCGGTACAGGGTGCGGCGGTCCAGACCCAGAACCTGTGACGCCAGGGCCTTATTGCCGGCCAGAACGTCGAGCACATGCAGGATGTAGCGGCGCTCGATCTCTTCCAGGGACACGAGCTCTGAGGCCTCGGGGTGAATAAGATCGGCCGCCGGCAACCGGTGGTTGCGGACCTTTTCGGGTAGATCATCAAGCCCAATTTGATCATAGCTCGTCAGCGCCACCGCGCGCTCGATGCAGTTCTGGAGCTCCCGGACGTTACCGGGCCAGGCATAGCCGAGCAGCCGCTCGGCGGCTTTGGGCCTGATTGCCACTACGCGCTTGGCCAGGCGCACGGCGCAGCGCTCCAGGATGTGCTGGGCCAGCAGGAGTACGTCGCCGCCGCGGCTGCGCAGCGGCGGGAGGTTAAGCTGCACGACGTTTATACGGAAGTACAGATCTTCGCGGAAGGAGTGATTCTCAATCGCTGCCTCCAGATCTCGATTAGTCGCGGCAATGATGCGGACATCGACGGGGATTTCGTTGTCGCCGCCCACCGGTCGCACCTGCCGTTCCTGCAGCACCCGCAGCAGCTTGGGCTGCATCCCGAGCGGCAGGTCGCCAATCTCGTCGAGCAGCAGCGTCCCTCCCTCTGCCTGCTGGAACAACCCCTTGCGCGCGGCGCGGGCGTCGGTGAATGCCCCCTTGGTGTGGCCAAAAAGCTCGCTTTCCAGCAGCGCTTCGGGAAGCGCCGAGCAGTTGACTGCGACAAAGGGCTTGTTGCGTCGGGCGCTCTTTTGATGAATGGCACGCGCCACCAGTTCCTTGCCGGTGCCGCTCTCCCCCGTGATGAGCGCCGTCACATCGGTCTCCGCGACGCGCCCGACCAGATCATAGACCCGCCGCATGGCAGGGCTCGTCCCGACCAGCTCCTCGAAGCGCTGCGAGGAAGCGACGGCCCGCCGCAGGCTCTTTACTTCCTCGCGCAGCGCCCGGTGCTGCACCGCGCGGGTGAGCGCCAGCGCCAGCGAGTCGACCTCGAAAGGCTTGGTCAGAAAGTCGTAGGCTCCAGCGCGGATGGAGTCGATCGCTGTCTCCATGCTGCCAAAGGCGGTAATGACGATGATGGGTAGATCGGGACGGTTGGCCAGCACGCGCTGGCACAGCTCCGTGCCCTTGAGGCCCGGCATGTTGAGATCCACGACGATGGCTTCGATATGATCTTCGGGCAGCATATGCAGCGCCGCCAGGGGCTGGGTGCGCCAGACCACGTCGAAGCCACGCTTGCGCAGCCCGATCTCTAGCAGCTCGCACATGCCGCGGTCGTCATCGACCACCAGCACCCGCGGCTTCAGGGGTCGCGGATCCTGACGCTCTGGGCCTCCTTCGGCAGAAACACCGTAAACCGGCTCCCTTTCCATGGCTCGCTTCGTACCTCGATCCAGCCGCCGTGGTCGCGGATGATCTCATGGGTGATGGACAGTCCGAGCCCGGTCCCTTCCCCGGCCTGCTGGGTCGTGAAGAACGGCTCGAAGATGTGTGGAAGATGTTCCGGAGCAATTCCCGTTCCATCGTCTTCCACGGTCACACGAACGTATTCCAACGTGGGCCCGCCCACGTCTTCGGGCGGACGCCGGGGCGCAAGATCGACCCCTACGCGGACCGTACCGCCCTTGTCGATGGCCTGGAGAGCGTTCATGACCAGGTTGCTGAGCGCCTGTTCAATCTGAGTTGAGTCGACGGAGGCCACCGCTGCGGTGCGGCTTGACAAAAGGACGAGCTCCACGCTGCGCTTGGCTGCCAGGGGACGCAGGAGCCCCAGCACGCGCCGGGCGAGCTCGCCGATTTGGGTCTCCTCCCGCTGCGGTCCGCGCCGCCGGGCAAAGTCGAGAAGCTGGCGAATGGTGGAGGCCACGCGCTCGCTCTGCTCGCGGATGGCGACGGCGTGCTGCTGCGCTTCGGCGAGCGTCGCATCCGGATCGGTGATGAGCCGGGCGCGGCCGGCGATGACGTTGAGCGGAGTCCCGACCTCGTGCGCGATCCCTGAAGAGATCTGTCCCACGAGGGCGAGGCGGTCGCGGTGTCGCAGCTGCTCCACGGTAGCGATGCGGGCAGTTGTTTCGTTAGCCAGCAGCCGCCGCAGCGTGTCGCGATCCCGGCGCACCCGCGCGGTAAACTGTCCGATGGTGATGAGCAGGATCAGCCGTACCGTCGTATTCCAGACCTGGGCGAAGCTCAGCGTCCCGACCTGCTGCGACAGGTCCCCCAGATAGATGCCGAGGCTCGCCGCGGCCGAAGTGCCGAGCGCCGCCCAGCCGCCAAGGAACCAGCCGGCGACCATGATCGGCGCGGCATAAAAGAGCGTCAGGGTGATGCGCGGCCCGGTGAGCCAGTCGACAAGCCCGATTGCCAAGACTGGTACAAGTAGAGCCGCAAGCCATAGCCCTTTCTGCTTCCGGGTGCGCATTTCGGCTCAGGGTAGCATAGATCGATCCATCCCCAGTACTGGCACGCCTAATGCAATCGGTGACCCCCAGGAGCATCCATGCGTGTCCTTATCTCTGGAGCCGGTATCGCCGGCCTGACCTTGGCGCTCTGCCTGTACCGCCGCGGCCATGAGCCCGTGCTGCTGGAGAAGATGTCGCGGCTGCGCAGCGACGGCTACATGATCGACTTCTTCGGCCCGGGCTATCGCGCCGCGGAGCGCATGGGACTGTTGCCGCGGCTTCAAGCGCTTCACTATCCGGTCGCCCGCATGGCCTTTGTCGCCCGCGATGGAACCCCCCGTTTCGCCATCCCCTATGCCCAGCTCCAGACTCTGGCCAATGGGAGAGCCTTCAACTTCATGCGCGGGGAGCTCGAACGCGCTTTGTCGGAAGAACTTGCCGGCCGCGTACCCATCCGTTTCAACACAGAAGTTCTGCGTGTAAGCGAAGAAGGAGATACGGTCTCCGTCACGCTCTCCGATGCGAAGCGGTATGACTGCGACTTGCTGATCGGAGCCGACGGCGTCCACTCCAAGGTCCGGAGCCTGTGCTTCGGCTCCGGCCCGAGTTGCCTGCGCTATCTCGGCTTCCATGCGGCGGCCTGCATTGTCGAACGCCCAGCGGGTCTCTCCGAGCTCGACGACACTTTCTTCACCGTCGCGCTGCCGGGCAGGCATGCAGTGGTCTACCCCATTCGCGGCGGCCAGGTGGCCACTTTTTTTGTCCACGCCGACGCATCTCCTACGTTCGAGAACGTCCAGTTTGCTATTCGGAGCAGGCTGGAACAGCTCTATGGGGATCTCGGCTGGCACTTTCCCGAGCTGCTCCGCCGTCAGAGCGAGGCCCCGTATATCTATTATGACACCGTCTCCCAGGTGATCATGAAATCCTGGACGCGTAGACGCATCGCACTCCTGGGCGATGCTTGCGGGTGTGTGTCATTACTGTCTGGCCAGGGAGCCTCCCTGGCGATGGCTGGGGCCTACGCACTCGCTGAGGAGCTCGATCTGGACGCGGATATTCCCACCGCGCTCTCGCACTATGAGCGACGCCTGCGACCGCTGGTAGAGCGGAAACAGCGAGCGGGTCGCAGCTTCGCGCGATGGTTCGTGCCTAAGTCGGCCCTGCGGTGTGCAGTACGAGATCTGGCTCTGCGAACGCTCTCCTTAAAACCGGCCGCGCATCTGTTCAAACGTCAGCTCGCCGGCGATGAAGAGTTTTGACGATTGGCAGCGAGGTTATGGGGGACGGCGACAGCACCTGTGGAGGGGTCTGGCGCGTTAAGAAATTTTACGATCGTACCCTTGGATTTTTTTTCTAACCAGGCAACAACCCATTCATTGAATGGCGCCAGCGTCGGAGCGCGATTCAGAGAAGGTTGGCCTGTTTGTTGCTCTGGTTCATTAGGAAGCATCCGACAAGGAAAAAGCTTTGGCCTGTTTCCTTGGTACAACGGAAGCCATAGGCAAGGAGAAGCCGATGTTTATGAAAAGCAGATGGGCGATGCTCGCCTTGGCGGCTGTGCTGGCTGGTGGCTGCGTCAGCAGCGGCACCTACAACGCAAAAGTTGGGGAGCTGGAAAAGCTGCGCGGCGACCACACCAAGCTGGAAGCCTTGCTTGCCACGGTCCAGAAAGAGCGGGAGGATCTACAGGGCAAGTATAGTGAGGCCCAGACCAAAATTACCGAGGACCAGGCCCGAATTGCCGACCTGGAGACCCGCCTCGCCGCGGTGACCGCGGAGCGCCACAAGCTGCAGAAGTCGCTCGATGACACCACGGCACTGACCGGTCAGCTCAAGGAACGGCTGGAGAAGCTCGGCCAGAACGTCGATCGACTGACTGCCGAGCGCGGCCAGCTTGCCGCAGGCCTCCAGGATGCCAAGACGCGTCTGGAGGAACTCCGCAAGCAGAAGGCCTCTGCCGAAGAGCGCGTGGCCACCTTCCGCAGCCTGGTGAACCGGCTCCGCTCGATGATCGACGCCGGACAACTCAAGGTCATCATTCGCGACGGGCGCATGTTGATCGCGCTACCGGATGACGTCCTGTTCGATTCGGGCAAGACCGACATCAAGCAGCAAGGACAGGAAGCCTTGGCCAAGGTCGCGCAGGTGCTGGCGACGCTTCCCGAACGTCATTTCATCGTGGCTGGACATACGGATAATGTACCGATTCGTAGCGGGCACTATAAGACCAACTGGGAGCTGTCGGCGGCCCGCGCGATCGAGGTGACCCAGTTCCTAATTGTCCGCGGGATGAAGCCACAGGTTCTGGCCGCGGCCGGGTACGGAGAGTTTGATCCCGTCAGCGCCAACGACGTT
>CALFML010000805.1 GCA_937879845.1 uncultured Myxococcales bacterium
GTTGGCGGGTGTATCGGCCGTGGACGCCAGCCGGGGCGCGTCGAGCCGCAGCGCCTGCGCCTTGCGGACAAACTCTTGGGCTTCGACAAACTCCAGATGCAGGCTGGCGCTTACGATCCCCAAGCGGCCGTGGGTCAGGCGGGCGAAGCGCTCCAGAATCGGTAGCGGCGCCGACAGGTTGGTCAGCACGGAGACAGTGTGCCCGGTGCGCTCGATGAGCCCGGGGATGATGCGCTCCATGAAGCCGCGGAACGCGAATGGCTCGCCGCCGGTCATCTTCACCTCCCAGCGGCCGGGGAGGGCGGCGAAGAAATCTAAGAACGCGTCCAGCTGCTCCGTGGACGGATGGCCGACGCGATGGCGCGGACTCTGGATGCAGTAGCTGCAGTCGTAGTTGCAGACGCCGCAGACCTGCCACTCAATCGTCGGCTGGCGCATGGCTTTCGTCCTCCTTTGGCAGGCGCGGGCCGCGGCCGGTGATTTCGTAAAGCCGGGCCTCGCCGTAGACCTGAGCGAAGCGTCGACCGAGCTGGACGTTCTGGTTGAACTTGCCGCACTGGCGGCAGGAGTCGAAGTACTCGCCGCGGCGCAGGCGGGCCCGCAGGGCGCTCCAGGCGGGTCCGCGCCACAGCTCGGCGAAGCTTGCGCCTTCGGCGAGCGTGCCGACCCGGACCTCGGTGTTGCAGCAGTAAAGGACGGTGCCATCGACCAAGATGCGGCTATAGGTGTACCCGATGAAGCAGCCGACATCGGCGATAGGCGCCGTGTCATCGCCGCCGGCCGCAAGCTGCTGCGCGAACACCGCGAGGTTGGTGGGGACTCCGAGCCGCGCCGCCTCGGCGATGGCCAGAGGTATTAGCTCAGAGCGCAGCCGCAGCCGCTGCTCCGCGGTGATGCCGATGCGCTCGGTGCCTTCGCGCAGGCTGGCGAGCTTGAAGTTCAGCTGCTCCGCCCCGTAGCGGGCGCCGAGCTGCACGATCTCGACGAGCTCCGCGGCGTTGGTCTGGCAGATGACGTGGACGTGCTTGTAGCGGCGGCCGTGGTCCGCGAAGAGTTGGAGCATTCCTAATAGGCGCGGCCACTCGTCGCGGACAAAGTTCGGATGGAAGCTGCGGTAGGAAGACTCGGATGCGCCGTGGATGCCGATGAGCAGCTGATCGACCCCGAGCTCGACGATCCGCTGCGCATCGGCGGCAACGAGGTTGGTGATGATCGTAAGGTGCAGCCCGCGGCGCTTGACCTCGGCGATCATGTCGTAGATCTCAGGGTGGGTGAACGGCTCGCCCATGCCGGAAAGGATGACCGCGGACAGACCCCCTAGCTCGGCGACATCGTTGAGGATGCAGGCGAGAGCGGCGGCATCGATCTTCTGCTTCTTCCAGGCGACGCTGCGGCCGATTTGCAAAAGCGGTGAGTGATCCCAGCACGTGACGCAGTTGGTGTTGCAGCCGTTGGTGACATCGATATGCAGGGTCTGCGGCCCGAGGATCGGCTCGCCGCGATCCATGGCCACAAGGCGCGGATCGACGCGCTTTTTGTGGGCGGCTGCCGGCGGCTTGGCGGCGCTCACTCCGAACCCTCCTCCGCCGCGGCGCGGGAGGCGGGCGGCGCGCTTGCTTCCCCGGATCCAAGGTGCGACTGCGCCGCCTGCAGCAGCTCCCGGTTGCCGGGATACGTCGCGTCGTTGCCGTGCGCCAGAGAGAGGCAGGAGATGCCGCGCAGCAGGTTGTCGCCGCGCCGCTGCAGGGCACCGAGGAATCGCACGAGCTCCGCCGCCGAATCCGCCGCCCGCTGCCGCCGCTCCGTATTCAGGAGCTTCAAAAGAGACAGCGCGGCCGGCCAATCGGCAAACGGCTGCAGCGCTTCCACGACCGCTGCCATCGCGGCCGCGCGTTCCGCCACCGGACCCGTCCCGAGCTTGGGCGAGAGCAGCCGCACGGAGCGCAGCATCACGGACATCGGCATCTGCTGCCGCCGCGCCAGCCGCACAAGGGACAGACTGTGCTCGGCTTGAGCGGCCGCTTCCTCACCATCGCGGACGGCGGCAGCGGCGGCGGGTTCGGGTCGCAGGGCGTGCATGAGCTCCACCACCTGTTCGAACTGCACCGCATCGGTCTGCAGCGCCGCCAGCAGCTCATCGTTTACCGCTTCCTGCGCGCGGTCCACAAGGTGCGCGGGCAGAACGACGCGCAGGAGCTCCGCCGCGGCATCGCGGGCGTGATTCTTGGGCGCCAGACTCCGCGCCGCCGCGCTGGCCCGCTCCCGCTCCGCCGGATCGCGCAGCCGCGTCAAGATCGACCGCAGGGCGCTGAAAAGGGCGGCATCGGCACCGCCTGCCGGCGCGGCCAGCCGGAACGCGGCGCCTTTGTGCACCGCCCGCTCCGAGCGTCGATCCTGCTCGTCCGCGATCTTTTCCTGCGGCAGAAACACGGTGGGCACACCCGCGTGCATAAGCTCATAGAACGAATTGTATCCGGCCGCGCACACCGCCAGATCGAAGCCGGCCATGAGCTCTGCCATTGCCGGCTGCTGCAGCCAGACGACGCGATCGCGGAGCAGCGGCCGGCCGCGGTATAGCGGCCCGGCTCCGACCACGAGGCGCACATCGGGCTCCAAAAGCAGCGCGGCACAGGTGCTATGAAGCTGCGCTTCAGCGTGCGGATCGCCGCCGCCGCCGGCCGATACATACACCAGGAGCTCTCCGGGCTGCGCGCCCACCTGCGCCCGGACCTGCTCGGGAGAAAGGTGCTCTGCGCGCTCGCGCACCATCACCGGTCCGATGAAGCGCAGGTTGTTGCGGCCGTTGCGCACCACCCCGTCTGCTTGTTCGGCGTATTCCGGCACGAGGATGACATCGTACAGCGGCAGCATGGTCTGAAAGTCGGGACGGCTGGCGAATTCCTCTTTCACCGGGCGGTGGATAAAGGCTTTGTGGCGGCACAGATCCAGCGCCGACAATAGCTCGCCGAAGCTGCCGCGCGGGAACGTATCGACGATCAGCAGATCCGGACGGATGAGGGCGAGCGAATGCCACACCCACTGCTTGGCCAGCGCCAGATAGGACAGCTTGTCGATGCCGGTCTCCCCGACGATGGTCTTGGACGGCAGCTTGAACGAGGCGAACTTCTCATGGAACAGCAGGCTGTCGGCCTCGCTGGAGGTGAGAAAGTAGATCTCGGCGCGGAGATCCAAGACCGCGGCATACCGCCGCAGCCAGCGGTTTATGGCGCAGAGCCGGGTGAGATGCCCGGCGCCCGAGCCGTTGACCGCGTAGTTCACAATACGGAGCGGCTGTCCCATGGCCTCCCTGATCTGGCTCTTGATGCTTCCTAGGAGATATCGAGATCGCCGGAGCGGTCGTCGCCCGGCTCGATGCTCGCGGCCGCGGCGCGGGCTTCGGCATCGCTGAGGTAGTCGTCCCGATCCCAGCCGTGGTAATGGTAATCGGGGTGCAGGGAGTGGAACTGCGCCACCTCGGGAATGAAATAGCCGTGGATCTTCTGCGGCGCCTCGAAGCGCTGGGCGAAAGCGTACGTCATAAGATCCCACCACAGGAAGTCATCGTCCAAGCGGCCGAAGGTGTAGTCGACGAAGGAGTAGATGACTTGACCGGCTTGCTGGTAGCGCGTCGCTTGCTGGCGGCAGTTCGTGCAGCGCTGCTCCAGCTTCTGCAGCCGCTCCAGGCGGTCGATCGGCACCTGCGTGTTGGCGATTTTAGGCCGCTGGTACTTCAGCATCTCGCGATCGAGCGACTGAATCGTCTGGTTGACGGGGGCGGTGGTGTTGCGGATAAGGTGCTGGCCGCTGTCGCGCAGGTAGGAGATCTGCTTGCGCAGTCCGAGGTAGCGCTTGGCCAGCCCGTCGATCTGCGGCTCCGCGCCGAGCCGGTCGCCGATTGCCACCAGATCCATATCACGCAGATAGTCGCAGAGCTGGCCGCGCAGATCCTTCAGGAAGGTCTGGGGGAGCTGTTCGAGCTGGCGCTGCAGATCGTCATGCTCGTGCTCCAAGAACTCGCCATGACGGACTTCGGCCCGCAGCTTATCGAGCTTGGCATCGTATACCGCCACTGCGTCCTGCGCCGCTTTGTAGTCGATGCGCAGCTCGGCGAAGGTCCGCTTCTGGCCGAAGCGCTCGCAGATTTCGTCGGCCGCCCGCCAGTCGGCGTAATAGCTCATGCGCCAAAACCCGATGCTGTAGGCCGGCGTGCCGTAACCGGTCTCCAGGAGCCGCGGCAGGCGGACGTGCTGGCACTTATCGATCATGTCTTGCAGCGGGGTGCGAAACTCCTCAAGCTCGGCAATCTCCCGCGTGAGCAGGCCGATGCGCGGGGCGCGCAAGAGCAGGCGGTCGCGGAACTTGCGGTCGGCCTCGATCTCGGCGACGCGCTGGGTCATCGTCTGGCGCTTTTTCGCCATCGCCGCGAGGGGATCGTTTTGGATGAGCGGAATGTAGCCGGTAAGGTTCACGGCCCGCTGCAGCGCCGCGGGTGTAAGCTCGGTCAGGAGGGCGGCGCATAAATCCAAGAGTGCGGCTTCGGCGCGCTGACTGAGCTCCTGCACCTGCTCGCTGTTTTGCGCCGCCAGCTGGTTTAGCTGGTCGCGAGTCTGGACGTACTGATTGCGCAGCCGGGCCGCGGCTTGGAGATACTGCGGAACGGTTATCGTCCGTCTCATCCCGCGCTCCCGCCGCCGGGCTGGCGGAGCGCCTGAACGCGGTGCAAAAACCGGGTCGCCGCGAGGCGCAGATCTTCGGGCCCGCTCACATGGCGCTCATCGATGAGGAAGATGAAGAGTCCGCCTGCCGCTCCCTGCGCCATCTTGGCCTCCAGCGCACGGACGATTGTGGGCGTGAGCTCGATGCGGTCGCCCGCCGCGGTCGTGATGTACTCATAGCCGACGCGCTGCACCGGATCGAAACCGTCGACGTTGAAGCAGATAGGCCCTTCGTCCAAGGGATAGTTCTCTCGGATCTGAAATCCGGCCTGGGTGAACTGCTCGCGAAGGATACTGCAGCCCGTCGCCTCGTCCATAGTCTGTTGATGGTACCCCAGATCGGGGGGGATACTCAATGCTTGGGCGGTGCGCCGGAATCAGCGGCTCCGGCAGGAGGAGCGGCGGGAGACCCGGCGTCGGCGGTGGCGAAGTGCTGAGCGAGCAGGTCGTTTATGCGCTCCGGGCTCTTTATCGGCACTCCGTGGCCGGCGGCGGGCAGCTCAATGTAGCGCGCGCCGGGAATCGCCTCCGCCAAGGCCCGTCCGTATCGGGCCAGGGTGACGCGGTCCCCTTCGGCGCTCACGACCAGCGTGGCGATCGACCCGAGCTCCCCCAGGCGGTCTGAGGTGTCGTGCCGCGACATCGCCCGCACCTGTTTCAAGATGATGGGCGGATGCTCCGCCAGGTCGCGGCCGAAAAGCGGTGCCAGCTCCTCTGCCAGCTCGTCATAGTCGACCTTCGCCGCCGGCGCCGCCGGCAGTATCAGCTCGACGAACGCGCGGCGCCGTGAGCGTTTGCTGCCAAAGTTCATGCGCAGCCCGCGCCACAGGACCTCCGGGGTGATGCGCACCGCGTCCCGACCGCGGCCCACGGTGCACAGGAGCGACAGGCTGCGGACGCGCGCCGGGGCGGTCAGCGCCAGCTGCTGCGCGATGACTCCGCCCATGGAGTGGCCGACGACATGCGCCCGCTCCACGTGCAGCGCATCCAGCACCGCCGCCGCATCCGCGGCCATGTTCGCCAAGGTCACCGCGCCGTCTGGACCGGGCTCTAGCGTGCTGGCGCCGATGCCGCGGTTGTCAAACAGGATCAGGCGGTAGCGGTCGGCCAGTCCGCGGACCTGCGGCTGCCAGCCCTGGCCGATGACGCCGATTCCCTGGATGAGAAGGACCGGCGGTCCTTGACCGACCTCCTCGTAATAGATTCGCGCTCCGCTCGTCTGTACAAAGGGCATCTTGGACCTGCTACACGCGGCCGACGAGCCGGGCGATGGTGTCGATCAGCTCCTGCGGCGCGGCGGGCTTGGCCAGGTGCATCTGGAATCCCTCCTGCAGGGCGCGCTCCGAGTCCACGTTGCGGGCGAACGCCGTAAGCGCCAACGCCGGCACGAGCCCTCCCTCTTCCGGCGGCAAGCCGCGGATCGTGCGGATGAGCGAGAAGCCGTCTTCATCGGGCAGGCCGATATCGCTGACCACGATGTCGGGGACGCTCTTGCGCAGCTGCTCCATGGCCTCGGCGGCGGAGCGGGCTTCGACGACCGTGGCGCCATAGCTTTCAAGGAGCATGCTGACGATCTCCCGCGAGTCGTCATCGTCTTCCACGAGCAGCGCCTTTAGCCCCGTCAGGCGGTTCTGCCGGGTCAGGGTCGGCTCGCTGATCCGCGACGACGGCTTACCCTGGGCGCTGCGGCCGGCGAGCGGCGCCGTGCGCTGCGGCAGCCAGATCGTAATGGTCGTTCCCTTGCCGGCTCCCGGACTGTCGGCGACCACCAGACCGCCGTGCAGCTCGGTGAGCTCGCGCACCAGCGCCAGTCCGAGCCCGAGTCCGCCGTGGCGGCGGGTGGTCGTGCTGTCGGCTTGGCGGAAGCGCTCGAACAGGTGCGGGAGAAACTCGGGAGCGATGCCGACGCCGTTATCGCGGACCGACAGCTGCACCGACTTCCCATCGAGCTGCAGGCTGACATCGACAAAGCCCCCGCTCGGGGTGAACTTGATGGCGTTCTGCAGCACATTCCACAGGACCTGCTGCAGCCGCGTCGGATCCCCCTGGACCATGCTGGCGTCGGCCTCCAGGTGGGTGCGCAGGCTGATGCCCTTGGCGCCCGCCGCCAGCTGCACCGAGTCGAGCGCCGCGGCGACGACCGCGATCATGTTCACCGGCTTGCTTTCGATGCTCAGCTTGCCCGACAGGATGCGCGAGACGTCCAGCAGGTCGTTGATGAGCTGCGTCTGCGCCTTGACATTGCGCTTTATCACTTCCAGCCCGCGGGCCGCCTGCTGGGCCGGCAGGTTGGCGTGCTGGAGCAGCTCGACCCAGCCGGTGATGGCGCTCAGCGGGGTGCGCAGCTCGTGCGACAGCGTCGCCAGGAACTCGTCCTTGATGCGGTTGGCGAGCTGCGCTTGTTCGCGCACGGCTTTTTCGCGCGCCAAAAGCGCCTCGGCCTGACGGTCCTGCTCGCGGCGTCCGCTGGCATCGCGGAATACCAGCACCGCACCGATGACCTCGCCGCGCTCACCGCGGATCGGCACCGCCGTATCTTCCAGGGGCCGCTCGAAGCCCTGCCGTGAGATAAGGAGCGTCTGCGGCGCCGCCGCCGGCGCTTTGGCATCCTGGCCGGAGGGGCTGCTCGGGGCGGCCGGGCCCGAATCCCCGCGCAGGACCGAGGCCACCGGATCTTCGACCGGGCGGCGGGTGCTCTGATGGACGGCCTGGAAGACCTCAGGCAGCGGCCGGCCGCGCGCCTGATCCTGCGGCCAGCCGGTGAGCCCCTCCGCGATGGGATTCATGAAGGTGATGCGGCCTTGGCTGTCGGTGGTGATCACCGCGTCGGCGATGGTCGACATGATGACGCGCAAGGACTCACGCTCAGCCCCGGCGCTGGCATCGGCCCGCGCGCTTATGCCGAGCCCGATGGAGGTGGTCGATGGCGCTTCGCCGGCGTGCGACCTGGGGCTCTGGGCCGCCTGGGTCTTTTCGCTGCTCGTCCGGATGAGCAAAACCGCCGTCGCGGGGAGCCCGCCGGGCCGCGGTAGCAGGGGAACGCCCTCGATGGGGTAAGGGTGGCCATGGTCGGCGCCGGCGCGCAAGGTCAGCTCGCCGCGGTAAAGGTGTCCGCCCGCTATGCACTGATGGAGATAGCTCTGAATGACCTCGACCGGCTCTAGCAACAGCTCGCTGAGCGGCATGCCGCGGAGCTGCGCCTCGGTGCGCCGGCAGAGGGCGGCCGCCGCAGCATTGCCCGCAAGCACCGTTGCGTCCGCCGCAACGAGCAGCATGGCCTCGGGCAAGAGGCCGCAGAACCGAGTGAAGCTGTCGACATCCAAGTCCATCGAAACAATAAACCTTTTACTGCATCCGAACGGCTAGAGCATGGCGTTTCTCCGCGCGGCCGTTTTGGGCCGGCGAACAGACAAATTAAGTTTATCAGCTGTGCTCGCAAATGCTTGGTTACTTTTCCTTACGGTGGCTACCTGGTCTTGGGGCTGGTCGATTTCCAGTCCCGGCCGGCTCGCCTTGCCGGTAAGATCAGCCAAAAGGTCGCCAAACCAAGAATCATGCCGAGCGTTCTTATCGTCGACGACTACCAGGACTCTAGCGATGTCGTGGCTGAGTTTCTGGCCGGCTATGAGTTTGAGTGCACCTGCGTGCTGAGCGGGGCGGCGGCGCTGGAGCGCATGCGCAGCGAGCCCTTCGACCTGATGCTCCTCGATGTCTCCATGCCGCGCATGAGCGGCCTTGAGCTCCTGCGGGTCATCCGCCGCACCTACACCTTGTCGGCCCTGCCGGTGGTGATGGTGACGGGGCACGACGCCACCGCGGAGGTGGTCGCGGCCCTGGAGGCCGGCGCCAATGACTACGTGACCAAGCCGATAGACCTGCCGGTCCTGCTGGCGCGGATCCGCACCCAGTGGGCGCTGCTGCAGCTGGCGCGGCTCAAAGACGAGTTTTTACGCATCGCCAGCCACGATCTGAAAAACCCGCTCACCGCCATCCTCGGCGGCGCTGAGCTGCTGGTCGAATACTTCCCGGCCGGCTCGGTGATGACCGCCGACGGCGCCAACATGGTCAAGTCGATCCACCGCCGCGCCGCCGACATGCGCCGGCTGGTCAAAGACTTCCTCGACATGCAGGCCATCGAGGACGGCCAGTTTACCCTCGCCCTGGCCGAGGTCGACCTGCTGGCCGTCGCCGCCAAGGTGGTCGATGATCAGCGGGCCTATGCGGAGCGCAAGCAGATCGAGCTGCCGCCGGTGAGCGCCGCGGGGCCGGTCGTGGTGCGGGCGGACTCGGCGCGACTGGAGCAGGTGATCCAGAACTTCGTCGGCAATGCGCTAAAGTTCAGCCGCGCCGGTACGCGCACCGTGGTGCGGGTGAGCGCCCCAGCGGGAGCGGTGCGGTGCGAAGTCGAAGACCAAGGGCCGGGTCTTACCGCCGACGACATGACCAAGCTTTTTCGCAAGCACGCCCGCCTCAGCAATCGACCGACGGCGGGGGAGCACAGCTCGGGACACGGGCTGGCGATCTGCAAGCGCATGATCGAGCTGCACGGGGGACGCATCGGTGCGCACAACAATCCGGAGCGCGGCTCCACCTTCTGGTTCGAGATTCCGGCGAACCGAGAGTAGGGCGCCGCGCTGAGGCGGCATATCGTCGCGGAGCGGTATTGCAGCAGGGGGGCCGGCGTAGGCATGGGCACCGCTGCGCCGGCGAGGACGGCCGCGGGCGGCGCGGCTCCGCTGCGGGCGTCCATGGCTAGCTGTGGGGGGCGATCCCGGTGCGGCATAGGTGGGAATGCGACAGCTGGGAGGTACATACGCTCTTTTTGGCGGGCGGCAGCATTGTTTTGGCGCGCGGCTTGGACACGCTGACGCCTAAGGCTGAGGGCCGCGGAGCGCCGGGCGCGAAGCTCGGTCCCGCTTCAAGGATGGGGGCGGCCGGAATCTTGGCCGCGGAGGAAAAGGACGGCTCGGCTAGCTTCATCAGCGGCGGAAGCTCCGGTTCCGCAATGAGCTCGGACGCAGCGGCAGGCGCGGCGGCCCCGCTGTTCGCCTCCGACGCCGAACGGCTCAGTCCGTGCGTCGCTAACGCCGCTATCGTCATCACGCCGATCACGAACCACTGCCAGCGCAAGCTACGGTCGACGTGCTGGCGCGTGGGCGTCTGGGCAGAGTCAGCGGGCCCATACGGAGCCTCTGGCGTCTCGGCGCTGCCGCGCAGCCCCGGTACTGCGGACAGGCGAGCGGTAATCTCAGGCGCGGACGATGGGACCGTCGGCAGGAGCACGGCAGTCGAGCTAGACGCCCTTGGGGATGCCGCCGTGATCCGGGCGCTGCGATCGACTAACGCTAGCGCCGCTGTCGGCTGATCATTGTAGGCGACGGGCACGGCCGTGGCCTGGTTATGGCAGTCTACCGACATGGCGGTCGTCTGGTCGGCGTTTGCAGCCGGTACGGAAGTCGCCCGTTCGTGGTAGTCCGGTACCACCGTCGTCGTGGGCTGTTCGCGGAAGTCCGCCATCGCCGCCGTCGGAAATTCGCGATTGTCAAGCAGCGCCGTGGCGGGATCGCGGCGCAGCTGCACGGCTCCGGACAGCGGCATGCCATGCAGAGCGCGGATAAAATCAAGGACGCTGCGGAAGCGCAGCTCCTTATCCTTGGCCAGCGCCTGAGTCACCGCCGCCTCAATCGCCGGCGGTATGTCAGCGACCATCTGGCGGAGCGGGCAGGGAGTGGCGCCCAAGATCTCACGCGCCAGCATGACGGTATCGCTGCTGCTCTCAAACGGCATCCGCCCCGCCAGCATGCGGTAGGTCAACACCGCCAGCGACCACTGATCCGAGCGGGCATCGATGTCATTGCTGATGCCGCGCCAGGCCTCGGGCGCCAGGTACTCCGGAGTGCCGATGAGCAGCCCGTCGGAGCCGCGGCTGCTCCCCTGGCCGTCCAAAATCTTGGCGAGCCCGAAGTCGATGACTTTTACCGGGCCCGGCTCCCCGTTTTCACCGCGCTGGGTCAGAAAGACATTGCGCGGCTTGAGGTCGTCATTCACTAATCTCGTCGCTGAAACTGCGGGCTTTGGCCCTTGGGGGCGAAGCCGGATCGATTGCCGCTTATACATGCGGCACTGAGATTTGTCCGCTGCGTTTATCCGCGCGGGAAGCGCG
>CALFML010000806.1 GCA_937879845.1 uncultured Myxococcales bacterium
GACGTGTGCTCTTCCGATCTTTTCAACTTCTCGCGCTTGGACTCTATTAGCTCGACACGCGCCCACTCTCTTAAGCAACTCTTTGTACGTTCATGAAGAAGCCATCGATAGGTTTTCCATTTGGCATTGTCCGCCATGAGCCCTATCGCATTATTGACGATAACGCTAACGGCAGCCATGCCCTTGGCTGTTTTCGCTGTGTGTTTTACTTTATCCCACCATGATGGGGGAGGATCTGGGGGATTTTTTTCCGACGAGCGATTCTTTTCCACGGCAGAATCTCCGTTCTATAATCTGAACGCATACGCGACTAAAATCGTCTTGAGCTCCTGAAGTTCTCTATTTTGATATTATCCTGTAAGCAAGCAGGACAGTATGACTGCGGCGTGTCGCAGTCAATCATCTTTGGCAGCCACTCCAGGGCTGGGGCCAGTCCTGCCGCTGCGAGTGTGCGGTCGTTGCCCAGCCCCGGCAGATGCAGTGCCCAGGTCCCGGCGGCTGCGCCAGAAGTCGCGCGCTGCCTGTGAACAGTTGATGGCCTGGAGCCTTCCGGATGATCACAAGTCAAAACAGCCACGCCGCGGGTCCCCTACCCTGCGATGTTTCCGTCGGGGGACGAGCCCCCGCCGAAAACATCTCCGGTCGGCCCACGGCTAAGGCTCCCGACGGAGTTTCAAGATGTGACCATCCGAAAGGCAGGAGCCCTCCGCGGCGGAATCAGTGGGGGGCGTGGGCTTTGAGGGCGGCGCTGCGCAGCTCATGTCCGGTGGGACCGCTGCCGAGCTTCTGGCGGCGCTCCTCCCCGTGGCCCGGCCCGAGGATGTCGCGCAGGTAGGGAGCAAACGCAAAGGTATCCGAGTGCTCCTTGGTGTGGCAGTCGAGGCAGCGGTCTTCGCCCGGCCGCGGCACCGGGATCGCGACCTTGGTCGGGGTGCGGGCATGGAGGCTGCCGGGGCCGTGGCAGGCCTCGCACTGGACGTTGCGTAGATCCGGTCCGGTGGCGGCCGGCGGCTGCGGGGTCGGCCGCGGCCGCTGCCACTGCGAAAGCGTCCACAGGTTCGCGCCGCCGTCGCGCTCAAAGCCCACGCTGTGACAGCCGACGCAGTCATACGACAGGTCTTTGCCGCCGTCGACCAAGGTCTTCCAGGCGCCGGCATGCCGGGTCTTTTGCCAAAACTCCATGGAGTCGCTGTGGTAGTGGCAGCTGCCCAGGCACCCCGCATCGCCGATGTAGCGCGGCTGGCCGCTCGGCGGCGCCGGCGGCGGACCGGCGGCGGCGGCCAGGTTGTCCTCACCGATGCGGCGATCGAGGGCGGTCATCGCCGCGGCCACCGCGGGATCGCGCGGCAGGGCGCGGCTTATCGGCAGGCTCTCCGCCATGACATAGCCGATCTCGGGCGGTGTGCTCTTGGCCGCGGCGGTGGCGGCGGCAAGCTGGGTCTCCCGGAGCTGGACCTCCGCTTCGGTGGTCTTGACGAACTCCGGATCGGCAGCCGGATCGCTGCGCAGTCCCGCAAGCCGCGTCTTTTCGGCCTGGAGCTTCTCCTGCAGCTGCGCCACAAGCTGCTCCTGCTGCCGCCGGTTGGGATAAAACCGCCACGCCGGCGGGCCGCTCTTGGGCAGGTGCAGCTCGATGCGGGCGACGCGCTCACCTTTGCGTCCGGGCACCACGAGCAGCGTCTCGCCGACAAGCTCGGGAAGATCGACTCCTTCGCCGAGCTCGCGATCATGCCCGGCGACGACAAGCTGCAGGCCGGGGACCTTGCGGGCAATCCGCCGCGCCGCGTCGCGCGACATCCCGGTGAGCACCAAAAGCCCTTGCGCCCCTTGCGCCCGCAGCCGCTGCACCCCTGCTTGCGCCGCCGCGATCGGATCGCTCACCTGCACGCCCGCCGGCCAGGCACCATCCGGATCAGCCAGACCGAGGATGCCGATTGTGACGCCGCCGACCTTGCGCAGCGCTTGCCCGACCACGCTGCCGGCCGGCAGGCCGCTGATGTTGCTCACCAGGCGCTGCCGCTCGGCGAGCTCGGAGCCGTCGGGCTGGCCGCGTAAATCCTCGGGCTGGAGCATCGTCACTGCGCCGAGCTCCTTCCAGGTGTTCTCCAGAAAGTCCGCTTTTTTGCGCAGCTGCGGCAGCTTGTCGGCCGCCATCGGCTCGTCGCTGTAGCGCAGGGCCCCGGCATCGAGGAGCAGGGCGCCGCTGCCGCGCACCAGCGCCGCCAGCCGCGCCACATCGCCGAGCGGCTCCGAAGTGCAGCCGCACGCCTCCAGGTTGTTGTGCATCTGTGAGGTCACCACCAGCGTGATCACCCGATCGCGGGAGACGCTGGCGGCAGCACTGACAGCCGGCCCGGTGCCGGGCGCGGACGCGGCGGCCAGGTCGAGCGCGGGCTGCGGCGCGGCCGCCGGGGGCGGCTGTTTATTCGCCGGTTTGCAGGCATTGCCCATCGCCAAGGCGGCGACTAGCAACACCTGCAGCCGGCGCGGCGAACGCCGCATTTTGGCGATCGGCTGCGCGCCCAAAGACCAACCGGAACACCCAGAAGTAAAGGCCATGCGCACAGTATGCGTCGCGCGGCGCCACCCGGTAAGGGCCGGCGATGCAGCAAGCCGATGGTTTTCCGCTGCTTGGCACGGCTCGGGCCGATTCGGGTGCACCGCTGCGCTGGGCCGGGTCTGGGCAGGGCGGTGCATCTGTATGTCTGGGCTTGGCGCAGCTTCGCTGCGCGCCGTACTGCGAAGCCCTGCCCAGACCCGGCCCAGCTCCGCTGTGGGTTCCTCTTTCTGCGCGTTGCACGCAGCGGCGCGCGTCGGTGTTGACGGCGCGGCGAAGCCCTGCCTAGACCCAGCCCGGCTTCGCGATGGGCTTCTCTGTTTCCGCGCGTAATCAGCGGCGCGCGTTGGTGATGGCGGCGCGGGCCAGCTCGTCGCAGCGCTCGTTCTCCGGCACGCCGGCGTGGCCGGCTACCTTGACGAAGACAACGGCGGGGAACTCGCGCATGAGGGCGCGCAGGCGGGCCACGAGCTCCTGGTTGGCTTTGGCCTTCCAGTTCTGCGACAAAAGGCCGATGGCGTACGACGAGTCCGAGTAGATCACCACCTTGCGCTCGCGCGGCGCCACCTGCAGGCCGCGGAGGATGGCGGTGAGCTCGGCGATGTTGTTGGTGCCCACGCCCAGAAACTCCGACAGCTCCCGTCGGGTCGGGGCGCCGCTGTGGTCCAGATCCAAGACCACGACGCCAATACCCATGGGTCCGGGGTTCCCCGTGCACGCGCCATCGGTATAGATATGCAGGGCGTCGGTGGAGGGGGCGCCGATCGGATGCGGCGGGACGGCCAGCCGCCGCGGGGGCGAGCTCTTTGCCGGCGCGGATGCCAGGCGCGGCGCGGCGCTATCGGCCGGAGCGGCAGCGGGAGCGACAACGGCATTGGCATTGGCTTCGGCGGCCGGCTCGGCGGCCGGCTCGGCGGGTTTCATCTCCTCATCGCTGCGCAGGACGACATCGTCATCCGGCTGCAGGTTGCGCAAAGCCGCCCGGTAGCGCTTGCCGCCTTGGCGGTACAGCACGTCCACGCGCTGATCCGCGCCCAAAAGCGGCTGCCCGCTCGCGTCGCACTCGACCCACACTTTGGCGCCGCGCAGGCGCCTTGCTACCCAGGACACAGCGGCACCCTAGATGACGCGGCTCGGGGCTGGCAAATGAAAATCTTAAAGCGCGTCGTTGCGGCGGCGCGGCGGCCGGGCGCTGGCCGCGGTCTTGTGAGGTGCCCGCTTTTTTAATAAAGCGGCAGCAGCTCGACGCCGGGACGCAGATCGTCGACGGTCAGATAGTTGGCGGACAGATCGAGCTCGAGCACCTTCTTGTGCTCATCCTCCATGGCAAAGCTCGATGAGAGGATGAGCTGCTCATAGCCGATCGTCTGGTAGCCGGAAGCGATCACCGCGTGCCCGTAGACCAGCACCTGCGCCCCCGCCGTACCGAGCAGCGCCTGCGCCTTAAACGGCGGCAGCGCCTGCTCCCACAACAGCTGGCCGAAAAGCCGCGCCGCCGCCTCGCCGGGCTTTTGCGCCTTGGCGCGGCTCTTGGCATCGGTCTTGGGCGCGGCGTAGCGGCGGTAATCGATGGCCTCGAGATCGGCCAGGCTGCCAAGCTCCGCGGCCGGGGCGGCATGGCTGAACAGCACCCCGCACGGGGCGATCGCCCACAGCGGCAGGCTCTTTAAGAACCCGGCCAGCCAGACGCTGTTCTCGATCCCCAGCCGCAGCTCCAGCGCCGCCGCCTCATCGCGGATGAACACCGCGGTGCGCGGACCGCCGATGTGGGCGTGCTCGTGGTTGCCAAGCAGGGTGAGCACCCGGCCGGGGTAGCGCTCGGCCAGAAGCTGCAGGCCCAAAAGGATCGCCGGCGATTCATCCCGGTAGGGCCGGCCGCGCAGCGGCAGCGGCGTCTCCGTTCCCTGCGGCCAGGCCTCCGGGGCGAGCAGCGGCCCATGTAAAAGATCGCCAAGGAAGAGCAGGTGGGCGTCATCCCCCATGCCTTCAAAGCGCGCCACGACCGCCAGAAAGTCGCGCAGGTTGCCATGCAGGTCCGCCGCGACAAGGAGGCGTCCGCGATCAGGGTATCGAACGAGCTTGGGACTGTTTGCCATCGCAACAAGCCAAGAGGGAAGCGTCCGCGTCCCGCGCCCCCCGGCGCCTGATCGCCGGCCTGCAGCACCTGCGCGCCCGCGGCCAGCGCATCACCGCCAACGCCTGCATCAACACCCGCAGCTACCGCTCCCTGCCC
>CALFML010000807.1 GCA_937879845.1 uncultured Myxococcales bacterium
TTCCGATCTCGCCGGCGCCGCGGTGAGCGATGCGGACTTCAAGGAACAGCTCCAGGCACTCAGCGCAGAGCTTGAGGCGCTCAACCTGCAGGGGCGCGCGCTGGAACAGGAAATCGCGCGCAATGTAGCGGCAATCTTAGGGGCATAGGGGTGGCGGAAAAAGCGTGCAGCCCTGGATTTTGCCTGTGGCCCACCGCGAAGCTCGGCGACGTAGTCGAGCTTCTTGATCATAAGCGCGTGCCGCTCAACGCCAACCAGCGGCAGGATCGTCCGGGTCCCTACCCGTACTATGGGGCGCAGGGCGTCATTGGCTATATCGACGACTTCCTCTTCGCCGGACGTTATATCCTGGTTGCCGAGGACGGCGAGAACCTGCACAGCCGCAAGCTGCCGCTGGCGCTTTTGGCGACGGGAAAATTTTGGGTGGGCAATCACGCGCATGTTCTTGCGGCAAGGCCGGAGGCGGTAGATGACGGATTCCTGCTGGCCTGTCTCAACTGCGCGGACATCCGTGCCCTGATCACGGGGGCGGCGCAGCCCAAGCTCTCCCAGGCGAACCTGCGCCTCATCGATGTGCCGTTGCCGCCATTGCCGATGCAGCGCCACATTGCTTCTATCCTGTCTGCGCATGCGGAGTTAATCGCAAACTGCCAGCGGCGTATCCAGGTCCTCCAAGAGATGGCGCGCCGCCTGTACGAGGAGTGGTTCGAGCGATTTCGCTTCCCCGGGCATGCCGCCGTGCCTCAGGTGGACTCCGTTCTGGGCGCGATTCCGCAGGGGTGGGAAGTCGGACGCTTGCAGGACGTGGTGGTCCTGCAGCGCGGCTATGATCTGCCGAAGGGCAAGCGCACCGACGGCCGCGTTCCGGTGTATGCGGCCACGGGGGTCGTCGGCCGAAACGACGCGGCCAAGGCCAAGGCCCCCGGCCTCGTCACCGGGCGCTCCGGCACCATCGGCCAGGTCTTCTATGTCCAAGAGGATTTCTGGCCGCTCAACACGGTGCTTTGGGCACGAGCATTTCCGCGGTCGGAGCCGCTGTACGCTTATTTTCTCCTGCGCGCGCTCGGGCTTGAGCAGCTTGGCTCGGGCGCCGCGGTGCCGACCTTGAACCGCAACGATATCCATGGTCTCCAGGTACTGATTCCGCCCCCGTCGCTGCAGCAGCGCTTCCAGCGCGAGGCCGGCAGCTTGATGGCGCAGGTGCGGGTCCTTGAGCTGCGAGCTCGGAGCCTGCGTCGATCGCGCGACCTCCTTTTGCCGCGGCTCGTCTCCGGGCTGCTGCGGCTTGACGCGACCTTGGTTCCGATCAGCGGCGACGTTGACGATGAGGTAAAGTACCTGGACGGCGAGCGCTGATCACGCGGCTCAAACCCGTGGACCGCAGCAGGGAGCAATGAGAATGAACGCTAGGGCGCATGAGTTTCGGCTGTCGTGTTTTGCCTGTGAGACTCGGCATGGGGAGACCGAGCTGCAGACGGTCTGTCGCGCGTGCGGGCTGCCCCTGCGCGTCGATTACACCCTGGCCTCGGGGGATATGCCGGTGACGGCGCTTGCGGGCCGCGTTCCCTCGCTGTGGCGGTACGCTGAAGTGCTGCCGCTCGCCCTCAAAGAGGCGGTGACGCTGGTCGAAGGGTTCACGCCCCTGGTCGGTGTCACGGATCGCATCCTGCTCAAAGACGAGTCGCGCAACCCGACGGGCTCTTTCAAGTCGCGGGGGATGGCGGTCGCGGTGTCGATGGCGCGCAAGCTCGGGGCCAGGGGGCTTGTGGCGCCGTCGGCGGGGAATGCAGCCGGGGCGCTCGCGGCATATGGGGCGGCGGCGGGGCTGAGGGTGGTGGTGGCGATGCCGGAAGACACGCCGCGCGCGTTCGTTGCGGAGTGCCACCACTATGGCGCGGAAGTGCATCTTGTGAAGGGCACGATCGCCGATGCCGGAAAGTTTCTGCGCGAGCGCAGCGCGGCGGGAGGGCTCGCCGGGGCTTTCGACGTATCGACCCTCAAGGAGCCCTACCGCATCGAGGGAAAAAAGACGATGGCCTATGAGCTGTACGAGCAGCTTGGCGGGACGCTGCCGGATGTCATCGTCTATCCAACCGGCGGCGGGACGGGCCTTGTCGGGATGTGGAAGGCGCTCGGTGAGATGGAGCGCCTCGGCTGGCTTTTAGCCGGGGCGCGCCGGCCGCGCTTTGTTTCGGTGCAGGCAGCGGGCTGCGCGCCGGTGGTCAAGGGCTTCGCCGAGGGCGCGGATAAGACCGTGCCGTGGCCGGATGCCGAGACCGCGGCGTACGGCTTGCGTGTGCCGTCGCCGATCGGCGGCTTCCTGTGCTTGCGGGCGCTGCGCGAGACCGCAGGGACCGCGGTCGCGGTCGCCGAAGCGGAGATCGGTGCCGCAGCGCAGGCGCTTAGCCGCAAGACCGGCGTGGATGTCTGTCCGGAGGGCGGGGCGGCGTGGGCCGCGGCGCAGCGCCTGCTCGCGCAGGGATGGATCAAGCCGCATGAGACCGTGGTGGTGTTCAATACCGGGACAGGGCTCAAGTATCGCTAGCTCCTGTCCGGAGACTGTAGCCAGGAGCCTGCTTGGTGCGCGGCGCGGCGCCCGTGCGCGGCGGCCGTACGGCCGTGCGGCCGCCCGACGCGAGGAGCGGGGCCCGCAGTAAGTTTTCGGGTCGGAACTCGTAAACGATGAGGGAGCGGCCGGTGCGGCGTCGCTTCAGGCGCTGCGCGAGCCAGCGCGGCGGCGGGCGAGGGCGGTCAGGAGCGCGCCGAGAAGAAGCGCCACCGCGCCGCTTGCTCCGGATGCTGGCGCGCTGCGGCCGGGCGCTTGGGTGCAGCTGAGTCCTCCGCCGGCGAGCTTTTCGCTGATCGGAGCCTCGTTGTTCAAGGGAAGATCGGCGACGTTATTGGTCTTGTCGAGGTCCGGAGTGTCGGCCGTGACTTCGGCATGCAGGGGGACCTGCGCCGCGCCGAGCGGCGGCGTCAGGCTGACCACGATGGGACTGCTCTCGCCGGCGCCTATCAGGCTGCGCGTGCAGGTGAGCGTATCGCCGGAGATGGTGCAGGCCCAGCCGCCAGGCTGCATTTGCTGCAAGGTGCTGCCCGCGGGAACGCTCAGGACGATCTGCACATCTGCGGCCGGGCTCGGCCCGTTATTCCGCACGTCGAGCTGCACGCTGACCGGCATATCTTCCACGGCCTGCGCCGGAGTCGGCACAATCTGCACCGCCAGGTCGGCGGCGGCGCAGAACTGGCTGGTGCCAAACTCACCCTGGGCCACGCCGTCCGCTTGGCCTGAGGCGCCATCGGTGGCACCGTTGCGGGGGAACTTGACCATGTCACTGGAAGCGGTAGTTCCGCCGACTCCGCCGTCAACTTGGCGCGTCGCTGGTGAGTTGGCGGTCAGGGCGATGTAGCCGCCGCCTCCTCCTCCTCCCGGTCCGGCGGCCTGGGTGCCGGCGCTGGGCTGGCTGCCGCCGTCGCCGCCGCGCGCCTCCACGGTCACGCCGGCCACGGTGCCGCCGCCGATCACCAGGGTGCCGCCGGCCCCGCCGCCGCCGCCGCCGGCCGTAGTCGATTCGGCGGCGGCTCCCGCTTCGCCGTTGGCGACGATGCGGCCGCTGCCGCCGACCTGCGCCGCTGCCAAAAGGATCATTCCGCCCCCCTGGCCGCCGCGGCCGCTCCGGCTCTGGAAATCATCTCCGGATCCGCCGCCGCCGCCGAGGAATAAGCGGCTCTGCGGATCGTTTGGCACCGGCCGTCCGCCCAGTCCTCCGCGCTCCCGGCGGTAGTCTTGCAGCCAAAGGAGGCTGTCGGGTCCGGTCACCGTCGGATCGAGCGTGCCCGCCGAAGCCGTATAGCCGCCGCGGCCGCCGCCAGCGAAAGCGGTACGGGCGCTGTCGTAGCCCGGATCGAGCGCCCAGGCCAGCGTCCCGCCCACGACTCCCTGCGGCATGATTCCTTGACCATTCCAGGCTGCGCTGCTGCCGCCGTTGCCGCCGCCGCCGCCGCCCGCGACCAGGCGGTTGCCGCCGCCGCCGCCGTTGGCTATCGCGCCGCGCCCATAGCCGCCGAGCTGGGCGTACTCGCGCGCCGAACCCGCCGCCCCCTCGCCCTTGGTTCCGCCGTCGAGCTGGCTGAGCGAGGCGTAAAACGCGCCGACTCCGGGCTGGCGGACGACGCTGATGGGGTTGCGCTGCCCGCCGCGGAAGCCGCGCCCTGAGGCGTCGATCATTCCGTCGACCTGCGCGCTGCCGCGTACGGAGATCGCCACCACGCCGCCCGTGGTTCCATCCCAAGGCGGGGTCACTACCGATGCTCCGGCCTGTACGGTCAGGGCGTCATACTGCGGCACGCGGATGACCTGCACATGGCCTGCCACCGAGTAGTTGTTACGCAGGCCGCCGCAGTTGCCGTAGATATCGATGCGCCCCGTGGCATCGTCCACCCGCCGGACCGTCACGAGCTCGAACCCGCCGGCATCGCCGTAGTCGGTCACGGCGCCAAAACCGACGACATCCCGGTCGGGTGTGACGTCGGCGCCTTGTGCCTGCACGATGAGCAGCATATCGCCAGCTTGCAGCGGCGCCAGCGCCGTGGTTCCAAGCCCGGCGATCCCCGACAAGATGATCGAGCGGTCGCCGCGCCGCGCGTTCTGCCCGAGCACCGCGTAGCGATTGACTACGGTATCCGGAGCGGTCACCACCATCATCCCATCCGCGCTCCCGCGCACCGCTTGGCGGACGAGTGCGACTTCCGCGCCGGATGACCTATCCTGGCTACACGAAGGCGACAATAGAAAGCCAAAGCACAGCGCTCCGGCCCGGATTATGAAGGCTTGGCGGTTCATCACCCCTCCGCAATTAAGCACGCAGATTAATGCGATTATAATTCAATCATTTTGGACCGTTTGCTGCAACCTCTTCCGCGGCCCAGACGCTGCTCGGGCGAGCCGTTTTCCGTCGTCATGTGCGACGATGGACCCACCTCCTGAGACCGCTGCCGATAACCTACATAAGTACATGATGTACCGCTAAGTCGCAGCGGGCTACTCTGGACAATGGCGCATGAGTCAATGTACCCTGAGACCAAATAATTGCATTACGTCTCTGTCGCCTAGGGGGCAAGCTATGTATTTAAAACGACGGGCTTATTTGGCAGTCAGCTGTTGTCTGGCGCTGCTCGCCGCCTGCCAGAGCAGCTCGACCAGCAAGCCAAGCTGCGACCCAGCCACGGATCCGGCGCAGTGCGCTACCACCGCGCCCATAGTATGCGCCGCGCCGATGCAGGACTGCCGCAACGGCGCCGTGGATGGATGCGAGACCAACATCGCCCTGGATCTCGACAACTGCGGCAAGTGCGGCACCAAGTGTCCGGACATCAGCAACGGCCAAGGCGCCTGCGCCGAGGGGGCTTGCGGCATCAGCCAGTGCTCGGCCCCGTACCTTGACTGCAATCGCTCCATCGGCGACGGCTGCGAGGCAAACTCCGCCCGCGATCCCGAGCACTGCGGCGACTGCGATACGCGCTGCCCATCGGCGCCCAGCGCGGCGCCGGCGTGCTCGGGCGGCAAGTGCAAGTTTCAGTGCAACGCGCCGTTCCTCGACTGCAACAACAACGCGCAGGACGGCTGCGAGGTCAATACCGCAACCGACATCAACAACTGCGGCAGCTGCGGCAACAAGTGCCCCCTTGGCCCCAACGGCCAGCCGGCCTGCGCCAACGGCGCCTGCATCTACACCAAGTGCACGCCGCCGTTTTTGACCTGCGGCGCCGGCCCCAGCGACAGCTGCGAGACCAACACCGGCACCGACATCAACAACTGCTCCGCCTGCGGCAACAAGTGTCCCCAGGTGGCAAACGGCACCCCCGGCTGCAACGCCGGCGCATGCGGCATCGGCGCCTGCAACACCACCTACCGCGACTGCAACAACACGCCTACCGATGGCTGCGAGACCGACAGCGCGACCAACCCGCTGCACTGCGGCGCCTGCGGCCAGCGCTGCGATCTGCAGAACGCGGTGGCCGGCTGCAGCGCCAGCGCCTGCACCATCAGCAGCTGCGTCGGCGCCTATCGCGACTGCAACACCACGGTCGCCGACGGCTGCGAGGTCAACAGCGCCAACGACGCCAACAACTGCGGCACCTGCGGCAACAAGTGCCCTTCTGTGGCCAACGGCGCCCCCGGCTGCACCGCGGGTCTGTGCGGCATCGGCAGCTGCACCGCTCCGTACAACGACTGCAACGGCGCCGTCGCCGATGGCTGCGAGATCAACACCGCCAGCGATGTGAACAACTGCGGCACCTGCGGCAACAAGTGCCCCACGCCGCCCAACGCCGCTTCGACCAGCTGCTCCGCCGGCGCGTGCAAGTTCACCTGCCTACCGGGCTTCGCCGACTGCGATGGCAACCCCGCCAACGGCTGCGAGGTGAACCTCACCAGCGACGTGAACAACTGCGGCGCCTGCACCAACAAGTGCGGCCTCAAGGCCAACACCATCGGCTCCAGCTGCGCGTCCTCCACCTGCAAGTACACCTGCAGCAGCGGCTACGGCGACTGCAACGCCAACACCGCCGACGGCTGCGAGGTCAACATCGCCAGCGATCTGAATAACTGCGGCGCCTGCGGCAGTCGCTGCACGATCGTAAACGGCGCCGGCATCTGCACCGGCAGCAGCTGCCGCGTCCAGAGCTGCTCCAGCCCGTTCCGCGACTGCAACGGCAACGCGACGGACGGGTGCGAGTCGAACTCGAACTCCGATGTGCGCAACTGCGGCAGCTGCGGCAACGCCTGCCCGGCCCGGCCCAATACCAGCGTGACGCTCTGCTCGGGCGGCGGCTGCGGCTTCAGCTGCGTCTCCGGCTACGCCAACTGCGATGGCAGCGCGGCGCGTATCGCGTGGGAGAGCGCTTCGTCAGGATCGGCTCCGGAGCCGGTCCACCGTTCATCGCCGAGAATCAGCAGGCACTCGAACCACCCGCTCTCGCGCAGATAGGATCGATAGTTGAGCTGTTGAAGGAGTCTTCGCGCGGCTTCGAGCGGAACGAAAAAGGTGTTGTCGTACCAGGGCGCTCCCTTCTGGAAGATCCCCACCACGGAGGCGTCGAGAGAGTTCATGGCGCCTTCGGGCGTTTGAATCAGCAGCGATACCGAGTCCCCCACCGAAAGGCGGAGCACTCGGGCCACCGGCTCGCCGACGTAAACCTCGTCGGTTGCTCCGGTAAGAATCGTGCCTTTCGAAGGTGGGAGAGCCTTGAAGAGCTCCGGCTCTCGGTCGGGAACGATGCCGAGAACCACCGCCGGCGTCGACCGATTCGAAGCGATGGCGGTGCCGCGTGCGTGCAGATAAGGCGCCACGCGCGTGATGCCGAGCGCGGCCTCGCGAGACTCGATGTTCCTGATCACGGCCGCGCCGTTCGGGATGCGCTCGTTCGAGTAGGCGTCGAACGGCGAGTTCTGCCGGACGAACCCCTCCTCCCGC
>CALFML010000808.1 GCA_937879845.1 uncultured Myxococcales bacterium
CGCTCGGGATCGGCGCCGAGGGTCTCGTCGAAGGTGAACAGGATCCCGGCATTGCTGGCCGGCTGCGGCCCGGGCTCGTAGAGCACCGTGTTGGCGTAGACCAGCACGCCGGGGACGACCTCCATCTGCTCGCGGAACTACTGCGCGGGCCGTTCGAGACGGCGGTAGACGCGGCTCGCGATCCACGTGATCGCGAAGACGACGGCGAAGCAGAGGCGCGTGGCCGCCGCCGAAAGATGCCGCGCCCCTGTAGTGATAGGAGAGTCGGCCGAAAAGCCCCTATAGAATACGAACGGGTCCAATTACTCTAATTCCTTCGGGCTGATTCCAGAGATATCGACCTTGTTCATCTCGTCCGCGGTGAAGCGCGTCTCGTTCTGGATTACGTATTTCAGGACTCGCTGGCGGTCGCGGACGGCGAGCCGCTTGTATGCGCGGAACAGATCCAGCCCCTTCGTCACAGCAAGTGCGTCCGCGCTCCGAATGTCTCCCAGGTCGTCGATGCCGACGGCCTGCAACTCTTCCTTGGTGAACGCCTGCTCCGCTTCGTCTACGAGCTTCTGGAACAGCATGCGCTCGGTCTTGGGAAGGCATGTATACGCCTTCAGAATCCGGCGGATCTGAAGCAAAGAACCCGTTGTCCCCTTCGGCCCGCTGAGCAGCCGGTTCGCCTCATCGACGTTCCAACCCGTGGTGTGTAGATGCGCTCGCGCGATATCCTCCGCGCTGAGATTCGGGTCGGGCGGCGCGAGCTCATCGGGCGTCGCCTTCGCCGCCACCGCCGGCCTTGGCCGGGGGCGCGGCCGATCGGCCCGGTCGAAGCGCTCCGCTCTGGACTGGCGGACGGGCGGGGCCGCTTGCACCACTGGATCGGCCATCCCGCTGCCCCAGGCGGGTGCGAGGCCCGAATCGGGTTGGGGGTAGCGGCCAACCAGCGCTCTGGCGGCGTCGCGGAACATTACTCCGTTCAGCCAGGCCACTATGGCGTTCCGCTGTAGATCGATCAGGTCGTTGAAGGCGTCGCTCAGGTAGACAGACGCGCCCGCGTAGCCCGACGCATCGTCCGCTTGGTCCGCCGCGTTCAGGAACTTCGTAAACGAGGCCGGCAACACAGCGGCGACTCCATCGAGCTGATTGACCAACGGCAGCGCGCCTGTCTCCTGAAGCACGGCTCGGGTGGGTTCATCGCCTTTCTTCAGTAGCCCCCAGGCCGCGAGTACAAGCGCGAGAGCCCAGGACACATCAGCAGCACCCACCCGGAGCTTCAGGGCCGTCTGGATGCCGGCGGGCAGCTTGGGCATCGCGATGCCCATGATTCGCCAGAGGCGTTCACCAATCTCGACCATCTTCACCTGGGCCATGGTTCTCCCTCCTAAAGGCGGTTACTTGGGGGGCTGGCCGCCCTGCTGTAGCGCCTTCAGGCGCCGCTCCAGCTCGGCCTTCTCAGCCGCGAGCGCCTGCATGTCGAGATCCTTCTGTTTGCCGTCGCCGTACCGGACCCGCAGAGTGCGCACGAGGTTGGAGAAGCCGAGCTGCCCGAAGAGTTTGCTGGCTTCGCTGATGACCTCGCGCGTCGTGGAAGGCATCTCCATGTTCTTGCGGCTGGCCATCTCGGCGATGTAAATGCCCAGCCCCAGGATGAAGTGAGGCGCCCCCTGCATGAAGTCGCTGTTCTGCCCGAACCATCCATCTGGCGACCAGCGCCCGAGAGCACGGACGCCGAGGTTGATCAGCTCCGTACTCGCCTGAGCGATGGAGCCGCCGCCCAGATCAACGGCGACCCGGTGCGCCTTGTTGGTCTTGTCCTTGACCGCCGCCACGAGCTTCGCGGCGCGCTTTTCTTCTCGGCTTGCCGGGGCCGGCTCCGAGATGGCCTTGAAGGAAGCGTCCAGTGCCGCCCCTTCCGCGGCCAGGCTCTGCTGCAATTCCGCCTGCGCACGCTCCGTTTTGGCGAGCGTCCGGTTGATCTGATCCAGGGCATCCGTAGTGGACTTCTTCTTACCAGCCATGACAGCCTCCGTCTTGTGTTTGCAACCACAGTCACTCTTGGGTGGCGTACCGCCTGATCTCTTCATCGCTCGGCACCGTGACTTGCTCTTTCAACCACGTCATCGTCGGCAGAAACTTCGGCCCAAGGCCCATCGTGTCCGGCTGCTCCGTGGACCAGTCGATGTGCTGCGTCGCCGCGTAGCGAAGCGCGGCTATAGCCACCGCTTCGCTCTTGAAGCCTCTCATTACCGAAAAGCCGCTTGGGACGTGCGTGATCGAATATCGAGCGCCGTCCGGGTGATCCAGGCCGCGCCCAAGCTCGAAGCTGACCGCGAGGGGGCCTTCAACCAGCAGGGCTTTGACCTTTTCCTTACCGCTCTCGGTCTGGACAGTTATCTCCGTCAGTTCCGACGGACGGCGTAGGATTCCTTTCGGGAATGGCCTCCCCCACCAGGCCGTCGAGGTCACATTGAGATCTGTGTACCGCTCCTCGCTTCCCATCGCCCGGCGCACAAACTCGCCCCACAGGTCGGGATCAAAGGGAATCACGTCCGCGAAGTCCCTCACGTCCGCTGGATGCTCAATGCTCAGAGCATCCACGCCGACCTTCACGGGCAGCATCGGCTCGCGCCCAGCCAGTTTGATGGCCTCGATAAGCTGGCCCCACCACTCACTCAGGAGATACTTGCGCCACGTCGCGCCCGCGAACTCCAAGCCAAGGCTTTTCCAGTTCCCGCTCCCGACCCAGCCCAGGATCTGCGTCAGCCCCGGCTTGAGGCGGGACTGATCCTCCTCATGTTTCCAGCGGCGCGGTCCGTGCTCTACGGCCTCCGCTGTCACCGAGAGCACGGTTGTGTCCGTGCTGAACTGATCGCGCTGGAACTTGTCAAAACTCGCTTGTCCGAACTGCCGAATTCCAATCGAATCCCCCTCGATCTTGCCGGTCGCGAAGCCGCGCAAGCTGTCCGGCTCGTCCACGACGGCGACATAGGAGTCGGCGAGAAGACCCCAGAAACCGCCCGTTCCGTCAGGGCCGATCAAGATGGGCTTGCCTTCCTGTACAGGGGCGATCAGGAAATGCCAGGGCCAGATGGCTGATGGGATCTGGTTGAGCCGATCGACTTGACCCGTGATCTCGCTTTGCACCGCCTGGCGCTCGGCGGGGTCGCTTACGCGGGCCAGCACGGAGACGCGCGTGATCATCCCTCGCAGCGCGTTCCATGCCTGTTCCCGCACGCGCTTCTGCTGTTCCAGCTCCAGCAGCTTCTTCTGCTCCGCAATCGCCGCCTTGGCTTCCTCGGGGTCACGCGCGAGGAACAGCACCATCTCATCGGCGGACAGCTCGTTCTGCGCGGCTGGGTTGTTTGTCTCACGGTCGGCGCTGGACAGCACATCCTTCATCCAGCCGAGCTTCCCGATGATCATGGAGAGCCGCACCGCGTCGAGCGAGCGGTCGGAGAGCAGGTAGACGATCCCGATGACCGCCTGTGTGTTGCCCTGCCGCACAGCTCGGCCATTGCGCTGTTGCAGCGTCGCGGGCTCCCACGGGAGATCGATGTGGTAGACCTGGCAGGTGCGGATGTGGAGATCGATCCCCTCGTAGGCAGTGGCGTTGGCGATTACCACGTCGAACTCAGGCGGAACGGCCTCCTGCTCGATCACGCCGTCATCGCCGACGATCGCGGGGCTGCCGTTAAAGCGTTCAGCTATCGACTGGCGCTTCGCGGGGTCCTTCGCCTGATCGGCGTTGAAGACGGCGATGCGCTCCGCGGGATATCCGGTGGCGACGAGGAGCATCTTCAGCCAGCGATGGACAGCCACGTTGTCACAGAAGACCAAATGCCCGCAGTCCGGCCGATCCATGATCATGTTCTGAACGTGCGTCAACTTGGGGCAGGCCGGGTTGCTCACCTGGGTCGCGTTTCCCCAACTCCACCCCGTCCGGTCTTCGGGGAGTCCCATCGCGTCGGCGTCGTCAGCGTCCTGGCCGGAGCGGGGGCCTTCATCCAGTTCCGGGTGGATGGCCGTCAGCGCCATGCGCTGGAGCATCCCGAGCGCCTTCAGGCGCATCTTCGGATCATCCTTGGACCGCTTTAGAGCATCGCGATACTTGGTGGCGTAGACGGCGTACTTCGCCTCTTGGCGCTCATCCATGGGAACCGTGACCTGCGAAATCTCGGGCTTCGGCAGGATGAGCCCCACCTCTTCGGCCGTGCGAAACTCCGCGAAGCGGAAGATCACCGAGCGCAACTCGTCGAGATTCTTGAAGCCGGCGACCACGCCCCGCTTCACGATCGACATATCTGGAGCGACGATCTCGCGGGTTTCCAGCCGGAGATATCGGTCGATGAACACCTCGGGGTCGGAGATGCCCAGGCGCGACCACGCCGCCGAGTCCACATAGCCAAGCAGGGTGAAGTATTCGAGCGGCGAGTTCTTGGCGGGCGTGGCCGAGAGCAGAAAGACGCCGCTCCCACCGTTCCGCTTCCTGACCAGATGCGCGCGGACCGCGAGGGCGTAGGCCCGATCGCTGCCCTCGCTGATGGCGCCGAGATACTTCGGAATGCCGCCCTCACGCTGGGACACCGGCCACAGGTTCTTGAAGTTCTGCGCCTCGTCCACCATGAGCGCGTCGCATCCGAGGTCTTCAAAGAAGATTCCAGGGTCGGGCGCGTTGTGGGTCTCCATCCTAACCGCGATCCAGCGATCCAGCGCCTCACCGAAGACCGCGCGCTGCCGCTCCGACAGGTCGGAGTAGGCCGAGACGATGGCGAGCAGTTTTTCAAGTTCGGCCTGCTTCTCCTTGTCCTTCTGCTCGGCGATCTGCTCGACAAGCTGTTCACGCTCGCGCTGGCTGAGCCGCTTGAACCGCTCGGGGCCGACCAGCTTCTCGATGGCTTTGTCCGACACGCGCGGCTTGGCCTTCTTGATCCCGTCCGAGCCCGCGTCGATCTTCTGAGCCAGCTCGCGAGAATCGAGGCTGAGCTTGCGGAGCAGGACGGGCGTTTCGTACACCCACTCCCGCAGAGTCGCGGCGCGGATTTGCGTGCGGGTGAAGACGGAATAGGTTACGAGAGCGACATCGTACTCACCCGCCTGAAACTGTCGCCACTTCAGCGCGCGTTCTTCAGGGGTGTCGATCTTACTGACGTACAGTCCGCCGCGTCCGATGTAGCGATTCGAGCCCACGACGAGGACGCGGTAGTCCGGCAGGGCCGCGCGAAATTCCTTGTGCCACTTCCAGATGATGGTGTTCGGCACCAGCACAATGGGCCGCCGGGCGCGGCCTTCCTGGCGCAGGCGAGCGATGGTCGCGATGCCGGTAAACGTCTTGCCGACGCCAACATCGAAGCCGAGGAGTCCGCCATTATTGGCGATGAGCCGGCGGGCGCCCGCGTTCTGATGGGGCTTCAACCGTATCCGACCTGTCCACCGCGCGATCGGGATCTCCTCAGAGCCGAACCGAGGCATGATATAGCCTCGGAACATCCGGTTGTAGGCCGCCTCAATCTGGGTGGCGGAGTCCGCGTCTCCCAGAACGAAGTCCTTGAAGGACTGCTTCGCCTTGACGCTGTACTGAATGCGGGCACGGTCGAGCGCCTGTTCCGCCGTTTCTTCCTCGCCGGTGTTCGGATCGATTGCCTTGGTGTACGGCGGCTTGAAGTATTCCAGGTCGTGATTGATGTAGCCGATCGCGACGACCTGCCGCGAGGTCGCCTGCTTGGGAAGTTCCTGATACGACGACTCCGCGAGCTGAAGGATGCTGTCCCTCCACGCGAGGGCCGGGACAGCGCGGCTCGTCCACTGCTCAAGCCAGCGTTTCAGGATGTCCATCGGAATCCAGGGCATGCGCGGCTCTGGATCGATTTGGTCGATGCGGCTGACCTGAATCAGCGAAGACAGGCGCGCGAGCTGGGCCGCCGCTTGAGTATCACCCTGCTGAGCCCCTTGCCGCGCCCGCTCGTAGCGATCCCACAGCAAACCGCTGTAGTAGTCGCGCTCCGGCATCCATCGCCCGTCGTCATAACACCAGCCCCCCGCGATGAGCTGTGTATGTAGCGGCTCAAGGCTGAAGATCCCGAGAGATTCCCTGAACTCCTTCAGGCTCTCTACGGTCAGCTCGCGCTTGATCGAGTACAGCCACTCCGCCTGCGCCGCGATGTCTTCGTTGCTTCCTTCGTATCGAGGTGCCCAGCTCGGCTTGGTGGCAAGCTGCGGGATGACGCCTCCCGTCTCGTCAAAGCCCGAGAGGAAAGAGACGATTTGCGGTCTACTCTTCGCGGCGAGAACGATCTCCTGGTCCTGCCACGGATTGCGAGGCCGCCCGAGGTTGTCGGCCCACGCGCGCAGCGCCTCTAGCAACTCGGGCTGTAAAGCCGCAGCGCGTCCAATGCTGGCGTGCTCCCCGGAGGTAAACAGCTCCAAGTAGCGGCGGACGCGATCACCAAGAACCGACGCGGCCTGAACATGGAGCGGTAGCTCCTCGAAGTTCTTCCGTGCCACGAGCGCGGCCCGCGGAACCTGCACCGCCTTGACAGGGGCGACCGCGCAGGTAAGACAGCGCAGACGCGGCTCGAAGTCCGGCAGACCCTCGAACACGCCTTCCACTTGATAGCCCCAGCGGGGCTTTGCCGTCGTGTCGTCCTCGTCCCCGCTAACCCCGACTTCATTCCCAAGGATGTGCTGCGGGTGCCTGGTGAAGTATTTCCCTTCCGCTATGTACTGGTCCTCACTGAGCACCGTGGGCAGCTCGCCGCCACGAGACTCGAAGAACAGCAGATCCGTCACGAGCAGCGCCCCCGGAAAGAGCGCGGAGGGCAGCCGGAACGCCGCTCTGAGGTGATGCCGCTTGAGCACCGTCTCTCTGAGCCTGACGAATGCGGCGCTGGTTCCCGTCATGAATCCATAGGGCACCAGGAAGACGCCGACCCCGCCTTCAGCGAGCAGATCAAGGCCCCGTCGCAGGAAGTAGACATACGCCTTGTTCTCGCGATACGCCTTGTTCTTATCGAGTGTGTATGTCCCGCCCCGTTCCCCATAGGGCGGATTGCTCAGCACCAGCCCGGCCTTCCCGCTGACCATGGGCTCGTACTGCTGCACCCACTCCTCGAACGAGCTTTTGACGATGTGGAGGTCCGGCCTGATCGCTTGCAGCAGGGACGCGCTCACCTGGCTGTACTCGATGACGCTCCATGACAGCGGCTCAAATCCGGGGGTGCTGGCCGCGTTCAGGAGCCTGCCAATGCCCGCCGACGGCTCAATCGCCATCACAAACCCGTCAGCCGTCCGCGGCAGCGCCGGAACCCACGGGCGCAAGACTCGCGCTATGGCCAGCGCTACGGAGGACGGGGTGTAATACTCGTGGACCAGGCTGCTCGTCTCGGGAGTCCACCGCTGCGGTAGCACATCTCGTACTTCATCGAGCGAAAGGCCGCCCCACCCGGAATAGCCCATCAGCTCGCGCCAGTTCTGCTTCTGGT
>CALFML010000809.1 GCA_937879845.1 uncultured Myxococcales bacterium
CTTGAGCAGCGTGCGGCTGCGCAGATCGTAAAGGTACGCGCCGAGCATCACGTCTTCGGAGGTACTGCTCTGGGTCCCGGCCTTCTGCAGCCGTAGGAACACCGCGTGATCGAGGAACAGCGTCTCCCGCAGGTTGTCCACGACGCGGTCGAGCGTATTTTGTCCGATCTTGGGCCCGACGCGCTCGATGGCCTGCTCGACCAAAAGATACTTCTCCGCCCGCGGCAGCTTGCCCAGAACTTGAATCGGCGGCCCGCCGGTGACCGTAGCGATGCGCAGCCCGCGCTTGTAGCCGAGCTTCTTAAACGTCACATAGTGCTCGCCGACCGACAGGTTATTGAGGTTGGTCGGCGCGACCCCGGCAAAATCTCCGTCCACGAATACCTGGGAGCCCGACGGCTCGCACAGGACCTTGATGCCGCCTTGGGGGAGCTGTCCGACCTCGGTGCGCGCTTCCTGCAGCGGCTCCGCAATCTGCTGCGGGAACACGGACGTATCGAGCTCATAGTTGGTGCGCCAGATGAGCAGCCGCCGCAGCGTCGCCTGCATCGCCTTGAGGTTGCCCTTCTGCTGCTGCACCACCGCCAGCGCCAGCATGGCGTCGGCCAGCTCTTGCTTTTTGATATAGGGCAGCACCGCGACGAGCTGATCGACGGCGTCGGCCAGCTGCGCCGCCGCCTGGTCAAGGTTCAGGTTGCGCAGGGACTCCTGGCCGTTCTGGTAGGTCGTGCGCGCCAGCTCCACCTGCTCGAACGGGACTTCTTGGGCAAACTCCGCCAGGCGGACGTCCAGGTCTTTCATGTCCAGGCGGCTGTTGTGGCGCAGCCCTTCGGACAGCTCGCGCTGCAGCGCGACGGCGGTGGACTCGGGAAAGTTCTTTTCTAGGAGCGGCAGGATGGTGACGCGCAGGCGCAGTGCTTTTTTCTCTTTGACTGCGGCTTTGACCGGGGCCGCGGCCGGGGTCGGAGCAGGGGCTGCGGGCTTGGCGGCGGCGGCGGGGCCGGGCGCGGTTGCCGCTTTGTCGGCCACCGGCGGCGGCTTGTCGGCCGTCGGGGTCGGCGCGGCGGCGGGCGGCGCCGTCTCGGCCGGCGGCGCTGGGGAATCAGAAACCGGATCCGTCGTCGCTGGTGACTCGACCGGCGCCTTGCTGCGTCCGTGTTTGCCGCTTCGCGCCGCGCCTTTGCGCGGGGCCGCCACCGCCTGCTGGGCGCATAACAGCGCCAGAACCAGGGCCAGGGTTTTTTTCCCCGGACTGCCGCTGTTCACGAATCGACCCCCAGCCGGCCGATTTTCGCGGCGAGCAGCGGATCGTCCTTCACATAGGCGCTGAGCAAGGCCCGCAGCTCGGCGCCGAGCGGCGAGTCCGGACCGATGCCGGGGAGGCTGCTCTTGACCGTGTCGGTGATGAGCTCCTCCACCGCCTGGCTCGGGGTGAGGGTGCCGCGCCGCAAGCGGTCGGCGATGTCGGCGATGCGGCTGGCGGCGGCGGTACTGCGGATGGCCGCCGCGGCGCTGACCGGCGCCGTCTCCGCCGTCGCTCCGATTCTGTCAGCGGCGACGACCTGATCGAGTCGGGCCACCTCGGCAGCGGGCGTCACGGCGGTGGCGCCGGGGGTTCGCGCCGCGGGATCAATCGCAGGGGCCTTTCCAGGCGGGGGCGGTTTGGTTGCCATGGAGCTTGAACTGCCTCTAAGAATACCAAAACCCGGCGATCCGGGGGGCCGAAGTTGTCCCGCCGCCGCTGGCTGCGCCGACGTTTTTGCCTGCACCGCGGCGGGTTTGTCCGCCAGCGGCCCGGTTGTGACCTCGCTCGCTCTTAGTAGAATCGGCTGTCAGGCGTATTAGGATAAGGGGCATGGCGACGCAGCAGCTCCCACCCCCTTGTGAATCCGCAGCGGCACCGGTGCCGGCCGCGACCTCCTGCTCATCTTGCAGCAGCGCCGCGGCAGAGCCTGTGGCGACGGTGGCGATCGATCCGATCTGCAAGATGAAAGTAAACCCCGCCGCGCCCAAAGGCGGCTCGTTCGCGTGGGAGGGGACCACGTACTACTTCTGCAACCCCAAGTGCCGAGAGAAGTTTTCTTCCGACCCGGAGCGCTACCTCGCCGCGCCGCCCACCCGCGCCCAGCCGCCGGCCGCCAAAGGTCCGGCGCGCTACGTCTGTCCGATGGACCCAGAGGTGGTGGAGACCCAGCCGGTGCCGTGTCGAATCTGCGGCATGGCGCTGGAGCGAGCCGACGTGGAGCTCGGGGCGGCGGCGACGGGGCCGGAGGAAGGGAACTCGGAGCTGCGGCAGATGACCAAGCGCTTCTGGGCGGCGCTGGGGTTCTGCGTCCCCGTGCTGCTGCTGGCGATGGGGCCGATGGTATGGGACGCCCTGGGGCGCGGCGCGGGAGGGACGGGGCATGCCGCGATGGCCGCAAGCTCGCCGGCGGCGGCGCTCGCCCAGGCGCTGCTGACCATCGGGGCACTTTGGGCGGGCGGCGAGCTGTGGCGGCGCGGGGCGCGGTCGTTCGTGCTGCGGCGGCTCAACATGTTCTCGCTGATCTTGGTGGGCGTGGCGGCGGCCTTCGGCTACAGCCTGGTGGCGCTTGGCCTGAACTTGCTTTCCGGCGACCGGGTGGACAGGCCGGCTTTTCTGCCGCTTTACTTTGAGTCGGCGGCGGTGATAACGACGCTGGTGCTCCTGGGACAAGTGCTGGAGCTGCGGGCGCGGCGCAAGACCGCGTCGGCGATTGAGGGGCTGCTGGCGCTTGTGCCCAAGACCGCGCGGCGCCTGCTGCCAAGCGGGGAGGAGCGCGACGTGCCGCTTGCGGAGCTTTATCCCGGCCACCGCGTCCGGGTGCTGCCCGGACAAAAAATGCCCGCCGATGGGCTGGTCGTAGAGGGCCAAAGCGCCGTGGACGAGTCGCTGCTCACCGGTGAGTCGCTGCCCGTGCCCAAGACGGCCGGCGCGCGGGTCATCGGCGGCTCGCTCAACGGCACCGGGGCGCTGCTCGTGCGGCTTACCCATGTCGGGGCAGACACCGTCCTTGCGCAGATCGTCCAGCTGGTCAATCAGGCGCAGCGCAGCCGGGCGCCGATCCAGCGGGTCGCCGACCGCGTCGCCGCGTACTTCGTCCCGGCGGTGCTGGCGGCGGCGCTGCTCAGCCTGGGCGGATGGCTGGCGTTTGGGCCGGTGGGAACGCGGCTCAGCTCCGGCCTGCTGGCGGCGGTATCGGTGCTGATCATCGCCTGCCCGTGCGCCTTGGGTCTGGCGACGCCGATGTCGATCATGGTCGCCATCGGCCGCGGCGCCCGCGCCGGAGTTCTCATCCGCGACGCCGAGGCGCTGGAGCTCCTGGCCCAGGTCGATACGTTGGTGCTGGATAAGACCGGGACGCTGACCAGCGGCAAGCCGGCGCTCGTATCGGTGCAGCCGGAAGCCGCGGTCAGCGAGTCGGCACTGCTCACGGCGGCGGCAACGGTGGAGCAGGGCAGCGAGCATCCGCTCGGCAGCGCCATTGTGGCGGCAGCGCAGGAGCGCGGGCTGGGGCTTGGCAAGGCGGCTTCGGTGCAGGCGCTGCCGGGTCTTGGGGTGCGCGGCGTCATCGACGGCGAGGTCGTCTTGCTCGGTACCGAGCGGCTGCTGAGCAAGGAGGGGGTCGAAACGCCAGCCGCGGCGGCGGCGCGGGCCGCAGACTGGCAGCGAGAGGGCCAGACCGTGGTCGCGGTGGCGCGCGGCGGACAGCTCCTGGGTCAGCTGGGGATCGCCGATCCGCTGCGGCCGACCGCGGCGCTGGCGCTCGCCGAGCTACGGCAGGCCGGGGTGCGCCTCATCATGGCCAGCGGTGACGCCAAGGCCACCGCTGCCGCCGTGGCCGGCCGCCTGGCGCTCACCGAAGTTCATGCCGAATGCACGCCGCCGGAGAAAGCGGCGCTCGTGCAGAGCTTGCGGGCGCAAGGGCGGCATGTGGCCATGCTCGGCGATGGCATAAACGACGCCCCCGCCCTGGCCGCGGCCGAGGTCGGGCTGGCGATGTCCGGCGGCACGGACGTGGCGATGCGCAGCGCCGGCATCACCCTCTTGCATGGCGACTTGAGCGCGGCGCTGCGGGCCCGCCGTCTGAGCGTGGCGGCGCTGCGCAACATCCGCCAGAACCTGTTTTTCGCGTTTATCTATAACGGGCTCGGGATCCCGCTGGCCGCAGGTCTTCTTTACCCGCTGACCGGGACGCTGCTCCACCCGATGTTCGCCAGCGCCGCAATGAGTTTGTCGTCGCTGTGCGTTATCGCCAACGCCCTGCGGCTGCGCGCGGCGCGGATCTGAGCCGCGCCGCTACTTTGTGTCGCTCGGCGCCGGGATCGACTCGGCGGCCGGGGCGGGATGCAAAGACGGGCCGGGAACGTGGAGCAAGAGCTCACGCAAGGCCACCACGGGCAGCGCCCCTTGCGCGAGCACCGCGTCGTGGAACCCCTTGAGCGTGAAATCATCGTGGTGCTCGGCTTGGTAGTCGGCGCGTAGCTGCAGCAGCTGCAGGCGACCCAGGGCGGCCGAGCCGTAGAGCGGGTCGTAGGTGGCGCGCTCGACCTCGCGACGCGCCGTGTACTCATCCAGGTAGCACTGCTCGGTAAAAAAATCCGCGGCCTGCTCCATGCGGACGCTGGGCGAGGGGCTCCCGGCCGGCGGCGCGTGCAGCCGCAGCGCGACGATGAGCCGGCCGAGCCGCAGCAGCTGCTGGCGCAGCATCAGAATCTGGATGCGCTCCGAGCCTGGACTCGGCCCCCCCAGCGGCGCGGGGGGAGCCGCGGTGATGCCGCCGAACACCGGACCCAGGCCACCGCCCTGGGCGACGAGCTGCTCGGCATAGGCGGCCCAGCCCTCCAGAAACGCGAAGCTGCGGGTCCGCTGGCGCAGCGGCGACAGCGACGCCTGAACCGCCCGCTGCGCGATGTAGCGGGCGAATCGTCCCGGCATCACCTCGCGCGCCACGCTCAGCAGGAGCTGGGTGCGGTTGAGCGTGCGCAGGTGATCGCTGACCCGCTTTTTGTCCTTCCAGCTCGGATCCACCGGATCGACCAGCAGCTGGGCCGTGCGGTCCGCTTCCAGCGGCGCTGGCAGCGCCAGCTGCAGGTAGCCGAAGCGATAGGCCGGCATATCGACGATCTGCGGCCGCTGCGGCGGCAGCGTCAGGAGCCCTTGCGCCGCGGCCAGCTCATAGTTGCGGTCTAGCGCCGCCTCCACCGCGTGCGTCAGCTCGTCGGGCCGCGGGTGGTCCTCTTCGATGAGCCGCTGCGCTTCGACGACCGCGCGGCCGGCGCTGGTGATGCCGGTGAGGTGCTTGGCCAGCTCCTCCAGCCGGCGGCGGGCTTCGCGGTGCTCGAACTCGGCGCGCTCCTGCACGACTTCCAGCGGGACATCCAAGAGCTCCGCGGCGCGCAGGCGCGCTTGCAGCCGTCCGGCGGGCAGCGCCCAATCCCCCTTGCTGCGCGGCAGCAAGTCGTGGCTGAGCCAGGTGCCGAAGTCCTCCAGGCTGCGCTGGGCCTCCTCGCGCAGGCGGTTAACCTCATCCTGCCGATTGGGATCGAGCGTGAGGTTGAGGTTGGCGAGCATCCGCGGCAACAGCGCGGCGACAAAGTCGCGCGTCATCTGGGTCAGATCGATGGCGCGCCGCGTCCACAGCTCCGGCGGATTTTTCAGGTTGCGCTGGGCTTCATGGCAGACCACGGGAATCGCCGCCAGGCGTCCGCGCAGGGCCCGCAGCCCCGACGGCGTCGCCAGGCTCGGACCAAGCAGGCTGTCGAGGCCGAAGGCGATGATGTTGGCATAAAAGAGCGGGTTGCGTTCGTGCGGGTGCCCCTCGAATAGCTCAAGGCGGCGGGCTTCGATGCGCGACTGAAGCAGGAGGCGCTCCAGATGCTGCGGCGAGTCGGCCGGCAGCGGCTCGGCGGCGTCGTTTTCCCGGCGCACCCGCTCCAGCAGGTTGTCCAGACGAATAAGCTCGTGCAGCACCGTATCGATGCGCACGTCATCGAGTCGATCGTCGGAGCTATGATCGCCAAGCCACGTCGCCAGGGTCGGCGAAAACTGCAGCTCCGCGTCAAGCTGCTCGGCGGCAAGGGCGCTGAGGCGGCTCTGGGCGGCGCCGCCGTCTGCATCGCCCTGAAACGCTCCGCGGCCGGCGCGGGAGGTAGCCGGCGCGTAGGGCTTGGTGCAGGCGGCCGCGCCCAGGCAAAAAAATCCGATCAGAAAGCCCGTAAGGCCAAACGAATACGCGCGCCGCGCCATAGCTTTTCCACTTTTAGCTTTTAGCTTTTCGAGAACCTACCCTAACCCTGCCCCCCAATCTACCTGGCGCCACTCCGGTCATCACACATCCGCGCAGAAGCACTTGTATGTAGGGGAGCCCCGCGGTAAAGTCCATCGCGCTAAGGTCTAACCCCTCAATTTTTGGGTACATACCAATGCTGCTCTATCGCTGGCTCACTGAGGCAATGAATTCCCGCGGCACTGCCAAGGCGCTTGTGTACCGGGACACCTACCTCTCCTGGCGCGGACTGCACCATCGCGTCGAAAGGCGAGCGCAGGAGTTCGCCGCCATGGGCATCGAGAAGGGCCACTGGGTCGGGCTCATGCTCGGCAACGTGCCGGACTTCGCGATTCTGGCGCTCGCCCTGTCGCGGCTTGGGGCGACGGTGGTGCCGCTGGATCCGACCACGGGCGTGCGCGACCTCTCGCTATTTTTGGAAGCGGCGCCGCTGCGCGCGCTCATCACGCGGCCGCGCGGCGGCAACGAGCTGCCCTCGGCAACCACCCCCGTGGCGACGCGCAACCGCAAGTCGGCGGCGCGGCTTGAGCCGGAGAGCCGGCGGCGCCTGCAGGGCACGCTGCTTACGTGCTCGATCTACCGCCGCGACGATGAACCGCCGGGCGCGGCGGAGGTCGTGCTGCTGACCGCGGACTCCTCGGGCGATCCCAAGGGCGTGATGCGCACCGCCGACAACCTGCTCAGCAACTGCGAAAACCTCGCCGCCAGCTTGGAAGTGACGGCGGAGAATCGCATCCTGACCACCGTGCCGCTGTTCGCCGCGTACGGCTTCGACCTGGGGCTGTGTCTGGCCCTGCGCTACGGGGCGACGCTGTACCTTGAGGACGAAGTCGCGCCCAAGCGCATCGTCAAGCTCATCCGCGAGCAAGAGATCGATCTGCTGCCGGCGACCCCGCCGCTGTATGCGGCGCTGGCGAAGCTGCCGACGGCGCGCCCGCTCAAGACCAAAGGCGCGGCGTTTCTCGCCACCGGCTCGACTCTCAGCGAAGCGACGGCAGAGTCGTTCCGCGAGCGGTGGGGCGTGCGCATCATCCCCATGTACCACACGACGGAGGCCGGAGCGATCAGCGCCGACCGCAGAGGCCTGGCCCCGGAGACCGTGGGCAAGCCGATCCAGGGCGTCGAGCTGCGCATGGGCCCGGCCGACGCGGAAGGGCGCAGCGCAATCTGGGTGCGATCCGGGGCGGTGGCATCTAACTCCGTGGGCTCGCTGAGCGGCTCGCAGGTAGATAAGAAGGGCAAAAAGACCGCGGTCAAGGCGACGGCGACGCCGGTGGGGAGCCTCGATGGCGACGGTTTTTTGCGCACCGGCGATCTCGGACGGGTCGACAAGAACGGCCGCTTGAGCCTCCTTGGGCGGGAAGACGATCTGGTCAAGGTGGAAGGCAAACGCGTGGCCCTGGGCGAAGTCGAAGGCTGCTTGGAGGCGTTCCCCAAGGTCAAGGCGGCCCAGGCGCGGGTGTTCACCGATGAGCAAGGCAGCTCCATGGTCGTCGCCAGCGTCGTGGTGAGCAGCCGCTGCCAGGCGGAGGAGATCATCGACCACTGCGCCAAGAACCTCGCCCCTTACAAAGTCCCGCGGCGCATCGAGTTCTGCGTCAACATCCCGGCCTGACCTGACCTGACCTGAGCCGAGCTGAGCTGACCTGAGCCGAGCTGATTTGCGGGTTGCAGGCTGGGGACGTCGCGCGGTGACGGCCAAAGTTTGGTATAGATAGTACCCTGCGACTGAAGCTGACAAGACGCTGGCGCCGGGTGCTGCTGGGGTTATTAGCGGCAGGCGGCCTGTTTATATGCTTGTGGGGGCTTCTGCGCCTGTGGCCCAAGCCGCCGCTGTGGGGACCGGCCTCGCCGGGGTTTTCGTCGTCGGTGGCGGTTTATGATAGCCGGCATCGCTTGCTGCGGCTGACCCTGTCGGCGGATGAGAAATATCGGCTGTGGACGCCGCTCAAGGAGCTGTCGCCGACCCTGATCGAGGCGACGCTCTTGCACGAAGACCGCCACTTCTACCATCACTTCGCGGTGAACCCGGTGGCGCTCGGGCGGGCGATTTACGTGACGTACTTTTCGCGGGCGCGGCGGGTCGGCGGATCGACGATTACGATGCAGGTGGCGCGGCTGCGCTACCGCATCGCCTCGCGCTCGGTGGGCGGCAAGCTGCGGCAGATCGCGCGGGCGCTGTGGCTGGAGCTGCGCTACTCCAAAGACGAGATTTTGGAGGCCTACCTGAACCTCGTGCCGTGCGGCAAGAACATCGAAGGGGTGGCCGCGGCGAGCCTCATCTACTTCGCCAAGCCCGCCGGCAAGCTGCTCCTGCCGGAGGCGCTGACGCTGGCGGTCATCCCGCAGAGCCCCGTGCGGCGGGCGCCCGGCAAGGAGGAGGCGGACAACCAGGCGCTCGTGCGGGCGCGCAATGCGCTGTTCGAGAAGTGGGCGACCGTGCACCCGGGCGCGCGCAAGGACGAGTCGCTGCTGCGGCTGCCGCTGGTCATACGCGAGCCGAATCAGCTGCCGTTCCGCGCCCCCCACGCGGTGGACAGCATCCTGGCGGCGGCGGGCACGCGGACGCAGCTGCACGCCACGCTCGATCTGACGCTGCAGGCGCTGGTCGAGCGGCAGCTCAAAAGCTACGTCACCCGCGAGCGCCGCATCGGCATCCACAACGCCTCCGCCATGCTGGTCGATAGCCGCGACATGACGGTCAAGGCGGTGGTCGGCTCGGCCGATTTTTTCGACGCCAAGATCGAAGGACAGGTCAACGGCACGCAGGCCAAGCGCTCGCCGGGATCGACGCTGAAGCCGTTTATCTATGCGCTCGGGATCGATCAGGGGGTGCTGCATCCGCTGACCATGGTGAAGGATGCGCAGCTGGCCTTTGGCGCCTACAGCCCGGAGAACTTCGACGGCCGCTTCGCCGGCCCGCTGTCGGCCAAAGAGGCGCTGGTCCGCAGCCGCAACGTCCCGGCGCTGTGGGTGGCGTCCAAGCTCACCAACCCCAGCCTCTATGATTTCTTGCGCACCGCCGGCATCTCGCGGCTAAAGAGCGAGGCGCACTACGGCCTGGCCCTGGTGCTGGGCGGCGCCGAGGTGACGATGGAGGAGCTGGCGACGCTCTATGCCACGCTGCCGAACCGCGGCTTGCTGCGGCCGCTGCGCTACCTGACCACGGATCCGGTCGTGCCGGGCGTGCGCGTGCTGTCGGATGAGGCGAGCTTCGTCACCCTGGAGATGCTCAAGGACAACCCGCGCCCGGACAGCACGGTGGCCAATGATGCCCTGCTGAACCTGGTGCCGGTGGCGTGGAAGACCGGGACCTCGTACGGATTCCGCGATGCGTGGACGGCGGGGGTCATCGGGCCTTATGTGCTCCTGGTCTGGCTCGGCAACTTCAACGGCGAGGGCAACCCGGCATTCGTCGGGGTGACGGCGGCGGCGCCGCTGTTTTTCGCCATCGTCGATGCCTTGCGGGCGCATGAGCGTGATCTGCTGCCGCCGCCGCGACCCCTGCCGCGCAACCTGAGCCGGGTGGCGGTATGCTCGGTGTCGGGGCAGCTGCCATCGCGCCACTGCCCGCACAAGCAGACGACGTGGTTTATTCCGGGGCGCTCGCCGATCGAGGTCTGCCAGATCCACCGCCCGGTGGACATCGACAATCGGACCGGCCTGCGCGCCTGTCCCGGCAGCGCCGCGGCGATCCATACGGAGGTCTTCGAGTTCTGGCCGTCGGATCTGCTGCGCCTGTTCCGCGCCGCCGGGCTGCCGCGGCGGACGCCGCCGCCGTCGATGGCCGGCTGCAACCTGACTTCCGCCGCGGCGCGCGGCGTGCCGCCGAAGATCACCTCGCCGCTACGCGGCGTCGTCTACACCTTGCGCCCCGGCGTCGATGAGTACGACACGGTGGCGCTCTCCGCCACCACCGATGCCGACGCGCAAGAGGTGTTCTGGTTCGTCAACGAGACGTTCGTCGGCAAGGCGCGCAGCGGCTCGGCGTTTCTGTGGAAGCCCAGTCCCGGCAAGTACACGGTGCGGGCGGTCGATGATCTGGGCCGGGCGGACGCGCGCGAGATCGAGGTCGCGACCTCGCGCTGACCGGAGCGGTTGCGGGACGATTAGCGGCTGCGCACGCTGGTCGGCCCCTCTTGGATGGTGATGCGGCCTTCGAGGCGGGCGGAGACGGGGCTCGTGGCTTTGATCTCGGCGATGATCGCGTCGTTGACGATGACGCCGGTGTCGGTCTTGTTCTGCGCCTTGTCGAACAAGTCTTTGTAGCCGGCGGCGACGTTGGTGAGGTAGTTGGTCGCGGCGACGGTGTACATGCGGGTCGGCTGCAGCGGATCGTACTTGGCGTCTTTGGCCATGGGATCGGTGATCACGGAGATCGCGCTGGCGCGGCCGCCGCCGAGCGTATAGCGCACCCCGGAGCTTACGCCGAAGTTGTCCGAGCCGCGCTTCTGGGCGCTAAAGTCCAAAAGTTCTTGCAGCTGCGCTCCGGTCATCTGCACCGTCACAATCGTATTTTTGTACGGCAGCGCCGTCAGGTAGTCCTCCATCCGGATCGGACCCGGCGGAATCGCGGCGCGGAACGAGCTGGCGCTGGAAAACGCCGCATGCGCCTTGGCCGTCACCCGCAGGATGTCCATCGCGAAGTTGCCGAGCACCGACTCGCCGCTGTCCAGTCCCGTGTTATCGAGCTCCACGGCCGCGCTGCCGATGACCTGGAAGCGCGCGGCGTACGTCGGATCCTTTTCCAGCGCGTCCTGCATGCGCTGCACGTCGGCGGCGACCTGCTTGTCCTGCGGCAAGAGCGCGTCCATGCGGACCAGGGTTCCGGTCACGGCGGAAAGCTTGCCGCTGCGGAAGGTGAGCTCGACCTCGGACAGATAGTTCAGGTATTGGAAGGGGCTGATGAAGTGAGTTTGGGTGTCGGGAATCTGCTGCATGATTCCCTTGTAATGGGAGTGCGTGCCGAGGATGAGATCGATGCCGGGCACCGCCTTGGCCATGGCGAAGTCCGACTCCCGGTCCTGGTGGCCGAAGAAGATGACGGCGTCGACTTTTTCCACTTCGCGCAGGGTCTGGACGATTTTTTGCGCCGCGGCGACGGGATCGGTGAAGCGGGCGCCCGGCGGCAGGTGCGCCGCGGGAATCAGGCGCACGAAGTCCGGACCGGACAAGGCGAAGGCGCCCACGCGGATCTCGCCGAACTGCTTGACGATGTACGGCTTGCCGCCATCGCTGAGCAGCAGCTTGCCATCCTGATCGACAAGGTTTGCCGAGAGGATGGGAAACTTCACCTTGTCGCGGCAGGCGAGGAGCGCATCCCAGCCGTAGTCGACATCGTGGTTGCCAAACGCCATGGCGCCCAGGTGCTCGCTGAGCCAGCGCCACTCGGAACAGTCGCCGTAGTACTTATCCGACCACGACGGCGTGCCGCTATTCCACATGTCGCCGCCGTTTAGCACAAGGACGTTTGGCAGCTCGCGGCGGCGCTTCTGGATGTACGCGATGGCGCGGGCGACGCCGCCCTGGTCGGCGGCATGCTCGCTGTAATAGGGCAGGGCGTGACTGTGGTAGTCGGAGAAGTGGAGCAGGGTGACTTTGACCGGCTCCGCCTCCGGCTTGGTCGGCAGCGGCGGGGCGGGGCCGTTGGCTTCGGGCTTCTGGCAGCTCGTGCCAAGGGTCAGAAGCAAGGCGGCGGCAAGACTCAGACCAAGACCCGGGTTGCGCTTCAGCTTCGTCATGGGCCGCAATGTACCCAAGAAAAAGCCGCCGCAGCGCGACTAAAAACAAAGCTCGGCACCCCCACAACGAGGGTGCCGAGGACTACGCCGGACCGGAGAGTTGGAGGAGGGCCCAGCGCCGGCGCAGTCTACAAACCAGAGGGAAGCGCCGGCCTACAGGTACGATTTCACGAACGTCGCGTACTTATCGACGCGGGTGCTGTTGCCGGAGAACAGGCAGAAGATGATGCCGAACGAGTTCACGCCGACGACCTTTTCCACCCCGCCGATGTTCATCAGCACCGGTCCGCCGGAGTCGCCGCTGCAGATGGTGTGCAGCAGGTCGCCGGTCTTGACCAGCAGCTCATCAAAGTCGTTGAGCTTGACGGAGGCTACGCGCTTGATGCCGGCGCCCTTTTGTCCGAGGCCGTCGTTTAGCCCATAGCCGACGATGCGCGCCGGCTTGCCCTTGAGCGTCGCGTCGAGCGGCGCGTCGTTCCAGGCAATCGGCTTGATGGTGGTCGGGGTCTCCAGAATCGCTACGGCGATATCATGGCCGCTCAGGATGTTGTTGTGATCGAACAGCGGATCGAAGTGCGTCTCTTTGACCGCCAGCTTGGGGCTCGGGTGCGCCTTGTCGGTGAGATCGTTGCCGGTGAGGACGCTATAGACAAGGCCGGTGCCGGCGAGGCTCGGGTCGACGCAGTGCGCGGCGGTGAGCACGACGGTCGGCGAGATGATGGTCGCGGTGCACAAGACACCCTTGTCGGCGCCGGGGGCGATGCCGTACAAGGCGACGACGGCCGGGTCGCCCGTGGTGACGGTGCCGCCGATAATCGGCTGCTGCGCTTCGCCCACCGGCGGTTGGGCGTCGGAGGCCGCCTCGGGAGCGGCGCCGCAGCCGAGCGCCAGAGCGCCGACCAGGCTCGCCGGCAGCCAGGCGTTTTTGCGAAAGAGACGGGGAACACGGAGGGTCATTAGGAGCTCCTTTCACATGCGTCTATGAATCCGGCTATATCGCGCGCTCCTGACATGTCAAAAATCCTGCGGCGATTCATGTTGATTTAATAAATAGATTGGATATCGAACCGCTGGTCATTGGTTGCGGTTGTCGCTGGCGCGAGGCTCGGATAAAGTCGGATTTCCAGTGGTTGAGAGTCCGCTCATCCTGCTTATTCGGCTGTGATCGCTCCGTCGATCCGTTTCTCCAGAGGTCCGTCACGTCCACCGTCAAATCCGATAGGCCTAATCACGCCGCGGGCCAAGCTTCCGGGCGAGGGGCTGGGGGCCGTCCTGGCTCAAGCCCGCGCCGCCGCGCCCACGAAGGTCTAGGCATCGTCCGCGAGCAGCTCGATTTCGCCGATAACGCCGTGGCCATGGCGCTGTACGGCCAGAGCAATACGCACCTCAAGCTGGTCGAGCGGCAGCTGGGCCTGTCGCTGCATCCGCGCGGCAATGAGCTGATGCTCATCGGTTCGCCGGAGGGCGTGGCGGTGGCGCGCTCGCTGTTCTCCCAGCTCTCCGAGCTGCACGCCCAGGGCCGCGAGATCACCTCCGAAGACGTGGTGCGCGGCCTCCAGATGCTCGTCCACGATCGCAACACCGCGGTCAAAGAGGTCCTGCAGGACGCGGTGGTCGTATCGTCCAAGTCGCGTCCGGTGATCCCCAAGAGCGTGGCGCAGCAGCGCTACCTCGATGCGATCCGCAACGAGGACATCGTCTTCGGCATCGGCCCCGCCGGGACCGGGAAGACCTACCTGGCGATGGCGATGGCGGTCAAGGCGCTCATCGAGAAACAGGTGCGCCGCATCGTGCTGTGCCGGCCGGCGGTGGAAGCGGGGGAGAAGCTCGGCTTCCTGCCGGGCACCATGCAGGACAAGGTGAATCCCTACCTGCGGCCGCTGTACGACGCGCTAAACGATCTGCTCGACATGGATCGGGCGCAGCTCATGATGGACCGCGGCCAGATCGAGGTCGCGCCGCTGGCGTTCATGCGCGGACGCACGCTCAACGACTCGTTCGTGATTTTGGACGAGGCGCAGAACACCACCGGCGAGCAGATGAAGATGTTCCTCACCCGCCTCGGGTACGACAGCAAGGCCGTGGTCACCGGCGACATCACGCAGGTCGATCTGCCGAGTCGCAGCGTCAGCGGGCTGGTCGAAGCGCGGCGGCTCCTGAGCGGGATTCCCGGCATCGAGTTCTGCCACTTCACCGAAGTCGATGTCGTGCGCCATCCGCTGGTTGCGGCGATCATCAAGGCTTACGATCGCGCCGGCCCGCGACCGGGCGAGCCGCGCGCCGACGCCGTCCCCGACGCCGAGCCGGCCACCGATGGGGACGGGGAAGCCGCGAAAGAGGAATCCTAGGGTCCGCGGGGCCGGCAGCACCGGGCGTAGTCTCGCGACCATGAGCGCGGCGGCGGTCGCAGCTAGGCCCCGCAGCCGGTTTCCGCGCAGTTCTCAAGCCGGACCTCCGCTGCGCCGCGCGTATACTGCGGCGCGTGTCCCGGCTGTCGCTTCTGACCAAGCTGCTCTTGGCGATCTTGCTGCCTATGGTGCTGACGTTTGCCGGCTTCGGCTTGTTTTCGCACTATGCCGCCAGCCGCGCGCTGGAGGCGGAGCTGGGCCGTCGCCTGTCCGGCATCGCCGCGGTCATCGCCACCCAGATCCCGCAGGAGAGCGTCGCGCTCTTGGCGGCGGGCGATGAGGAGAGCCGCACCTATCGCAACCTGCGCCGGCGCCTGGGTGAGCTGCGCGATGCCGCGGGGGTGGCGCGCGTCTACGTGTTCGCCGCCGATCTGACAAGCCGCGTCGACACCGATCCGGAGAGCGCGCCGATCGGAACGCGCGACTACAGCCTGGACACAAGCCGCAGCGAGCTGCGCGCCGTGTTCCTGCCGGGCAGCGGGATTCCGGCGGCGTCCGTGCTGTTCCGCGGCCGCGACGGCAGACTTTACAAATCGGGATATGCGCCGATCAAAGGCTCGGAGCCCGCGGCGCAGTTCGCGGTGGGCGTGGACGGCAGCGCCGCGCTGTATCAGGAGCTGGTCTGGCTGCGCCGCACGCTTTTGGGCCTGGGGCTGTCGGGCGTGGCGGCGCTGATTCTGCTCACCGTGCTGTGGGGGCGGCGGATGACGCTGCCGCTGGCGCGGCTTACCGCGAGCGCGCGGACCATGGGCAGCGGCGTGCTCGATGTTCCCATGGAGCGGCGGCTGCTCGCCGGCGGGGATGAGGTCGCGGTGCTGGCGCAGGGGCTGGAGGCGATGCGCCAGGATCTGCGGGCGCGCGATGAGCGCATGCAGATGATGCTCGCCGGCATCGCCCATGAGATCCGCAATCCGCTGGGCGGCATGGAGCTGTTCGCCGGGCTGTTGCAGGAGGAGCTCAGCGGCCCGGCGGACGGCGCAGCGGCGGACCCGGGATCCCATGCGCCCCCGGCGATCGATCCCGCGGTCCCGCGCGGCTACGTGGACAAGATTCAGAAAGAGCTGCGCCATCTGCAGGCCGTGGTCTCGGACTTTCTCGACTACGCGCGGCGTCCGCGGCCGGTGCTGGCCAAGGTGGCGCTGCCAGAGCTCTTGCGCGAGGTCGCCGAAAGCGCTCAAGCCCGCGCCTCCGCTTCGCTGCTGGTGCGGGTCGAGGCGCCGGATCCGGAAGCCTGCATCCAGGCCGACGCCAACCAGCTGCGACGCGCCTTGCAGAACCTGGCGCACAACGCCGTGCAAGCGTGCCTGGAGGTCCGGAGGAGCGGCGAAGTTCGGGAGCACGGGGTGACCCTGTCTGCCGCCCTCACCGGTGCGCAGGCGGTGCTGCAGGTACGCGATACCGGACCGGGA
>CALFML010000810.1 GCA_937879845.1 uncultured Myxococcales bacterium
GGCACCTTCACCCTGGGCAAGGGCGGCTTTTTCGCCCCGCATGAGGTCGTACGCGATGGCGAGACGCTGCGGGTGCAGCCGGCCGCCGGCGGCTTCTTCACGTCTTATCTGCGCGACGGCCACGTGGTCAGCTATTACGGCGACAACAATCCCAAGTACGCCGGCTCGGTGGTAAAGGCCATGGCATCGGCCAAGGACGGCTACCCGTACGTCGCCGCCCTCTACAAGAGCGACATCGCCGCGGCCGAGCGCGAGGTCGTAACGCACGACCGCGAGAGCCCGGAGCAGCGCGCCCGCAGCGCCCGCTTCGCCGAGCTGCGCCGCCACCTCGACAGCGAGCTTTTGGCGACCGTGGTGCGGGTGGAGCGGCTGACGCCGACGATCGTGGACGTCACGGTGCGCGCCCCGCTGGCGGCGCGCAAGTTCCAGCCCGGTCAGTTCTACCGCCTGCAGAACCTGGAGAACCTGAGCCCGGTCGTCGAGGGCACCAGCATGGCGATGGAGGGTCTGGCGCTCACCGGCGCGTGGACCGATCCGAGCTCGGGCCTTTTGTCGCTGATCGTGCTGGAGATGGGCGGATCCTCGCGGCTGTGCGCGGCGCTGCGTCCCGGCGAGCCGGTGGTGGTCATGGGACCGACCGGTACGCCGACGGAAATTCCGCACGATGAGAGCGTGTGCCTGGTCGGCGGGGGGCTGGGCAACGCGGTGCTGTTCTCGATCGCGCGGGCGCTCAAGGACCGCAACTGCAAGGTGCTGTACTTCGCCGGCTATAAGAAGCCGGAGGATGTGTTCAAGCAGGACGAGATCGAGACCGCCACCGATCAAGTGATCTGGTCGTGCGACTCCGCGCCGCCGCCCGACTCGCGGCTGCGGGCGCGCCGGCCGCAGGACAGCTTGTTCGTCGGCAACATCGTCCAGGCCATGGTCGCCTACTGCCAGGGCCAGCTCGGCCCGCAACAGGTCGCGATGAACAAGGTCTCCCGCATCATCGCCATCGGCTCCGACCGCATGATGGCGGCGGTGGGCAAGGCGCGGCACAGCGTCCTGCGGCCCTACCTCGATCCCAAGCACGTGGCCATCGCCAGCATCAACTCGCCGATGCAGTGCATGATGAAAGAGGTCTGCGCCCAGTGCCTGCAGAAGCACATCGACCCGATCACCGGCATCGAGTCGGTCGTGTTCTCCTGCTTCAATCAAGACCAGGGCCTGGATCACGTAAACTTCGACAACCTCGCCGCCCGCCTGCGCCAGAACAGCACCCAGGAAAAGATCACCACGCTGTGGCTGGAGCGGCTTTTGCCCAAGCTCAACCTGCCGATGGTCTAAATAAAAAGGGGAGCGCCAAGCTCCCCTCGCTGCGCGTTCCTCGCGCGGACAAAATCAGCAGACCCATCTCAGGGCAGTACGTATTAGAAGGGCGACTTCAGACCCGAGTCGTTTTTCTTCGGCGGCGGGGTTGCCGCCGGTGGGGTTGCCGCCGGCGGGGTTGCCGCCTTTGCCGGCGGCGCCGCGGGCTTGGCCGCGCCCGGGTGTTTCTTCGGCCCGGGCGCGCTCTTGGTGCCCGCGTTCTTGAGCGGATCGGGCGGCGCCGCCTGGCTCGGCTGATCTGCTTGAACGGGGTAGCTGTCTCCGGCTTTGAGCAGCAGCCGGGTGGCGAACTCGGCGTGTTCGTCCTTGACCACCTTGAGGTGCACCGACCACTGGCTCGTGCCGCCCGGGGAGTCGGCCTCGTAGGCGAGCTCGCCGCCGGCCGGGATGAGCCCGATGTCCTTGAAATCGAGCATCACCCGCGACTCCGGGATGCCGCGAATCATGAGCCGCGCCGGCGCCGCCTTGCCCGGAGTGACCGGCGCCGGCTTGCTCGGCTTAGGCTCCACGGTGGTCTTCTGGCTGCCGCGGATGAGGTTGCGCGGGCGATCGGGACCGCTCGGCCAGAGCAGCAGCACCAGAATCACCACGCCGATCGTCGCCCCGGCAAAGATGAACATGAGCCGCCGACCCATGCTATTGCTCGACGGCGGAGCGACCTCATAACCGGTGGGCGGGGCGGTGTTGCTGAACGAACCCGGCAGGCCGAGCCCGCTGTTCATCATCGAGCTCGAGCGCAGCCCCGACATCGTGCCGCCCTGCATCGGCGACTGCACGAGACCGGAGATGTTGCCGGTCATCGGCGCCTGCACCACCCCGGAGTTGCCGGTCTGCAGCGGCGCCTGCGGCACCCCGTACATGCCCGGCTGCATCATCATCATCTGCTGCTGGAACTGCTGCTGGAACTGCTGCTGCAGCTGCTGTTGCTGCTGCTGATACCCCGGCATGCCCGGCGCCAGGCTCATGTTGGGCAGCATGCCGCCGGGCTGCATCGCCGAGCCCGGCATGGACTGGTCGCCGGTCATATGCGGCGGCAGCGGCGCCATGTGCGGCATCGGCTGCCCTTGCGGCAGCGGCGGCAGTGCGGTGTCGCCGCTCTCCAGGGCCTGGGCGACCTCCTGCATGCTCTGGTAGCGGCGGTCGCGATCTTTTTCCATCGCCCGCAGGCACACCGCCTCGAGATCCGGGGCGACGTAGCCGCGGCAGCGGCGGCTCGGCAGCTCCGGCGGCTCGAACATGTGCTTGGTGAGGGTGCCCATGAACGTCTCGGACTGGAAGGGCACCTTGCCGGTCATCATCTCGTACAGGATGCAGCCCAGGGCGTAGATATCGACGCGGTGGTCGGGGGTCTCGCCGCGCGCCTGCTCCGGCGACATGTACTCGGGCGTGCCGAAGATCATGCCGGTGCGGGTCAGGCGGCCGCCGCCCTCTTCGACCGTGCTGATCTTGGCGATGCCGAAGTCGAGGATCTTGACGAAGTCGGTGCGGCCCTCGCGCTCGATGAGATAGATGTTCTCCGGCTTGAGATCGCGGTGGACGATCTTTTTGCCGTGCGCGGCGGCCAGGGCGCGGCAGATCTGAAGCGCGATCTGGCGCACCCGCGGGTTTGGCAGCTGGCCGTTTTTCTGGATGAGCTGCGCCAGATCCAGCCCATCGAGGAACTCCATGGCGAAAAAGACCGAGCCCGAGGCGGTCTCGCCGAAGTCGTAGACCTCGACGATGTTCTCATGCCCGATGCGGGCGGCGGCGCGCGCCTCTTGGATGAAGCGCTGCACCAGATCGGCCTTATGGGCAAAGTCCTGCGACAGGATCTTGATGGCCACCTTGCGCTCGATGACCACGTGCTCCGCCAGGTAGACCGCGCCCATGCCGCCGGAGCCGAGCTTGGACAGGACCTTGTAGCGCTCCCCGAGGATGGTGCCGATATACGGATCCGGCGCTTCCTTGATGTTCGCCAGCCGGACGTCGCGCGCCCCGGAGTCCTCTAAGCCCCCCGCATCACCAAGGGTGGCAGCAGCACCGGCAGAGTCCGCCAGCGCTTTTTCCGCTGCGCCGGAAGCAGAGGGTTCCGGCTGTGCAGGCCGTCCAGCGCCCCTTGGTGGGGCGTCGTCCGGTTTGTTGGGTGTCGGCACTGTGCCAAAAGATTATCATAGGGAAAACCCCGTGACCACGGGTTCGTTTGGCCGGCGTTCCCGCGGCGTTAGCAGGGGCCTTTGAGCAACCGGGAAGCGCCCTACGATCGACTGCGGAAGCGACCTGCGAGGTCGGCTAGGGGCCCTTTTTCGTCTTAAACGGATCCCGCAGCTCGCTTGGCAAGTGGCCGGGTTTGCCGCCGGGATTGTTCGTCTTGCCCGGGGTCTTATTCGGCGACTTTCCAGGCGTACTTGGGTGCTTGCCGCCGTTTTTATCGAGCTTGATATCGACGTTCAGATCTTTTTCGGGCCGCAGCTCTTCGCTGTAAGGCTCATAGCCTTTCTTCCGCAGCTCCATGCGCAAAAGCACGCCGCTTTTGTGCGACAGCCGCAGCGGCGTCTGGCCTTTGACCTCGCCGTCGATACTCACATCGGCGCCGGGCGGCCGTGAGCCTATCGTCAAGGTGATCGGCGCCGGCTCGGGCGGCGGCGGCGGCGGCAGCAGATCGACCGGCGGGGGCGGCGGCGGACCGCCATCTGCGACCAGCGGGGGATCCAACGGCTTGGGCGGCGTCGGCTTGACCTGCTCCTGGCTAAACAGGAAGTACACGAGCAGGCCGATGACGATGACCAGCGCTCCGGCGATCGCCGCCAGCACGGCGCGCACTTTCTGGTTCTTGCCGCCGACCTGCGCGCTCTCGCGGGTTGGCCGGACTTGTCCCGGCGACAGCTGCGCCCCGGAGGTAAACGCCGGACTGAGCTGCTGCGGCGACGGCAGTCCCGTCCCGCTCTGATAGGGACCCGCGGGCGGATACCCACCGGCCGGCTGCGGCAGCCCCATGGCTCCCGGCATCCCGGGCTGCTGCGGCGGCGTCGGCTGCCCGGGCTGCATATACGGCGGCGGCTGCTGCGGCATCGAGCCCGAGTTGTTGGTTGTCGCCGCGGCGGCCAGGTTCTGGATGCTCTGCGAGGACGACGCGGTGATCTTCGTCTCTTCGATCACCACCCGGCCGGACTTGAGCTCGCCATCGACCTGGGTGAGCGCCAGCTCCAGGTCGCGCATGGACGGGAAGCGCTGCTCCGGCTTTTTCGCCAGGGTGCGCAGCACCACCGCCTCCAGGGTCACCGGCGTATCGAGCTCCGGCTTGCGCTTGCGCGGCGGGATGACCGGCTCGAACACATGCTTGGTCAGGGTCTGCGCCGGCCGGTCGCCGAGGAACGGCACCACGCCGGTGAGCATCTCGTACATGATGCAGCCGACCGCATACTGATCGACGCGGTGGTCGGTCTCCTGGCCGGTGGCCTGCTCCGGCGACATGTACTCGGGTGTGCCGAGCACCATGCCGACTTGGGTGAGCTTCTGGCCGCCGCCGACCTTGGCGATGCCGAAGTCGACGATCTTGACGAAGTCCTTCTGCCCTTCGCGCTCCAGAAGAAAGATGTTCTCCGGCTTCAAGTCGCGATGGACGATGCCCTTGGTATGGGCGGCGTGCAGACCGCGCGCCATCTGCGCCCCGATCGAACACACCCGCGCCGAATCGAGCGGCCCCTCGGCAATCGCCTGCGCCAGGGTCGGCCCCTGGAGAAACTCCATGACGAAGTAGGCGTGGCCGTCGGCCAAGACCCCGAAGTCGGTGATATCGACGATGTTGCTGTGGTTGATCTTGGAGGCCGACTTGGCCTCTTGGATGAAGCGCTGCACGGACGCGGTGTCCTGCGCCGCCTCCTTGCGCAAGATCTTGATCGCCACCGGCTTGTCGATAAGGACGTGGCGGGCCTTATAAACCACGCCCATGCCGCCTTCACCGAGCCGCGACTCGATCGCATAGCGACCGTCGATCGTCGTATCGAGGATCGGGTCGTACGCCGCGTCCTTGCCGGGAGTCCCCGGTAACGGGGCCCCGTCCCGCGGGCAAAATTCAAGCACGTCTGGGTACTTGATCTGGCACTGGGGACAAGTCTTCACAGCCGACTCAGCTTACCCGGCTAACCGGCATCAGGTCAATCCACCGCCGCAGCGCGGGCTTTATTCCAGGCCGCGGGCGCGCAGCTCGGCATCGTCTTCGCCGCGGAGGTGGCCAAGTTCATGCAAGAGGGTGGTCCGGATCTGCTCTACGAGCTCGGCCTGATCGCGCACCGCCCGCAGCAAATTTTTGCGATAAAGCACGATCGCCCGCGGCTCGGCATCGGCATCGCTATCGCTGCGGGCGCCGGTCAGGGCGGCCGCGCCGCTATTTTGCGAGGCCGGCTTGGCGGCGGCGCGCTGGCAGCTCGCCCCGCCCGCGCCTTCGGCTGCCGACTCGCCGAGCGGCAACCCGCGGAACAGGCCCAAGATGGTGGGCGAGAGCGGCGGATCCTCGGCCGTAAGATCGTCGAGCGCCGGCAGATCGGCAGTCTCCAAGCTGACTTTTTGCAGATCCTGGCGCTGCTCCGCGGTCAGGGCGGCGACTTCCTTGTCGACCAGGGCGCGAAACTGCGCCGGGCTCACCGGCAGAAGCGGCGGAAAGTCGTGCGGCGCCAGCTGGGTCGCCGCGGCCAGCTCTTTGTCCGCCAGCTCCCCTGCGCCGAGCATCTCCAGCGTCAGACCGAGGCTGTAGTGGGCCCAGGCATCGCCCGGCTCGCGCTGCACGACCTCCAAGAACTGGCGGCGGGCTTCCGGGAGGCGGCACAGATCGAGAAGCGCCAGCGCCCGCTCATAGCGCGCCTGCACACTATCGCTGGCGGCGATCGCCGTATCGAGCCGCGCCAGCGCCTCACGCGGGCGCCCGAGATCGTTTAGCCCCTGAGCTTCCAAAAGCAGGAGCCGGCTCAACAGCGCCCGCTCGCCGGGGTCCTTGCCTTTGCTCTTGTTGCGATCTTTGCCTGCACTGCCTGCACTGGCAGCGCTCGCGCTCGCATCGTGCGGGCGCTCGCGCAGGTGATCGCGGCCCGGCTCGGCGGCTTTGTCCGCGCTCACGCCCAGGCTGCGCTGCAGGCGCTGGCTGCCGCGATGGGCGTATTCGACGCCGATCTCGCTCAGCTCCGGGCTTGGCGCGAGCCGGTTGATATAAAGGTCGGCGGCTCCGGCCAGCGTCTCCGGATCATCGGGGTCGATGGCCAAGGCGTGGGTGAAGGAATCCCGCGCCAGCTCCAGCTGCCCCAGCTCCTGCAGCGCCAGGGCCTGATTATGCAGCGCCTCGATCGAGCGGCCGTCCAGCCGCAGCGCCTCTTCGGCGCAGGCCAGGGCGGCTTCAAACTGCTTGGTGCTCGCGCCCGTGCCGGCTGCGGGAGGCGCGGCGGCCCCGGTTCCAGCCGGTGCCGCTGTGTCGGACGCCGCGCCCGCTTTCGGTGCCGCAGCGGCCGGGGTGGAGGCCGCGGCCGGGGCGGCGGCGCCGGTTGCGCTCGCCGCCTGGCTGGCGAGCAGCACCCCTTGCTCGAAGCGATCGGCAGATTGGGCGAGCAGAACGCTGAGCGAACGCGGCGGCGACTGCGCCGTATCTTCGACAAAGCAGCGCCGCAGCGGTCGCGGCTGCGGCTTGCTGTCGGCAGCCCCGCCGGCCCGCGACCCGCCGGAGCGATCCGGCCGCTGCACCCGATCGAAACGATCGGTCGGGGCCGCGCGGTTGGCGACGACTTCAGGAGCCGCCCCCTTGGGAGCCGCGGCAGGTTGGCGGCAGCTGAGCTGTAGACTCAGCCCCGCGGCCAAAATGGGCAACCCGAGCCAGCGCACCCGCGACGACACGTCTACGATTATGGCAGAAACTGCGGCCTCCCGAAATGTCGCGCAGACGCTCGCGCCGGCTCGCGGCCGTGGTTCCGGTTCGGACCCCCGGCGGCAAGCGGCGCAGCGGAGCTTAGCGGCGGGCGCGTTCGCAGACCACGGCCCGCTGCGCCAGGGTCTGGCCGCTCAGCGCCGTCAGGATGCCCTCGACCTCTGCCTCCGGCGAGTACAGATAGGTGTGCGAGGTATGAAGCTCCATCGGCAGGGTCCGCACCCCGCGCGACTGCAGGAACTGCGCGATCGCCGCATCGTCTACGTTGTCGCGGCGGCCCAGGTTGAGGTAGAGCCGGACCTCGCCAGCAGCCGGGGGCCGGCTGTCTTCGCTGCGTCCGCGCCGCCGCGGGCGCCGCTCGGTGTCATCGGCGCCGCCGGGAGCGGGCGCCGGCCGCTCCGGCGCTTCGCCGCTTGGCGCGGCAGCGGGGCTGGACGCACCCGCCGGGGCGGTGCGCGAATCCACCCACGCCTCCCAAAACTCGCGGCCGTCTTCGGCATGGATGATGTCGGACGGCCCCGGCGGGGTTGCCGCCCGGCCTTCCGACGCGCCACCGCTGCGGCTCCCGGAGCCGCTGCGCCGCCGCTTCCGCCGCGCCGCCTCCGGATCGCTGCCGCTGGCTGCGGCCGCGCCATCAGACCGCTGCGCGGCCTCGGCCGACGCGGCCTCGGACGCAGCTTCCACCGCAGCGGGAGGGCTAGTGGGCGGCGGGCTGGCGGGCACCGTAGTCAGGGGGCTTATGCCGGCACCGGCAGGCAGGGGAGCGGCGTCTGGGGCCGCAGGGCTCACCGCGGCCGCACTGGGAGCGCCAGCGCTCGTTCCCGCCGGGCCCGCGCCAGAGGCGGCACGCTCCTCATCACGGCGCCGCCGGCTGAGCCGCTCTTCCCCTTGTTCCCCGCGCGGGCGCTCGCTGCGCAGGCGCGACTCGCCGCGGCCGCGCCGATCGTCCTCGCGCGGGCGCGGCTTGTCGCCCGGACCCCGCGCTTCACGATCGCCTGACTCACGGCGGCGGGGCGGCCGGTCTTCGTCGCGCGGCCGGGGGGACTCGCTGCGCGGACGCTCGCGCGCCGGATCGGCGGACCGCGGCGCGGACTCGGCCCGCGCGGCCGGTTGGCTGGTCAGGTGGTGCTCCAGCAGGTAGGAAATAAGCCGCTCCCCGTCTTCGCACGCCTGGATGCGCCGCAAAAGCGAACGGAACACCGCCCCCGGCTCGCGCTGCCCCGCCTCTTTCTGCAGGCGGTCGAGGTATTGGCCCTCATGCAGCGTCTGCATCTCGGCTTCGGACGGGAGCGCTCGCTCCTCCGGGCGGATCTTATAGGTCAGCTTGAGATAGTAGAAGTTGCCGAGCTCGCGCGGGCTGATGAGCGAAATCGCCACGCCGCTCTTGCCCGCCCGGCCGGTGCGGCCGGTGCGGTGGACGTAGACCTCTGCCGACTCGGGGAAGGTGTAGTTTATGACGTGCGAGAGATCGCTTATGTCGATGCCGCGCGCCGCGACATCGGTGGCGACCAGGTACTTGAGGTCCTTGGCCTTCATCCGGCCCATGACCCGCTCGCGGTCGGCCTGCGACAGGTCGGAGGAGATCGCCTCGGCGTCCAGGCCCTGGCTGCGCATGAACTCCGCGACCTGCGAGGTCTCTTCGCGGGTGTTGCAGAAGATCACGGCGCTGTCGGGGCGCTCCACTTCCAGCACGCGCAACAGATCGCGCATGCGGCCCATGCCGGTCACCATGTAATAGGCGTGGATGACCTCGGCGACGCCGACATAGTCGGCCGACATCTGGATCATCAGGGCGCTTCGCTGGTGGCGGCCCGCCAGGCGCACGACCTCGTCGGGCATGGTGGCGGAGAAGAGCAGGGTCTGGCGCTCGGCCGGGCAGCGCTTGATGATCTCCAGGATGTCCTCAAGGAAGCCCATCGACAGCATCTCGTCGGCTTCGTCGAGGACCAGGACCTTGATCCGATCCAGGTGCAAGGTGCCGCGGCGCAGGTGATCGAGCACCCGGCCCGGCGTACCCGAGACGACATGCCCGCCGGCGCGCAGCTGCTCGATCTGGCGGCCCATCGGCGCGCCGCCGTAGACCGGCACGACCTGGACGGCGCGGCGCTCGGCGATGCGGCTGATTTCGGTGGCGACCTGCAAGGCCAGCTCGCGCGTGGGTCCCAGGACCAGCGCCTGCGGGTGGCCGTTTTTGACGTCCGCGGCGGGATCGATCACGCCTTGGACGAACGGGATGCCGAACGCGGCGGTCTTGCCGGAGCCGGTGCGCGACTGGACGATCAGATCGCGCCCCGCCATGATCGGCCGGTAGACGCGGCGCTGGACCTGCAGCGGCTCGGAGAATCCCATCGCCAGCAGCGACTGCAGGACGTCCTCGGCCAGGCCCATCGCGGCGAAGGTCTGGGGCGCCGGCCCGTAGTCCGATTCGCTCAGAACGCCGGCGGGCAATGGCGCGCCGGCCGCCGCGGCAGGCTCGGGGGCAGGCTCTGCGGCGGGCTCGCTGGCGGCGGGGGGCGCTGGGCTCGGGCTCTCAGCGGGGAGTGCTACCTCGTTGACGGGGGAGGCGGGGGCGCGCTCGGCTCCCGCTTGGCCAGCGAGCGCATCGGCGCTCAGGCTGACCTGTCCATGCTCGTTCATAAAAAGCCTCTCTGGTGCCCGTCATGGCCGGTCCATGAGCGGCAGGCGTTGCCGCCTTTTTTCCGCTCGTTGCGGCATCCGCGGGGCGCCCGGTCACGCTGCAGGGCAGCGGAGTGACCAAGCGCGATAGAACCTGGCGCGGCGGGCTTGTGGTGGAGGGGTCCGGGACAACCGTGAGCACGGCCCATGCCTTGTGCCCACACCGTGTAACCGAGCGACCCCTTGGTGGTAGGCGCGAACCTGCTTCCCGAAAAGAGCCAACACGCGGCGACTGCGCCTGGAACTGTCGCGTGGCGTGCCCGCAGGCCGGCAGCGTTCCACCGCAGCGTTCCGGCCTGGCGGTGCTCGCCGCCGCGCCGATGCCTGTCGGCGTACGGAGGCGGGCAGCTCGCAGGCTGGTGATGCGGGGGGCGATGCAGCGTGCGCACTGGCCCGGGGACGGCCGGCCCCAAATCGAAGCGGGGAACCGCGGCGCAAATTCGAAGAGCACCGGTTTCGCTGCGTGGGGGCCGTCGGGCTGGGCTAAGTGGATTTGGGACAAAAGCAGGCTACGATCTCTTGGATATTAACTACTTATTTTGTCGAAAGCTACTCGGCATTTCCAGCGCTGTCAAGGTACTGAAACAAAGGCGATCGAGGGCGCGGGAAAGGCGGAGCTTAAGCACTTCCAAGGATCATCTAGATCAATTCGTGCCAATATACGGGTCTAGGCATGTGGTTCTCGCAAAACATCCGACATGAACCTGACGTGCGAGCCGGCGCGGCCCTTGCGCGCGGCGCCTAGTCGATCGTCGCTTTCGGTACCGGTCTTTTGTCTTTACTAAGGCTAAAGACGTAAGCCCCGGCCAGGTCCCAAAAGGTTTTGGGGCGTGCAACCGCGAGCCGCGGACGTTGGCCGGTGCGCCGGGATGGAGCAGCAGCCGATCGGGCTTGCAGCCGGCGCTTTCGCGTGGGCGGCGGGACGGTTTGGCCGGGCTGGCGCTTGGCCGCGGGCGCGGCGGTGCAAACGGCGTCTCCGAGCTGGCGCTTGGCCGCCCGGAGGATCTTGTGGTTCAGGATCGGGTTTGAATCGATGGCGGCGGATTTTCCGGAGAGCTCCGAGTCCGCGGCCCTTACGTGAGGCGAAAACTGATGTCTACCGTTTCGATAGATGCTGAAAATTCCAACGTTGGTGCGGCGGCGACGCAAAGCGCTGCGGCCGCCGAGCGCCCGCGGGTCTCGCTATCGGTCGTGTCGCCCCCGGCCGCCGATGCGGCCGCGCCAAAAAGCGCGACCCCGCGGCCGCCGGTGGATCCGGCGACGCTCACCCACTCGCAGCTCAAGCGCGGCCGGTTCTGGAGCCACATCCCGGCCTACGCCGAGATCGACGAGGCGACGTTCCTCGATCACAAGTGGCAGTCCAAGCACACCATCACCAACGTCGATAAGCTCCTCGCCGCGGTGCGGGGCCTGGTCTCCGGCGAGTTCCTCCGCGACGCGACCGAGGGCTTCCAGCGCGCGCCGATGAGCGTGCGCGTCTCGCCGTACCTCTTGAGCCTCATCAACTGGGAGGATCCCTACAGCGATCCGCTGCGCATCCAGTTCATCCCGCTGTCGTCGCGCCTTTTGCCCGATCATCCCAAGCTGGGCCTGGACTCGCTGCACGAGATGGCCGATGCGCCGGTGCCGGGCCTGACCCACCGCTACCCGGACAAGGCGCTGTTCCTGCCGCTTGATACCTGCCCGGTGTACTGCCGCTTCTGCACCCGCAGCTACGCCGTCGGCATCGACACGCAGCTTGTGGACAAGGTCGATCTGCACGTGAGCGAAGAGCGGTGGAAAAAGGCCTTCGCCTACATCGCCTCGCGCCCCGAGCTGGAGGATATCGTCATCTCCGGCGGCGACGCCTACAACCTGCGGCCGCAGCAGCTGCGCGAGATCGGCGAGACCCTGGTCCGGTTCGACAACATCCGCCGCATGCGCTTTGCCACCAAGGGCCCGGCGGTGATGCCGCAGAAGATCCTGACCGACGCGGCGTGGCTCGACGCCCTCACCTACGTCGTCGAGCTTGGCCGCAAGCTGCACAAAGAGGTCGTGCTCCACACCCACTTCAACCACCCGAGCGAGATCACCGGCATCACCCAGGACGCGATGAACGTGCTCATGGAGCGCGGCATCTTCGTCCGCAACCAGTCGGTGCTGCAGCGGCGCGTCAACGACCGGCCGGAGGTCATGGGCCTGCTCGTCAAGCGCCTGGGCCACGTCAACGTCCACCCCTATTACGTGTACGTGCACGATCTGGTAAAGGGCGTGGAGGATCTGCGCACGACGCTGCAGACGGCGCTGACCCTGGAGAAGACGGTGCGCGGCAGCACCGCGGGCTTCAACACGCCGACGTTCGTCGTCGATGCGCCGGGCGGCGGTGGCAAGCGCGACGCCCACTCGTACGAATACTATGACCGGACGACCGGCATCTCGGTCTACACCGCCCCGTCGGTCAAGCGCGATCGCTACTTCTTCTACTTCGATCCGCTCGATCTGCTGCCGCCCGAAGGCCGGGCGCGCTGGGCCGACCCGAGCCAGCACGAAGTCATGATCGCTGAGGCGCAGCAGGCGGCGATGAAGCAGCAGCGCTAGCCGCCCCGCCCTGCCCTTTTTTCGGCTCTCGACCCTTCCGTTAAAGTCTGCGGCGCGGCGCGGCTCGTTGCCGGTAGCGGCCGCGCCGGCCCCGCCACCCTCTGCATCAAGAGGCGGACCATTTTTTCATTGCGGCCCTTGGCGCGCCCGTTCATCCTGCGCACAAATATTCGGCTCGTCGAGCCCAGGCTTGCGGCAGCGGCCGCACTTGTCCCTTAGGAGGTCCCCACGATGCACTCATCCGGTACGATCCCCCGTCGCTGGTCCATTGCGGACTCACGAGAAGTCTACGCTGTGCGCCAGTGGGGCGGTCGCTACTTCGATATCGGCGAGAGCGGCAGCCTCGTCGCCCATCCGGCCGGCCAGCCGCAAGCCGGCGGCACGGCGATCCCCGACAGCGGCATCGATCTCAAGGAGCTTGTCGATGAGGTGCGCAAGCGCGGCATCGGCCTGCCCCTGCTCATCCGCTTTCCGGAGATCTTGAAGAGCCGGATCGTCGACCTCAACGAGGCGTTCCGCACCGCGATCACCGAGTACGGCTACAAAGGCACCTACAAAGGCGTCTACCCGATCAAGGTCAACCAGGACCGCTACGTCGTCGAGCAGATCGCCCAGTACGGCCGCCCGTACCACTACGGCCTTGAGGCCGGCAGCAAGCCGGAGCTGCTCGCGGTGATGGCGATGCTCGACGATGAGAACGCCCTCATCATCTGCAACGGCTACAAAGACGAGGAGTACGTGGAGAGCGCGCTGCTCGCCTCCAAGCTCGGCCGCAACATCATCCTCGTCGTCGAAAAATACAGCGAGCTGTCGCTCATCGCGGAGATCGCCAAGCGCAACAGCATCCGGCCGCGCATCGGCATCCGCGCCAAGCTGTCCACCCGCGGCTCGGGGCGCTGGGAAGCTTCCGGCGGCGACCGCAGCAAGTTCGGTCTGTCGTCGCGCGAGATGCTCGAAGCGATGCGCTTCCTGCGCGAGGCGGGGCTGCTCGACAGCTTCGAGCTCCTGCACTTCCACCTCGGCAGCCAGATCTCATCGATCCGTTCGATCAAGAACGCGATGCGCGAGGCCGGCCGGTTCTTCATCGAGCTGTCGCGGGCCGGGGCGCCGCTGCGCTATCTCGACGTGGGCGGGGGTCTGGGCGTCGACTACGACGGGTCGCAGACCAACTTCTCCAGCTCCATGAACTACACGATGCAGGAGTATGCCAACGACATCGTGTACGGCATCATGGAGCTGTGCGACGAAGCCGGCATCGCCCACCCGACCATCGTGTCGGAGTCGGGCCGCGCCGTGGTCGCCGATCACGCGATCCTGGTGGTCGATGTGCTGGGCGTCAGCGAGTTCGATGTCGGCAAGGTCCCCGAAGCCCTGCCCGAGGTCGTCGCGCCGGTGGTGCGCCACCTGTGGGACTCGTACCGCGACATCTCGCGCAAGAACTTCCTTGAGGCCTACCACGACGCCATCGAGTACAAAGACGAGTGCATGACCCTGTTCGCGCTCGGCCACCTGTCGCTGGAGCAGCGCGTCATCGCCGAGGATATCTTCTGGGCGCTGTGCCAGAAGGTCCTGCGCATCGTCCGCGAGCTGCCGCAGGTGCCCGAAGATCTGGAAGGGCTGGAGCGGGCGCTGTCGGACACCTACTTCTGCAACTTCTCGATGTTTCAGTCGCTGCCCGACAGCTGGGCGGTGGATCAGCTGTTCCCGATCATGCCCATCCACCGGCTGGGCGAGGAGCCCTCGCGGGTCGGCGTGCTCGCCGACATCACCTGCGACAGCGATGGCAAGATCGATCAGTTCATCGATCCGCGCGATGTGAAGCACGTGCTGGAGCTGCACCCGCTCACCGGCGACGACTATTACATCGGCATCTTCATGGTCGGGGCGTATCAGGAGATCCTGGGCGATCTGCACAACCTGTTCGGCGACACCAACACGGTGCACGTCTTAAGCGCCCCGGGCGGCGGCTACCACATCGAGCACGTCGTCGCCGGTGACACCGTGACCGATGTCCTAAAGTACGTCGGCCACACCCGCGAGGAGCTCACCGCCCGCATGCGCCGCGCCGCCGAGATCGCCCTGCGCAACCGCCGCATGACGCTGGAAGAGACGCGCAACCTGCTGCGCATCTACGAGCAGGGCCTGTCGGGCTACACCTACCTGGAACGCGACTAGCCGGCGGACGTCATGCGCATCGAATCGTACTCGGACTCCCTGGCTCTTCTGCGCGGCCTGGGGACGCTGCGGCAGAGCGGGCTCACGGCGCGCGGCATGCTGTTTCTGGCGCTGAGCGCGCAGGGGCGCATCTACCTGGCGCTGCCGGAAAACCCGGAGCGGCTGGAGCAGTCCGAGCTGCGCGTCGGTGAAAAGCTCGCCCTGCGCTGGCCCGACAGCGCGGAGCTGCCGCAGCGCCTGTACCACTTCGACAGCGTCCACGCCCTGCGCGATGATTTCAGCGTCCACAACGGCGACCGCCGCCTCTCGCAGACCGGCAACGCCATCGAGGTCGGCAACATCATCGCCCGCTTTATCCGCAGCTGCGGCATGAGCAGCGTGTTCTTCGGCTGCATGCCGCACCAGCCCGGCACCTGGCTGCAGGGCGGAACCCAGGTCGCCGCGCTCCACGACTTCGGCGTCGTCGAGGTGGTGCCGGTGCCGCTCGGGCTGGTGGCGCGCCGGCTGCACGACCACCGGCTGTACCTGTTGACGTTCGCCGACATCGCCCGCACCGGCCACCTGGAGGGCTGGCTGCCGATCTACGCCGCCCCCTTCGGCAACATCCTGCTCGTCGAGCGGCGGGTGGTCAAAGAGCGCCTTGTCCTGTCGTGCGAGCACGGCCTTGTCGAAGTGGAGCTGAGCGACCTGCCGCGCGTGCACGAGCGCGCCCGCCTCCCCCTGTGGGTTCCGCCGCCGCCGAGCGACAACCCCTTTGCCGTGCAGACTCCGGGGTCGCCCGCCGAGCACTCCTTCGCCAGATCCCCGTGCTTTCCCAGCGCATCCGCCCCCAGAATGGCCCCCACGACCACCCCGGCGACCCCGACCCCCGCGGCCCCGACAGCCACCTTCTTCTGCCAGGGCCACCCCGTCTCCTTCTCCTTCACCATCTCCTCCGCCGGCAAATCCTCGAGCGCCGGCACCGCGATCGACCCGCTCGCCTTCTCCCCCTCGACCTTCACTTCCCCCTTCCACCCCTTCTTCCCCGGCGCGCTCGCCTCCACCACATGCACCCCGGGATCCACCGCGATCCCCGTCCCGAACTGCGGTGCTCCCACCACCTCTCCATCCCGCTTCACGACGAGCCCGGCCGTCGCCCGCACCGCCTCCGGCACCTCGATGGTCA
>CALFML010000811.1 GCA_937879845.1 uncultured Myxococcales bacterium
CGTTGAACTCATGCCAGGAGAAGTTGATGTCGGCGTCCGCCAGGGCGTTATAGATCTTGCTGCGGCCCTCCCGCGGGATGTGGGGGTCCTGACGGCCCCAGATCATCAGCATCTCGCATTTGAGCTCGGGAATCCGCGCCAGGGAGTCGTCCTTCATGCCCTTGGCCAGGCTGCCTTTGTGAATGTCGGTGGCATAGAAGCACGCCCCCGCCTGGACATCCGGATTCATCGCGGCGCGAAACGCCAGGTGGCCGCCGATGCAGATTCCCATGACCCCGAGCTTGCCGGTGCAGGCGGGCAGCGACCGGAGGTGATCCAGCGCGGCGCGGGCATCGCTGTCGTAGGCCGCCAGCTCTTTGGTCGTCTTGAGCGCGTTGCCGCGGTCGGCGCCGGCTTGATCGTAGAGCAGCACGGTGCCGGCGGGCTCGAACTCGTGGTAGATCTCGGGCACCGAGACGATGAAGCCTTGACCGGCGAGCATCGCCGCCAGACGCCGCACCGGTCCGGTGACCTGGAAGATCTCCGAATACAGCACGATGCCGGGGTAGCGGCCTTTGGCCGTGGGGCGGAATAGGAAGGTCCGCATCGGGCCGGTCGGCGTGGGGATGTCGCAGTGCTCACTATCGTTTATGACCACAGAGGCCTCCTTGCATGTCGGCTCACAAGCTGGGGCCTATATAGTACCGCATTTACGCGGCGCTGCGGTGCGCGTTAGCGGGCCAGCCACTTGGGCGCGTACACACAGATGGCGGCAATGCCGATGCCCACATAGGTGAGCCCGAAGAGCAGCGGCAGCGCGAGCTGCGACTGCCGGCGACCGCCAAAGCGCGCCACCGCCATCACCAGCCACGGACCGAGCCAGGGGCTGGCCACCGCCAAAAGCCAAGGCGCATAGCGATGGGCGAGGATCTTCTCCAGGCGGGTGCTGCGCCGCCGCTCGACGAGCCGCGTCCACACCGGCCACGCCAGGAGGCGCTGCCAGAACAGATCCACAACAATCACCTGGACATACGCCAGCGGCACCCCGAGCGCGACCGCGAACCACGCCGGCCAGTGGAGCTTGAAGATCGCCAGCGGCAGCGACACCATGAGCCCGCCAATCGGATTGATGCTGGCGAGGACGAAGGCGATGACAAGAGCCGTCATGCGCAGGCCTCCAGTGCCGGGGTCGGGCAAAAAAGACCCGCCGGCAGTCGGAATAAAGAGGTTTGAAATCCGGACGACGCCTGGCTCACACTTGGCCGCACACTTAGATAGTGTGTGGCCGCCTCCGGATATGCAAGCCGTATGCAGAGCTGCGGGGGCCGCGGATGCTGGGAATCGCGCCGGGGACTCGCGCCGCGCTTTGGCGGCCGCAGCGGAGCTTATCTTGGTTGAGCCTGCGTGCCAGAAGCGGCGCACTTGGCTTCATGCCCCTTATCTGAGCGCCTGTGCCAGCTTGCGTACCGGGCTTTTCGAAGCTCCCGGCCCACGATATCGTAGCTACTTCCATTCTTAGGAGGAACCTATGCTGCGAATGCTCAGGAGCTTGTCACTAGGGGTCGTGGTGCTCGTCGGCGGCTGCGGGAATTACAACCCGCCGACGAGCCGCGCGGATCTGGCTAAGCCCGCAGGAGATGGTGGACTGGATGACATGGGAGCGTCCGGCGACTTGGCCGGGCCGCAGCCGGATATGACGGTGACCCTTCCGGTGCCGGCCGGCTGCAACACCGCGACCATTGTCTCAGGTACGCAGGCGTACGCCACCTTGACGGGGACCAACGGGCAGCGATGCTTTGGTGCCGGATGTCACAACGGCGCGCAGCGACCTATGTTTACCAGCCAAACGACTTTCATGAACGCGGTGATCAACCAGTCCTCCACTACGGGGGTTGCATATATAACTCCTAACAATCCGGATAAGAGCTACCTGTTGTACAAGCTGCGCGGGCTACAGACCCTCATACGCAATGGCGCCGGCCAGCAGATGCCTAAGGGCGGAACGCCGCTCACCGATGCGCAGTTTTGCATGATGTACGACTGGGTTTTGCATGGAGCGCCCAGGAACTGACCCCGCCCGAGCAGACTGTGGCAATATCGCACACCTGATAATTGCAATTCCTGTTTTGTGAGCTAGGTAACACCCTCATTAGCGCTAAATCGACCGTTAGGTACCCAGGTTGACCTTGACAGGTAGGAGGGGAGGATTGATTGTTAAAGTTTACTGGTCGTACGATGTATGTCCTAGCTCGAATCGTGGAGAAATCTCTTGAGACAGGCTGCTGCGCGTAAATCTCGCTCTGGTCCGTCCGCTGCCGCGGCAGCGGACAAACCCGCGACAACGGCTTCGGCCAAGCGCCCCTCTGGGTTCGAGCTGAAGACTCTGCCCAAGGCGCCGACCGGCGTTACCGGTTTTGATGAAATCACTGGCGGCGGGCTGCCGCGCGGCCGCTCGACTTTGGTCTGCGGCGCCGCGGGGTGCGGTAAGACGCTGTTTTCCATGGAGTTTCTCGTCCGCGGAGCCATGGAGCAAGACGAGCCGGGCGTATTCATCGCCTTTGAAGAGACGGCTGAGGATCTTACGGCCAACGTCGCCTCATTGGGCTTCAACCTTGAGGAGCTCGCGGCGCAGAACCGGCTGCTGGTCGATTACATTCAGATCGATCCGAGCGAGATGGCGGAGGCCGGCGAGTACGATCTTGAAGGACTGTTCATCCGCCTGGGCTTGGCGATCGACAGCATCGGCGCCAAGCGCGTCGTCATCGATACGCTGGAGGTGCTGTTCGGCAGCCTCAAAGACGAGTCGATCCTGCGCACCGAGCTGCGGCGGCTGTTCCGCTGGCTCAAGGAAAAAGGAGTGACCTCGATCATCACCGCGGAGCGCGGCTCCGGCAGCCTGACGCGGCACGGACTGGAAGAGTATGTCTCCGACTGCGTGCTGCTACTCGACCACCGCGTTACCGATCAGCTATCGACGCGGCGGCTGCGGGTGGTGAAGTACCGCGGCTCGCGCCACGGCACCAATGAGTACCCGTTTCTAATCGAGGACGGCGGCTTCTCGGTGATGCCGATCACCTCGCTGTCGCTGTCGCACGTCGTGTCCAGCGAACGCATATCGACCGGCGTGCCGAGCTTGGACACGATGCTCGGCGGCCAAGGACTTTACCGCGGCAGCAGCATCCTTATCTCCGGAACGGCGGGCTGCGGCAAGAGCACGCTGGCGGCGCTGTTTGCAAACGAGCGCTGCTCGCGCGGGGAGCGGTGTCTATACTTTGCCTTTGAGGAATCGCCGGCCCAGATCATCCGCAACATGCAGTCCATCGGCGTCGATCTGAAGCGCTGGGTGGAGCAGGGCCTTTTACACATCATCTCGAGCCGGCCGTCGATGTTCGGGCTGGAGATGCACCTGGCGATCATTCACAAGCAGGTGGCAGCCTACAAGCCGCGGGCCGTAATCATCGACCCCATCACCAATTTCTCCGACGTGGGAACCGAAGTCGAGGTGCAGGCGGCGCTGAGCCGGCTTATCGATTTCCTCAAGACCGAGTGCATCACCGGAGTGTTCTTGAGCCTCACCGCTTCCGGCAATGCCGAAGCCAGCACCGATGTCGGCGTGTCCTCGCTGATGGATGTGTGGATCCTGCTGCGCAATCTGGAGTCAAATGGTGAGCGCAACCGCGGCCTGTATGTCCTCAAGGCGCGGGGCATGGCGCATAGCAATCAAATCCGGGAATTCCACATAAGCGCTCGCGGAGTCGAGCTGCTGGACGCTTATCTGGGTAACGAAGGCGTGCTCATGGGAACCGCCCGCGCCGCGCAAGAAGCCAAGGAAAAAGCCGAGGCGTTACTGAGGACGCAGGAGATCGAAAGCAAGCAGCGCGAGATCAACCGCAAGCGCAAGGCGCTGGAGGCGCAGATAGAGGCCTTACGCGCTCATTACGAGGCCGAGTCCTCTGAGAGCGAGAAGCTTATTCGACACGCGCAGATGCGCGAAACTACCTTACAGACTATGCAGCAAGATATGAAAATCCGGCGGCAGAACGAAGCCCCAGGGAAAACCGCCCTGACTGCCGCCGATAAAACGGGCAAGCGGAGAGCGAAATGAAAAAAACCGACAAGCTCCGCCCGACAACGGAACCGGGCGCAAAGGATCTCGACATCAAGACCGCACCCGCTGCCGCGGCGGCCGCGAGCGCGCAGGAAGTCGTCACCCTGCGTCTGTACGTCGCTGGACAAACGCCCAAGAGCTTGTCCGCCATCGCCAACCTGAAGAAGATCTGCGATGAGCACCTATCTTCGAACCACAAGATCGAGATCCAAGTCATCGATCTTCTGACCAATCCCAAGCTGGCAGTAAAAGATCAGATCGTGGCGATCCCGACGCTGATCCGCAGCTTGCCAAGTCCGATCAAGCGGATCATCGGCGATCTATCCAACATGGAAAAGGTCCTTGTCAGTCTGGATATCCAGACTAGCAGGTGAGACAGTTGCTTAAGGAGAGTGCCGTTATGGCGGATCAGCCCGACGCTCAGCAGCTACGCAGCTCGCTCCAGGCGCGGCTTCATGAAGCCGAGGAGCTGCTGCGTGCGATCCGCGAAGGCGAGGTCGATGCGCTGGCTGTCTACGGGGAGGGAGGGCCGCAGATCCGAACTCTGAGTGGGTCGGAGCATCCCTATCGCGTCTTGGTTGAGAGCATGAATGAGGGCGCGGTGACGCTAGCCGCCGACGGGCGCATCTTATATGCCAACCCGGCGTTCGCGCGGCTTTTTGGCACCACGCCCAAGGAAGTCGTCGGCAACCACCTGCAGCAATACATACAAACGGAAGATGGGCCGATTTTCTCGGCGCTTCTCGTGCGCGGTGTGGAGGGCAGCAGCAAAGGAGAGGTGCGACTTCATATAGGCGGCACGGCGGTGCCAGTGCTGATGTCGTTCAGCACGCTGGAGCTCGAAGGTCCGCGGTGCGCCAGCGGGGTCATAACGGATCTGCGGGAGCAGAAACGCAACCAGGAGAGCCAGGCCGCCAACCAAGCCAAGGACATCTTTCTCGCGACGCTGTCGCATGAGCTGCGAACGCCGCTCAGTGCGATCCTCGGCTGGGTCGGGCTCTTGCGCGAGTCCAAGACGCCGCAGATGGTCCAGCGGGCGGTGGAGGTCATCGAGCGCAACGCTCAGGCGCAGGCCAAGCTCATTGACGACATCCTTGATATGTCGCGGATCAT
>CALFML010000812.1 GCA_937879845.1 uncultured Myxococcales bacterium
TTCCGATCTCTGAAACCCCTTTCGATCTGTTTGCTGATCATCGCATGGAGGCGATTGTCAGCAATCGGATCTATGGAATTTTCATGAGCCAATGCGGCAATAATTTCGCGGAGTTCTATATTTTCTAAATTCTCAGATCCGTTTGCTAGCAATCGGCTTCAGTCGCTGGTTGACAAACGGATCTGTGCGTTTGCAAGTCAACCGATCTTCCTGGGTAAAGCAATGCGATCTCTCTCGTCTGCCAACCCACGGTAGCCGTTTGCTTACCAACGGATCTTGGTTGAAGAGCCTCTCTACCGACGGTAGCAAACGATATTAAAACGCTGCCCAAACGATCGCCAACGATACCCCCAATGGACCAACGAGCTCAAACGAGGACCAACGATCTGCCTAATTGGGCATGGGTGGGCAAACGATCGCCAACGATAGGCCTAGATGGATCAACGATTCGCCTAACGATGTCCGGCGATCGGCATCGAGAGCCCAAGAAGATCAAACGATCCATAAACGATCAACAATAACGCCGTAGCGATCTGGTTTTTAGCCAAACGCAAATCAAACGCTATTCAAACGACACGCTGCGTCAGGCCGCATTACGCTAATTCGTGATGTTGATCAGCGAACGAATACAATCCTTGGCTCCGGCCAATGCCGTCTTTTACCGACTAGCCATTCAACTAACCGATGAAACGGTTAAGGTCTATCCGCTAGATCTGAGCATGTTCAAGCTGGGGGACCCCCCGACCGGCGTACCGAGCGGCGGATACACGATCTGCTACTACGACGCCGGCTACGGTCCGATCACCCACGCCAACAAGAGCATTCGGCTCGATCAGCAGAGCGAGGCCCTGCGCGCCAACTCGGCCCAGCTCTCACTTCACATGACGAGTCCGAGCTCGTCCGGAGGTGCGGCCTTTCCATCAGGGCGGCTGGCCTTGCCGGCCCCTGCTTCCGCGGTCGCGAGTGCGCCGCCCTCCTCACAGGCTTCAGGGAAGCCAGCAGAGTTGCGGCATCCGGCGGAGATACGCGCGGAATCGCCCGGTGCTGGTTCTGCCGAGGCGACGGATCGCGAGTTCCGGGCCCACCTGCATGCGATGGACTTGGAAGATCGCCAGCAGGAGTTCCTTAAGGGAACTATGTACGCCACGGAGCTTGGCGAAGCGTTTGGCCTTAATCGAATTCTTCGTCGGGATCTGATGGAGCTGCAGCGAGTCATCGTGCTGCATTCACAAAACTCCTATAAGGAAGTCGCACAAGTTAAAGGCACGGTGCAAGACCTGCTGCAGCTGCAACGGGAGGTGCTCGCCGCCGCCGCACAGCAGATCGCACAACCGCCGGCGCCGCCGCCAGACTACGTGGGTCTGGGACACTCGGCGCTGACTGCGATTCGGGAACTTGGGGTCGCGATGATTCAGCGCGGGCAGAGCAAGGAAGCAGCCCCTGCGACGCCCGCAGCTCCCACGACCCCCTTGCTCACTGCGCCGCCCAGTGAGGGGACCGCCGCTCCGTCGGCCTCCCGTGGTGACGCGATCGATCGGATGGTGAACAAGCTGCGCAGCGTGAGCGATCACGACATCGCGCTGGCCATGAGTGCTCCCGAAAAGTGGAAGGCGCTTCTGGATGACTTGGTTTCCCGGAGCAACGAGCCCGCGGCGAGCGGGCCGCCTGAAGCGACTGCCCACACGCATAGGGTCGCGAAAGAGGAAGAGGGCGTCGGGTGAAGAATTTCTATGCCATCTTGGGAGTCGGACCTCAGTGCTCCGCCGAGGAGCTGAAGTCGGCCCATCGCCGCGGCGTACGTGATGCGCATCCGGACCGCCAAGGCCAGGCGTCCCGGTTCCACCTGATTCAGGAAGCGTATGCCGTCCTGGGAAGCCCAACCATGCGTGCCCAGTATGACGAGCAACGCCGCGCCTGGATGCGCCAACAGGGCGCGATCGAATGCCCCATCTGCGGGGAAGCCAACCGCCTCACCCGCCGGCCGGCCGCGAACGAGGTGGTAAAGTGCGCCCGCTGCAAAACGCCGCTGCGCCTATCCACTGCCGAGGCAGCGGAGGCTCAGCGCCGGTCCCTGATCTACGAAGCCGCGCGCGTCGCCGATGAGGTAGGCGTCGAGCTGGCCGAGCTGGCAGCCGATGCCGTGCGCGCCGGATTGACCCGTCTACGCCACCGTCTGGGGCTGGCTCGTCCAGCTCGGATGGACCCATCCGTGAAACGGAAACCATAAGGAGGACCCCGTGACCTGGAAATCGCGTGAAGACAAGCTGCCGCCGTCTTCCTATTTTTCGATGATCGTTGCCTATCTGCAGCAGGCCTACCCCGGGGCGCACATCTCGCATGAGATGATGATGGCCCTCCGCCCGTTCTTCATCGAAGCCTGGCGTAATGGCCGCACCGGGGAAGCCGCAGCGCAGACGACCTGCTCTTGCAATGGGCGGGAGATTGTCCCTAGTCCGGTGACCGCCGTGCACCTGGCCAGGGGCATCGTACGACCGCCCAAGGGAGCGCAGCGCGGCGAGGTCTTTGGCTCCGACGCCCTGCGCCCGCCACCCCGGGTCGAGCGCTTGCAGCGACAGCTGCAGCGAGTGGCACGGGACGAGCAGAAACAACAGTCCGAGCAAGCGCGCTGGGAACAGAGAGGTCAGCGTGCGCGCACCGATGCCGCGCGTAGTGGGGCCGAACGCAAACAGCAAGGGATAGAAGCCAAGAGGAAAACCCTTCTGCAACAGGCGCAGCAGATCGAGCAGGAGCTGCAGCGTGTCCGCTCGGAGCTCGGTCGCGTGACGGCGAGCCGGAATGCCGCCCTCGCGCACTTACGTCCTCCAGCTCCGGCGCAGGAGGCAGCATCCGCACCCCAGCTGCCGTCCTTGCCTACGCCAGAGCCGGCGTCTCGGCCGTCGCCCTCACCGCCGCCCGCCGCCGTAGATGCTCAGCCGCGTCGACGTGGACGGAAGCCTCGCGGAGCCGCCCGCTCAGGAGCCGCATCCTCGACGCCACCCGCCCCTGCGCCGAGCGGATCCGTCGAAGCTCAAAGCGCCGCCATGCTGAACGCGGTCCAAGGGATGCTGCCCACCCTGGCCAGCCAAATCGCCGCGCAGATGGCCAAGGAAGGAGGCCGCTCGTGAGCTTTCTTTCTTCGAACCAGTCGGAATCAAGCAGGCTGTATGCCGAGCGCGGCGTGCAGCTTCTGGAATCGGCGCTGCTGAAGCAGCCCCCGCCCGGCGTCACGACTGAATTTGTCCGCACCTTCTTTCAGGGTTTCGGGGCAATCCTCTCGGCAGAACTGGCCAAGCTGCTGGATCAGCTCACGCCGCCACGCGGAACCCTGGGGCCAGCTGTAGACGCAGCGGTGCCCTCTGCGGAGGTTCCTGAAGACGAGTGGCCCGCCGCTTCTCGCACCGCGGCCAACATCGCCGCCATTCAGCTCTTGGCCTCCGGGACGCTCCTGGGCTCACAGGAACGGACCGCGCTTCTTCGGTACTCAGGCTGGGGTGGACTGTCAATCGATGCTGTAGCGGCTCAACTGCCCGCTGGATGGCGGCCGGAGGCGCGGGGCCTGATCCACGAGTATTACACACCGACCCGAGTTGCGCGGGAGATCGCGCGGGTGCTCCGCCCGCGGCTGTTCGCGTTACCGCACCGCGATGGCATCGTGCCGGCATTGGAGCCGGCAGCAGGCATCGGTCGCTTGGTGCATGCTCTCTCCGGGCCAGGATTTGAGGTCCTCCGCTTTACGGCAGTGGAGTTTTCTCAGGTGTCGGCCCGGCTGCTGGCCGCGGTCCGCCCGAATCTCACGGTATTCGAGGGTCCTTTTGAACGGTGGCTCGCGCAGAACGAGGCGGAGGTCCGCGGCACGCTCGGCCTGGTCGTGAGCAATCCACCCTACGGTGTGCGCGGGGCCACGATCACCGAAGATGCCAACAAAGCATACCGGGAAAACAAAGCGTACCTGTACTTTCTCCGGCGAGGGCTCGACCTGTTGGCCGGGGGCGGAATCGGCGTGTTTCTGATCCCGTATGGATTTCTGACCGGCAAGTCGACCGCCCTCCATGCGATGCGGCAGAAGGTGCTCCGACGGCACCATTTGATGGTCGCGTTCCGGCTCCCTTCAAAGCTATTTCCGGGCGCGAACCTGGTCACCGATCTGCTGTTCTTCCGCGCTCGGGGCGGCGAGCTCCCCGCCGTGCTTCCCGAGGACGAGGATGTTGTCAATGGGCGGTACTTTCAGCAAGCCCCGCAGCACATCCTGGGCATCGAGCGCGGGATCGCGGAAGACGAAGACGACACCACACGCAAGCCCCGCCGCGGGTACGAGGTAGATGGCACGTTCACTGCGCTGCCGGACTTCGTTGAACGCCCCCTGTGTACGACCTGCGCGGTCACTTCATTTTATGCCGCGCCCGAGCGTCCCCGTAAGAAGCCTGCTGCAACGCAAGCCCTGCCCGCGCCGCTGCAAGCTGCCGTCACGCTTGGGGAGCGAGTGGGCCACTTCCTGACCACGCTGGCGCGCGGTGAAGAAGCCAGCATCCGCACCGCCGCTGCGCTGCATCCGGAGCTGCGTGATGCGCTGCTCGCGTGGAGTGCCGCGCGTTCGGCGGAGGATTCCGGGTCTAACCGCGTCTCCCCTTATACGGACCGACTGCTCTTACGAGAGACCAAAAATCACCCCGAGCTGGTGACTGTCTTGTCCGCATTCGAGCAGAGCGGCGAGCTGGCCGCCGCCTTCCGCTCGCCCCCGGTCTACGCTCCTCGCTACCAGGGCAGCGCTGACGACGCGGGCGCACAGGCGGCCTTCTTGTACCGCACGCGGCGTCGGCTCACGCTCGGCATGCTGCGCGACTTCCGAATGGAGCTCGGAGTTGCGGACCTGAACGAGCCGCTACATACATCGCTGATTACCGCCGGTTGGTGTTTTGACCGCGGTGAGTGGCTGCCAGCGCAGGACTACTACACGGGTTCGCTCTGGCCGCGCTACGACCGCGCCAAGTCCCTGGCCGAACAAGGAGACGCCCAGGCCGCAGCACAGGCAGAGCGGCTGCTGGCCGCCATTCGCCCCGTTCGTTTTGCCGACATCGCGCCCGAGCCGCGCATGCCGTGGGTGTCCCTGGATGTGCTGCGCGCTTGGCTGGAGGAATGGACCGACGCCGCAGTACCCCTCCTCGTGCGCGCCAATGGGCTCCTGATGCTGGAAGAGTCCACGTACACGCACCTCAAGGACGTGGCCGAGCAGCGCCTGAGCATCGCCATCGGCTACCTCAACCACGACTTCACCTTGTTCCGGCCGCCGGCTACCAAGCATGTAAATCCGGCCACTGGCGAAGAAGAGAGTGCCGAGCAGGCCCTAAGTCGCGTCCGCGTGGAGTACGGCGATCGCGCTCGTCGCAGCTTCCACGACTTCGTCGCCGTGCGCCCGGAGCTCATGAGCCAGATCGAGGAGGGCTACAACCGCGTATTTCGTGGCTACATCACGCCGGAATATAGCGCGGACGAGCTGCACATCGCTCGCTGGCGGGGACGCATCGTGCTCAAGCCGCACCAGCGGGCTGGGGCCCAGCGGCTCATCGCCCACAACGGGGGCCTTCTTGGCTTTGATGTCGGAGTCGGGAAAACCTACACGGGCATCGCCGCGCTAGCCGCGCTGCGCCAGGCAGGCCGCGCCAAGTGCCCGGTGGTTCTGTGCCCCAACACGATTATCTGGAAGTGGCATAAGGAACTGCGCGCCGCGCTCCCCGACTACCGCATTTTGGTCGTCGGGTCCGAGCGATACATCGGGCGCAGCGGCGTATACACCAGCCGCGTCGATACCCCGCCCGAGCGGGCGATGAAGTGGCGGCAGTTCCAGGCCGGCGAGTTCGATGTGGCGCTGGTGACCTACTCAGTGTTTGCGCGCAACCGCGTCCGCGCTGAGAGCGTGCGGGAGTGGATTCTGCAGACGCCCGCGCTGCTTCGCCAGATCGGTCTGGATGCGCGCAACCTACTGGCGAGCGTAAAGGAGAAATCCGGCGACGGATGGGAGCGGTCCGCCAAAAAGCGCAAGCCCGTGAGCGCCGCCACTCTCGAAAGGCTGATCGGTACCGAGCGCGTGCAGAGTCTGACGGAGGAACAACGCGCCCAGCTAGCGGAGCAGGTGGCGATGGACCGAGAGAGAGTGCGCGACGCCGAAAACGCCCGCTTGCTCCAGCTCATCGAGGCCCTGACCGACCTGTCGGAGCGCGAGCGCGCCATCTTTCAGGAGGCCATGGAGCGCTGGATTGCCGAGCGCTTGGAGATGAATGAAGAGCCCGACCCCGGCATCTACTGGGAGGACTTGCAGGTCGATCTGCTTCTGCTCGATGAGGCGCAGAACATGAAAAACCTGTGGCCGGTGCAGCAGCGTGAAGGCGGCGTGCCCAAGTACCTGGGCGCCATCACAGAAGGCAGCGACCGTGCGTGGAACTTCGCGATTCGCGCTGCGCTCGTGCGCATGCACACCGGCGGCTCGGGTGTCGTACTCCTATCGGCCACACCTGCCAAGAACTCACCGCTGGAGTATTACACGCTGCTTGGATACGTCGATGGTGAGGCGTGGTCCCGCTTGGGCATCACCGACCCCGAGGTCTTCATCGATCGCTACCTACGCCTGGAGGTCAAGGACATCGTCGGCTCGGACCTAAAGACGCAGCGCCGGTCCGTGGTGGCCGGCTTCCAGAACCTGGATGAGCTGCGCGATGTGGTGTTCCGCTACGCGGAGTTTCGCACCGCGGAAGAGGTGGGCCTCAAGCTGCCCGAGACCCAAGTGGAGCAAGTGCGCGTGCCGATGTCGGAGGCACAGGTCGATAAGTACGAGGACTACCTGCTCGACTATGAGCAGTCCATCAAGCGCTCCCGCGAAGACCCCAAGATGCATCTCAGAGCGCTCGGGCTCTTGCAGCGCATGGCGCTGGTCGCGATTCATCCCGAGCTCGATGCGGGACCGCTCAACAAAGATGGCAAGGGCGAGTGGTCCTGGCAAAACGCGACGCAGGTCCGCAAACCTGCCTGTCCCAAGCTGCTCAAGGTACGCGAGTTCATCCTGGCCAAGCCCGACTGCGGGCACCTGGTGTTCTGCGACAACGTCGCGGTTCATCGCTGGCTGCAGATGCTGCTCGTCCAGGGCGGATTTCCCGAGGAGCGTATCGCGGTATTCAACGCCGACCAGGCCCCTAACCCTGTACGGCGGCAGCTTCTCGCGGAGCGTTTCAACGGAGTCCCTCCTGTGCTCGATGAAAACGGCTTGGTCGAGCAAGAGGGCATCCTGCCTCAGTACGACGTAGTGATTGCCAACGCGACTGCCTACGAAGGCATCGACCTGCATGTGCGCACCTGCCAGGTCTACCACATCGATCTGCCCTGGGAGCCGGCAACGCTGCAGCAGCGCAATGGACGCGCGGTGCGGCAAGGGAACCTACAGGCGGTCATTCGCATCTGCTACCTGCTGTCGGAGCGAAGTATGGATGCGGTGCGCTTCGCGATGATCCTGGGGAAGCTCAACTGGATGAAAGACATCCTCAAGAGCGCCGACCGCGAGACCAATAACCCCGGCGCGCAGGCGGAGATGAATCCGGAGGAGCTGCTTCTGTATCTGGCGCGAGATCCGGAACAGGCACGCGCGGCGATCGAGCAGCAGAAAAAGCTGCTCGAAGAAGAGACCCGACATCGGGTGCGGCGTCAGGCGTGGACCTCGCTGCGCGGCATCGCCACGCGAGCCCAGTCATTAACGCGCCTGGGCGATGAGACCCAGCGGGCGCAGGTACATCGCGAGATGGACGAGCTGCGCAGCTACCTGGCGCAGGTGCCTCCCGAGACCTGGCCGTGGTTCCACTTAGCGGATCTGGCCCAGAACGGCACACCGATGCTGTTTGGTCCCGACTGGGCGCTGTACCAAGGCGGAGCGCTATTCCGCCAGGGGCAGGGCTTCGAGATGGGAGAAGTCCGGACCGACACCATCGGCGTCCGGATGCTGGGCGACTTTATGTGGCATCCGCTCTCGGTCGAGAAGCTGTCGGCCTCCGCCCCAGTTACCCCGCTTGATACCGTCAAGGCGCTGCTGGCCGCGGCGCAACCGGAGGACTTCCAACAGGCGTTTTCGCGCTGGCCTCTGGCGGATGACCGTGAGCGCTTGGACCTGGGATTGCGCCGGGCAATTTCACGCCTCGAGAGCGGTGACTTCGAGGCCCTGGGATTGGATCTCGCTTCGCTCAGCTGGAGGCAGTGGCTATGGGAGAACTTCTACGCCGCGATTGTCGCCGCGCTGCGCCGCGCTCCGGCGTCCATGCCCTTCAAAGTGCCCACCGCGCAGAAGGGGCTGCAGCCGCCTCTCGTGTTGCGCACGGGGTCGGAGCTGGCGGGGCATGAGGACGAGGTCATTCCGTTTGTCGCAGAGCTGTTCGGCCGGCTCACCGATCTGGCACCCAGCAGCGGCTACAAGTGGAGCGAGCAGATCGGAAGAGCACACGTCTGAACTCCAGTCACGCCAATGTATCTCGT
>CALFML010000813.1 GCA_937879845.1 uncultured Myxococcales bacterium
TGCCAGTATTCGCCGTTGTACTTGTAGATCTCGTGCTCGGCGTCGATCTCGGGCTTCTGCGGCTTGGCCGGGTACTGCTCGAGCGCCTTCTGCTGCTTGCGCTTCTCGAGGATTTCGAACTGGACCTTGATCATCTCGATCTTGAGGTCCTTGATCTCCTTGATCATGCCGGTGATGCGCGTACGAGCCTCGGCGCCGGTGGCCTCGCGAGCCTGCGAGAGCGCGAGCTCGAGGTCCTCGGTGACTCGCTCGCCGACGCCGGCGCTCTTGAAGGTGCCCGACATGTCATCGAACATCTCCATCTCGCGCTCAAGCTCGGCCACGTAGGCGAAGTACTTGCCGAGCTGCTTGTCTTGCAGGGCCTTGAGCGCCACCTGCTCGACGAACGGGTCGAGGCCCGACTCCTCGTTGCGGATCTTGAGGGCCAGGTCGTAGAGCGCGAAGTCCTCGGGCGCCTGGTCGAGGATGCCCTTGAGATCCTCCATGGTCTTGGGGTAGCGGCGGTTGAACTCGTCGACCGTGCGCTTGGCGGAGTCGTAGCGACAGTTGAAGTAGTACGTCACCGCCTTGAGCTTGAGCGCGTCGGGGTAGAGGTAGTCCTCGAAGAACGGCGCGTTCAAGGTGTGCACGTACCCGAGCGTGCGCTGGTAGTGGCGGTTGGCGTTCTCCTCGTCGACCTCGACCATGCGGAACTCGGCCCATGCGGCCCAGTGGATCGCGTCGAGGAAGTACGCCGAGTCGAGCGGGATCTTGTCGAGGTACTTGATGGAGGTGTCGAACTTGCCGACCATGTAGAAGATGTTGGCGAGGCCGAGCGCCGCGAGGTGCTCGTACTGCTTCATCTCCTCCTCGAAGGTCAGCTCGACGGAGGTCATGTCCTTGTTGCGGCGCTTGCCCGCCTTGCCCTTGACCTTGACCTTCTTCTTCTTTTCCTTCTTCTTCTTGCCGGCCGCGGCTTCGCGCAGCGCGATGGAGCGGCGCAGCACTTCCTTGAAGGACTCGACGGCGGGCTCGCCCTTCCAGTCGCGGGTGTAGGCCACGCCGAGGAAGAACTGCGCGGGGATGTAGTAGTCGCTCTTCTCGGGCACCTGGTCGAGCAGCGCGATGCCCTGCGCGAGGTCGCCCTTCTGGTAGTAGAAGCGGCCGAGCAGGTAGTAGAGCTCGTCGCGGACCTCGTCGAACTCCTCGGACTCGAGGTCGGTGGGCTTGTAGGTACCCACCTTCTGCAGCACCTCGGCGCCCTCGGGCAGCTCGCGCGAGAGCGAGGCGAGCCACGGCAGGGTGAGCTTGTGGAACGGGTGCGTGGGACCGGCCTGCACGATCTCGTCGAACACCGAGAGCGAGGCGGAGAAGAACCCGAGCTTGTAGAGCGACTTGCCGAGCCAGAACTGGGCGCGCGGCACGTCACCGGGGATCTCGGCGCTGGCGATCTTGTGGAACTGGATCGCGGCGCCCTCGTAGTCCTCGGCCTTGTAGGCGGCCTCGCCCTGAGCCATGGGCGAGCCGGCGGGCGCAGCTCGGGCAGGGACTGGTCCTTGGGCTTGTGCTGGCGGCGAAGCAGTATGCGGTGCTGCTGCTGCCGCTTTTTCTGGCGCCGCGCTTCCGGCCGGCGTGGCCGCGGGCGGCGCTGTGGCGCACCACGGGGCTCGCGGTGGGGATAAGCGGTCTCGGGCTGCTGCCGTTATTGCTGTGGCATCCGCGGGACCTGTTCGAGGACCTGGTGCTGTTTCAGATGCGGCAGCCGTTTCGTCCCGATGCGCTGACGCTGCCGGCGCTTTTCCACTTCGCCACGGGGCTGCGCGCTCCCGGCGCCCTGGCGCTGCTCGGGGCGGCGGCGAGCCTCTTGTGGATCTTCCCACGGCTGCCGCGGCAACCGGCCGGCCTGCTATTCGGCGCGGCGCTTTGCCTCTTCGGCTTCTTCGCGCTGGCCAAGCAGGCGTTCTGCAACTACTACTCGCTGGTCGCGGTGCTGCTGCTTTTGTGCGCCGCCGCCGCCGCGCGCGAGGAGTCGCCGTCGCAACGCCCAGGCCAGGACTGTCTCGGGTAGCCTAGAGCGCCAAACGGTTTGGTGCTCTAGGGCTTCTTGCCGCAGGGCTTCTTGCCGATCTCGATGGCCTTGGCGTTCTGGGCGTCTACGTCGAGGACCAGCTGCAGCTGCGCCTTGACGTCATCGCAGCGCCCGCCGCCCAGGGCCGACTGGGCGCGGGTCAAGTGATCCTCGATGAAGCCCGGGCGGATCTTCTCGTAGTCGGCTTTGGCCTGCTGGCGGTAGTAGGAGCTCTCCGGCATGTCGCGGTAGGCGGCGACCGCGGTGTCGTACTCGGTGTTCACGTAGCCGACGAACTTCTGGTACTGGATCTTGGCCTGCTGCTCGGAGCGCGCCTGCTCTACCTTGAGCTTGGCCTGATCGCGCGACACGTCGGAGAGCTTAGGCAGGTTGACGATCTCCAGGGCCTTTTTTTCCGCCTGCTCCCACTTCTGCTGCGCCAGCGCGGCGTCCACTTCCTTGCTCATCGCCACCGCCAGGACCTCCGGATCCTTGGCGCACCCGGCCCCGACCCCGCAAAGCGCGAGCCCGGCGACAAGCCCGAGCTTGCGGAATAAACCAAAGCGGCGCGAAGGGCGGCTCCGCACCGACCGCCACCGACTCCGGCCAAGCGGCGCTCCCTCGCCGCTAACGCGGTCCTGCTTGCTGTCGCAGTCCATCTTGGGGGCTATGCGCATGGCCGTTGGCTCCGAATCAAACGAGGGAAAGGATAAGGTCAGTTTTCCCTTCGCACCCTTTTGGGTCAAGGGGGCCTAAAGTACCCACCTCTCCGCGCCGGAAGCTGCGGCAACCCCATCCCGCGGACGCCGCGACGCCGCAGCCGTCTTGGCGCGGGTCGCGGGCGGACCCGCAATTGCCGCGGTTTCATTGACCGGTCGCGGACAAAAAGGTCAAATCCAGGTCTGCAAACGGGGTCGCATGGCGAAGTGGAGCAGATTTGTCGACTGGATCGATCGAGCGCGTCACAAGATGGCGGCGCGCGATTTTCTGTGGCTGACTCCGCCCGGGGCGCTGGCCATCATCCTCGGCTTTGCGTTCGAAAAAAAGCCGCCGCCGTCCCCATCGCAGAACCCTTTGCCCGACGTGGATCTATCGCTGCGCGACCCGGAGCTCGTCGAGCTGGCAGAGGATCTGTTCCGCGCCATCGGCCGCCATTACTTCCGCCTGGAGATCGAAGGCGTCCACCACGTGCCGCCGTCCGGCCCGGTGATGCTGGTCGGCAACCACAACGGGGCGATTCTGCCGCTGGACGCGATGTTCACGATGGTGGCGGTGCGCGACCACCTGGGGCCGCAGCGCATCGTCCATCCCCTGTCGCACGACGGGCTGTTCTTTCATCCGACGGTGCAGCGCTATGCCAGCGCGCTCGGGGTGGTGCGGGCCAGCCATGCCGCCAGCGCCGCGGTGCTGGAAAAGGGACGGATCATGCTGGTGTACCCGGGCTCGGACTGGGAGGCGAGCCGGCCGTTTGCCGCCCGCGACCGGATTGATCTCGGCGGGCGGCAGGGGTTTTTGCGCGTGGCGCTGCGCCAGCGGGTGCCGGTCGTGCCGGTGGTCTCGGTGGGCACGCACGAGCAGCTCATCATCCTGTCCCGCGGCGAGAGCATCGCCCGGCTCCTGCACCTGCCGCAGCTCATGCGCACCAAGACCTTCCCCATCGCTTTTGCCCTGCCCTGGGGGCTGACCACGGGTCTGGTTCCGTACATTCCCCTGCCGGCGCAGACCACCGTCGCCTTCGGCCCGCCGCTCACCTTCACGGAGCTGTTCCGCGGCGGCATCACTGCCCTGACCGCCCAAGAGGCCGCGACGTACGCCGACGATCCGGAAATCCTCGGCTGCTGCTACGCCCTTGTGACCGCCCGCATGCAGGACATGCTCGACGAGCTATCGGCCGGGCGGCGGATGCTTCTGGGCAAAAAAAAGCCCGCCGGTTGAAGGCGGGCCGCGGTCGAGGCCCAAAGACCTCTCCCGACTGAAGGGAGCAGGACAAAAAGAGCCGCGCGCGAGGGTGAGTCGCGGCGAAACCCTCTCGGTCCGGCTCGTCTTACGGAGGGGGCGCGCCCGCCGGAACCGTGGACGGAGTCGTCGAGGCGGCCGGGGTCGCCGAAGCCGGAGTCGTCTGGGCCTTCGGGCCGCAGCCCGCCGCGGTCCAGATGAACGCGCTCATAACCATCATGCTGAGAAGTGCCTTCATAGTCTTTCTCCTTTTGGATTCAACGCACGCTGATGAATCAGCGCGAGGGGCATCGTAGCCAGTGCCAGTTCCAGGGTCAACATTTGGTGACCCGAGAAAATGAAGTGCTAGACCCGCAGTTAGGCTTGCGCAGTATGCTCGGCACTGGACTTGGCATCGGCTTACGCCGAGCCTTACCGGCAAGACCGCTCATGATGCTCGGACACCGCGAGTTTGACGACCTTATCGCCGCCGGCTGCCGCAGCTGCGCCGGCCAGTTCCTGCGCGCCTGGGCGATTCTGCCCGGCAGCCTCATGGTCTCCGGCGGCGAGCCTGTGTCATCGGTCAAGTGGAGCTATGAGCGCGACGACATCCACGACCTTGTCTACCGCGTGGAGTGCCGCGACTGCGCCGCCGTGCTCTACGAGCGCAGCGACTGCCCCAAGTGCGGCGCCGCCGGCAGCCTCGGGCGCGTCCTTGGCCCCGGCCACGGCCCGACCCCGCCTTTGCAGTGTCCGCAGTGCGAATATGAGGACCTGCGCCTCTCCGCTCAGATCCGCGCCTACCACGAGTTCCTGCACCGCCGCTTCAGCCGCCGCGTCTGCGCCGCCACCCTCGGCGAGCCCGGCTTTCAAGTCTACCAAATAGACTGCCCGAGCTGCGAGCACACCGTCGCCAGCACCCAAGCCCACGCCTGCATCGCCTGCGGCCGCTCCAGCCTGCTCAAAAAGCTGCGCTAGGCCAGGCGGCCGACGATATCGCCGCCGCCGCCGGAGTGCGCCGCGAATTTTTATGGAGCCTGCGGCCGCACCTGCGGCACCTTACCCCGCATGGCGACTCAATCGGCGAACTCTGGGGCGATTTCGGCAGCGACTTCGGGCGCCGCCCGCGCGGTAGTCATCGGCTCCGGCTTCGGCGGCCTGGCCGCCGCCATCCGCCTGCAAGCGCGCGGCTATCAAGTCACCCTGGTCGAGCAGCGCGATCAGCCCGGCGGCCGCGCCTACGTCTATCGCGAACAAGGCTTCACCTTCGATGCCGGCCCGACCGTCGTGACCGCCCCTTTCCTGTTCGAAGAGCTGTTCGAGCTGTGCGGCGAGCGCCTGGCCGATCACCTGGAGCTTGTCCCGGTGACCCCGTTTTACCGCATCCGCTTCCACGACGGCCGCATCTTCGACTACAGCGGCGACGAAGCCGCCATGACTGAGCAGATCCGCCGCATGAGCCCCGGCGACGTCGACGGCTACCACCGCTTCCTGCGCGAGTCCGAGCGCATCTTCCGCGTCGGCTTCGAGGAGCTTGGCGACGTCCCGTTCGGCCGGGTCAGCGACATGCTCAAGATCGTGCCGGCGATGATGCGCCTGCGCTCCCACCTCACGGTGTATCAGCTGGTCAAAAAGTTCATCCGCCACCCCGACCTGCGCACGGTGCTGAGCTTCCACCCGCTGCTCGTCGGCGGCAACCCATACAAGACCACCTCGATCTACGCCCTCATCCTGTACCTGGAGCGCAAGTGGGGCGTGTGGTTTGCAAAAGGCGGCACCGGCGCGATCGTCAAGGCCCTTGTGGATCTGTTCCAGCGCCACGGCGGCGAGCTGCGGCTGCGCGAGACCGTCGAGGAGATCCTGGTCGCCCCCGGCGCGCGCAAGCCGCGGGCGGTCGGCGTGCGGCTCAAGGGCGGCGCCACCCTGCCGGCCCAGGTGGTGGTCAGCAACGCCGACGTCGGCTTCACCTACCGCTACCTCCTCCCCGAGCACGCCCGCACCAAATACACCAATCAGCGCATCGAGAACCTGCGCTACTCGATGGGCCTGTTCGTCGCCTACTTCGGCACGAGCCGCGCCTATCCGGACTGCGCCCACCACACGATCCTCCTCGGACCGCGCTACAAAGGGCTGCTCGACGATATCTTTACCCGCAAGCAGCTCGCTCCGGATTTTTCCCTGTATCTGCACCGCCCGACCGCCACGGATCCGACGCTCGCCCCGCAAGGCCACGAGACGTTTTATGTGCTCTCGCCGGTGCCGCACCTGGGCAGCGCCCACCCCGTGGACTGGGAGAGCGAAGGGCCGCGCTACCGCGACCGCATCTATCAGATGCTGGAAGGAGCGATGCTGCCGGACCTGCGGGCAACGATGGTGACCACGCGGCACATCACCCCGCTGACCTTCCGCGACGAGCTGTCTTCGCTATACGGCAGCGGCTTCTCTGTCGAGCCGATCCTGCGCCAGTCGGCCTACCTGCGGCCGCACAACCAGTCGGAGGATGTCTCCGGGCTTTATTTCGTCGGCGGCGGCACCCATCCGGGGGCCGGCATGCCGGGCGTGCTGTCCACCGCCAAGGTCGTCGACCGCCTGATCCCGCGCCTGCCGGGGGCGGCGCTCGGCGCGGCAATCGCCGGCAGCCACGCCCACGTGTATCAATAAAGGCGTACTTTCCCGACAGCCGGGCTGGCCGCGCGCCTTACATCTGCGCAGTCGGGCGCGCGGGCGGACCTGCGCATCCGGCGCCGCAACACCCACCTATCGGCGACGGACCCGAAGCCGGTATGATTCCTTAGAACACCTATCAAAACCGTAGCGAGGATGGACAGCCGCGATGGCCAGCGCCCGGCGCGGCCTTGGCAGTGAGCACGGTTGCTGCCGTGGATGGCCACCGCAGTAAGTTTTGATATGCGTTCTTAGCTACCCTGCGCCGTAGAGGAGCCAAGGAGTCCGCCGTGAACCCCGCCGCTGTGCCCATCGCGCTGATCGCCATCGAGCACTATTACTTCATGGCGCTTGAGATGTTCCTGTGGCAGACCCCGTTCGGCATGCAGACGTTTCGCACCACGGCAGAGTTTGCCCGGATGTCGGCGCCGCTGGCCGCCAACCAGGGTCTGTACAACGGCTTTCTCGCCTCGGGGCTGCTCTTTTCCCTGCTGCATCCGGCGGCTAAAAACCGCGTCGTGCAGTCCTTCTTTCTCGGCTGCGTCGCCGTTGCCGGGATTTACGGTGCCTTCACCGCGCTGCCGAGCATCTTTTTTGTGCAGGCGCTGCCGGCGATCTTGGCGCTTGCGCTCTTGTGGTTGCGACGGGAGTCGAAGATCTGACGGCGATCTTTGGGAGGGGAATAAAGGACGCGATGGCGAGTCGCAACCGGACGGGGGAATATCGAGCGGCGCCGCCCTCTGCGGCGTCCTTGCCGGAGCCGACAAGCGGCCTGCTGTGGGAGCTGGCGCCGACCGCCATGGTCGCGCTCGACGGGGCGCAGCGCGTCGTCGCCTGGAACCGGGCAGCGGAGCGGCTGTTCGGCTACACCGCGGCGGAGCTCCTCGGCGCGCCCTATCCTCTGGTGCCGTCCGAGCACCGCGCCGCCTTCGCCCACACCTTGGCCACCGCCGCCGAGGCCCGATCCGACGCGCCGCCCACCGTCATCGACAGCGAGCGCCTGCACCGCAGCGGCCGTCGTCTGGCGGTGCGCATCGCCACCACACGGGCGGGGACCGGCGACGCGCCGCTGCTCATCAAGTCCTTCACCGATCTGGGCGCGGCGGCCGACAGCGCCCCGGATTTCACCCAGCAACTGCACACCGCGGAGGCGCTATGGGAGTCGCAGGAGCGCTTCCGCGCCTTCATGGACAACACCCCGGTGGCCGCCTGGCAGGTCGATGCGGAGAGTCGGATCGTCCTGGCCAATCAGGCCTACGCCTGGTTCACCGGCTCCACCCCCGCAGAGGTCATAGGCAAGAAGGTCGCCGAGCTGTTCCCGCCGGAGCTCGCCGAGGCGTACCGCGCCCGCGACGAGCTCGTGCTGCGCACCGAGAAGGCCCACGAGTGGCGGCTGTCCTTCCGGCGCAGCGACGGAACCCCTTGTGAGAGCCTGATCATCAACTTCCCCGTCCCCGGCGCCGCAGGACAGAAGATGATCGGAGCGATTGCGCTCGACCTGACCGAGCACCAGCAGCTGCGCGAGCAGATCCACCAGCAAGCCCAGCTCCTGTCGCACGGACCGCAGGCGGTGATCACCTGGGATCCGCAAGGCCGCATCCGCAGCTGGAACCGTGGCGCGGAGCTGGCCTTCGGCTATACCGCCGACCAGGCGCTCGACCTTCTGGTCACCGAGCTTATCCAGCCCGACTCGCCGCGCGACGCCGCCGACCGCGCCCCGTCCCTGGCCGGTCTTCTGCACAGCAACGACGGCCAGCCGATAGAGGTCCGCCTGCGGCGGCAGAGCGGCGAGCCTTTTTTCGCTCAGATTCTGTGCAGCCCGCTGCGCGACAGCGAAGACAACCCGCTTGGCACCATCGCCTACGTGCAGGACATCACCCAGCGCAAGCGCATCGAGGAAGAGCTCGGGCTGCAGCAGGCGCGCACCCAAGGCATCGTCAACACCGCGGTGGATGTCATCCTCACCATCAGCGATCTCGGGCTCATCGAGTCGGCCAATCCGGCAGTACGGCGCCTGCTCGGCTATGAGCCGGAGGAGCTGTTCGGCCGGCACGTCTCGCTCGTCATGGCCGCGGGTCCGGCGCAGCTGCACGACGAGTACATGCGCTTCTCGCAGTCGCTCGCCGAGCTGCGCGCCCTGGGCAAGAGCCGCGAGCTCACCGCCCGCGCCAAGGACGGCCGGGAGATCCCGGTGCAGATCTCGATCGGCGAGATGACCCTCGGCGACCGCCGTCTCTACACCACCATCATCCACGACCTGACCGACCGCAAGAGCCTGGAGCAGCAGTTTCTCCAGTCGCAGAAGATGGAAGCGGTGGGCCTGCTCGCCGGCGGCATCGCCCACGACTTCAACAACCTCCTCACGGCGATAAACGGCTACAGCGACCTTCTGCTGCGGACGGTAAGCCCGAGCAGCTCGACCTACAGCATGGTGCAGGAGATCCACCTGGCGGGGACACGAGCGGCGACGCTCACGCGGCAGCTCCTGGCGTTTTCGCGCAAGCAGGTGCTGGCACCGGTGGTGCTCAACCTCTCCCGCGTGGTCGCCGACATGGTCAAGCTGCTCGGCCGGCTGGTCGGCGAGGACATCGTCGTGCAGACGGTGCTGTCCGACTCCCTGTGGCCGTGCCGAGCCGACCTGGGGCAGCTGGAGCAGGTGATCATGAACCTGGCGGTCAACGCCCGCGACGCGATGCCGGGCGGCGGGCAGCTGACGCTGTCGACGCGCAACCTCACGGTCGCCGAGTCGGCGGCCCGCCCCGAGCTGCCCACCGGCGAGTACGCCTGCCTCATCGTCAACGACAGCGGCTGCGGCATGGACGCGGCGACCAAGGCGCGGCTGTTCGAGCCGTTCTTCACCACCAAGGAAGCCGGCCGCGGCACCGGCCTTGGCCTGGCCACGGTCTACGGCATCGTAAAGCAGAGCGAGGGCTTCATCACCGTCGACAGCGAGCCGGGACGCGGCACCTCCTTCCGCATCTTCCTGCCGCGCACCCACGCCGCGCCGAGTCCCAGCCCGGCCAGTCCGCCGCGCCGCGACAGCCCGGCCGGCGCCGAGGTGATTCTGCTCGTCGAAGACGAGGTGAGCGTGCGGACGATGACCCTCCGCCTGCTGCGCCGCGGCGGCTACACCGTGCTCACCGCCGCCAGCGCCGCCGAGGCGGAACAGCTTTCAGCCAGCCATCAGGGGACGGTCCACTTGCTCCTCACCGACATCGTCATGCCGGGCCACAACGGCATCGAGCTGTCCACCCGCCTGCGCCGCCAGCGGCCCGAGCTCGCGGTCCTGTACATCACCGGCTACGCCGAAGGCTCACTGCCTGCCCGCAGCGCCCTCCCGGCGGGCGCCATGCTCCTGGCCAAGCCGTTTTCCTCCGACGCCCTGCTCAGCCGGGTGCGCGAGGTTCTGGACCGCACTACCCGCCGCCGCAGCCGCCGCTCCGATCCTGGCGTCTGAGACTACGTCGACGGCAGAAACAAACTAGAAGCCCTGGCTGCACCGCGGGTCCGGGTACCTGGGGCACACCGTCTCTGACGCACCGCCAGCCCCGCCTCCTTTGCCACCCGCGCAAGGTCCGCGTGTCAGGACAAAATTGGCAGGATGCCCGGTCAGAGGCGCGCACTGAGCGCGCTGAGCCCTGAACCTCCGGGACTTATCTCTGAACCTTCGGGACTCAGCTCTGGACCTTCAGGGCCCAGCGCCAAACCTTCGGCGCTTATCTCTGAACGGCCAGTCCTCCGTTCTGAACTGTCGGGCCTCCGTTCTGAACTGTCGGGCCTCTGTTCTGAACTGTCGAGCCTCCGTTCTGAACTGTCGGGCCTTCGCTCTGAACTGTCGGGCCTTCGCTTCGAACTGTCGGGCCTTCGCTTCGGACTGTCGGGCCTTCGCTCTGAACTGTCGGGCCTTCGCTCCGAACTGTCGGACCTTCGCTCTGAACTGTCGGGCCTTCGCTCCGAACTGTCGGGCTTCCGCTTTGAACTGTCGGGCCTTCGCTCCGGACTGTCGGGCCTCTGTTCTGAACTGTCGGGCCTTCGGTCTGAATTGCCCGGGCTCTGTCCGGAATCTCCGGGGCTCTTCTCTGAAACTTCGGGAACCTTCGGGGAACCCTCGGGGCGCATCCTTGAACTGCCGGGGCTCAACCATAGGCCGGCTGGACTCCCCCCTTGGCGCAGTCAGTCTTGCCAGTCGGGGTTGACGATGGCACAGGGGGGTCGAAGTCCGGGAACCACTTGCGCCTTGAGCGCGCGGTCGCTGAGGCGGCTGGTGCTCTGACCGGAAGAACCCGGAGGAGCGATGACCAAAAGGCCGGCGCGGCGTCCCGAAAAGCGGCCGTCGAAATACAGCTGCGCGGTGGCACCGTAGCCGATGAGGCCGCGATGCAACAGCGGCTCGCCGCGGTATTCTAGGGGTACAGGTGCTGCGTCGCGGGTGGTGCCGACGTAGAACAGGGGGGCATCGGGCCAGTCGCCGCGTAACGGCAGGGCCAGATCGGGAGCCGTCAGCCGCCCGCCCCACGGGGAGCGTTCACTGTGCAGGAGCTCCTCACGGGCCAGCGGACCGAGCATGCGCGCCTCACGGACCAGGAAGCGCAGCGGCTCCGGGAAGCTCAGGTCGTAAGCGCCGGCCGGGGCGTGGCTGCTCTGCCAGATCCCGCCGAGGGAGAGCTCGGCGACGGCGACGGCTTCTTTGATGACCTGGCCCTGGGCGGTGACCTCCAGGGCGGCAGGCACGGTGGCGGGGGTGCGGCCGCGCATCCAGACGACGGCGCTCTTGCCGTAGCTGGCGGCGCGCAGGGGCTCTTCGTTCCACTGCTCGGGGTCCCAGCGGGCGACCTGCTGCCAGTGGCGGGCCTCGCCGGTGCCGAGCAGCACCCAGAGCTTGCCGTGGCCGGCGCCGACCAGGGTGCCGGCGGCGGCGGCAAGGACGCTGAGCTCTTGCGGTGGCTGGACGCGCAGGGCGGTCTGGCCCTGGCCCTGGGCGGCAGCGGAGACGAGGGTGCCCTTCTCCGTGTAGCACACAAGCTGCGGCGGACCGGCCGGCAGGGCTTGGGCGTCGGCGCCGCCGGAGGTAAGCGCCGTCGGAGCGGCGCAGCCGGCAGCGGCCTGGATAAAAGCGACAAGAGCGCATGGGCCAAGCCTGATTCGCCAGCCCAGCGGCCTGAGACGAAGCCGGCGCGGCGGCGGCAAGAGCGGAGGAGCCGCAGGACACATGCAATCTATCTAAACAGAAAAGGGGGGCTCTGCCCGCCCCCGTCCGCACGCTGCCCACCTTTTACAAGGGCTGCTATTCTTAGGACATGGCGATGGACGCGGAGACCGAGCTCGCTGACGATGCAGATCTGGTCCCGCGGACCGTGCTTACCGAAAAAGTAAGCTACAGCGGGCAGAGCATCACGGTGCGCTCGCTGGAGTCGCTCATCGATGGGGAGCGCACGCGCCAGAACCAGCAGGTGCAGGAGCTCCAGGCCCTGCGCAGCCGCAACACCGAGATCCAGCAGAGCGTGGTCGAGGAGCTGTCGCGGCTGCGGCAGATCGCCCAGGCGGTAAATGCCGAGCTGCCCAAGCCGGGCCTGTGGGGCAGCCTGCGGTCGATCCTGCCGGGGCGGCGCAAAGATCTGCTGGTCGAACACTCGGTCGAGCAGCTGCTCCGCGAGCAGTACCACCTGAGCGCCCGCCGGGTCAAAGAGGCGGCGGACTTCGCCGACCGCCTGGCGGTCGCCGAGCGCGAGCTGTACGACGAGATCGACCGCCTCAACCAGCGCATCATCGAGTCGTCGCAGAATAAGGCGATGGCGGCGGAGTTTCTGCAGCGGCTGCAGGGGTTTATGGACCAGGCTATGGCGAAGCGGAAGCCGCTCAGCGCCGACTCGGTCGAGGCCCTGACCTGGCAGGCCGATCTCGATCGCGGGCGGCGGCTGCTCACCGAGCACGCGACGCAGCTGCAGCTGTACCACACCGCGGTCGAGCGCCTGAGCCAGCTAAAAGACAGCACGCGGGTGCTGAGCGAGACCATCGCCAGCCTGCGCAGCGACATCACCCAGTACGTGATGGCGGCGAGCGAAAAGCTCGATCTGGTGTCGGGGCAGATCCGCGCCATCGGGGCGGCGGCCGATGCCACGGCCACGCTGCTGGAGATGAAGCAGTCGCTGGAGGGGCTGAGCGAGTCGCTCAACCAGACCACTCGTTTCGTCGCCGAGACCCAGCGCTACTTCCGCGAGAACCTGGATACCTTGGTCGGGCGCCTGGAGGTCTACGACTATGAGACGCGGGCCAGCCTGGAGGTGAACCTGGAGCTGTCGCGCGCCGCCGATGATGCGCGCATCTCGCGACTTGTCACCAGCGCGCTGCGCGACGGCAGCGCGGTGCGGCCGGAGCTGACCGGGCCGGGGCCGGCCACCCCGCGGCAGCTCCCGGCGGCGAGCCAGCGCTCAGGACCCCCGAGCGGCCCGATTCGGGTCGGCGGCCCGCCGCGGATAAGTCCCCCGAGCGTCCCCAATGAGGCGATGGGCGCCCGGCCTAAGCCGTCGGCGGGAAGCCAGCAGTCGAGCCCCCCGAGCGGCAAAAATGCCGCGGTCAGCCCAAGCGAGCTCTCCGGACCTGGATCCCGAGACAGCGAGCAATGAAAGCGGTCAGCACTACCGCCGGCTGCCTCCTGCACGATGAGGCGGCCGATGCGTATCTAGAGCGGGCCGCGGCGCTTTTGCGGGAGGCGCGCCTGGGGGCGGCGTTTCCGCCGGGGCGGGCGCTGCTCGCCAACCTGGAGGCGCTTGGGACGCGCTGCCATCGCGGGCTGTACCCGCAGCTATTGGTGGAGCCGCAGTCAGGGCTGCCGGCGCTGCGCGAGTGGACGCGGGTCAGCACCGACGTACAGATCGCGGAAAAGGTGCTCGCCGGGCTGCCGCCGCAGGAGCAGCTGCGGGAGCGGGCGCCGCGCGATCCGGCCTATGGCAAGCAGCTGCTCAAGTGGCTTTACTACTCGGAGCTTGTTCAGAGGCCGCCGCCGGCCGTCGAGCAGCTGGTGGTGGCGCTGCAGCGCATCGAGCCGGACGCGGTGCAGGTTCAGGTGACGCTCGACAAGCTCGACGCGCGCGGCCTGTTGCGGCGCTGCACGGCGGAGCTCAGCCAAGGACCGGCGCAGCGGCCGCTCATCGAGCGCAGCGGCGAAAGCGTCGCCGCGGCGCCGGAGCTATTGGCGCTGCTGTACCGCCTGGCGGCGCATGATGCGGAGCTTTTGTTCATCGAGCTGTCGGCGCAACCCGGAGTCGCCGTGCGGCGGGTCAGCATCGCCACGGTGGGACCGCTGCATCTGCCGGAGCTGCCGCCGCAAGAGGGTCTGGGGGAGCTGCGCAGCGGACCGGGGTCGATGATCGGCACCTTCGGCGTCGATACCGCGGCCAGCGATCTGCCGGGCGATCGCGACAACGATCCGCTCACCCAGATGCTGGCGCAGCGGCTGTCGGCGGAAGCCCGCAGCGAGTATGAGCGGGCGCAGCGGCGCCTGGGCTATCACGTCGCTAAGGATCGTAAGTTCGTCGCCGATCCCGACTCGCTGCCGGCGGTCTCGGCGCTGTGCCAGAAGGCCGGCACCCGCAACGTCATCTACCCGCTGCGCGCCGCCGCGGCCGCGACCTTGCGCGAGCCGCACCGCCTGTCATGACCGCCGGCCCGGCCGCGGGCGACCGCTCCATCGACCATCTGCCGAGCGGCGCCGAAGACGCCCTGGAC